>NZ_JCBAMR010000016.1:0-119890 GCF_059760425.1 Achromobacter sp. RT286_PF
CCCAAAAACCTACCCCGCCCCCCGCCGATAAACCGCCAGCATCCCCGCCAGCCCAATCATCACGCCGCCACAAACGCGGTTCAGCCACCGTAACCCCGAGCCTCTGAACACCCGCACCATCTGCGCACCCAACGCCGCATATACCAGCATCGTCAGCACATTAATCGTGGCGAGCACCCCCGCCACGATCGCGTATTGCACCAATAGCGGTGCCTGGGGATCAATAAACTGCGGCAAGAACGCAGACATGAACAACAGCGCCTTGGGATTGGTCAGCGCCACCAGAAAACTGCGCATCCCCAGCGCCAAGCCGGCCGGTCGCTCTATATCCGTAGCCGCAGACGGCAATACCAACGCAGCATCCGACCGCAGCATCTTCCAGCCCAGATAGGCCAAATACGCCGCGCCCACCCATTTAATAATCTGGAATGCGACTTCAGACGCGGCCAGCACCACTCCCAAACCGGAAGCCACCGAGCCGACCAGAATCAAGTCGGCAAGTACCGCGCCGGCCATGCCCCAGCTGGCGGCGCGCACGCCGTGGCGCGAGCCGTTGCTCATGGCAAGCAGCGTGGTGGGGCCGGGGGTGATGATGGCGACGGCCGAGGCCAGGATGAACAACAGCAAGGTGGCGGTGGACATAAAGCGGGCTCCTAGGCAGCGGCCAGTTTGATCTGGCCAGCGCCATTCGTCCAGGTCCGGCTACCATATCGGTCTTATTCTCAGAATTCCCACCATGTCCACGCGTTCCGACTCCCCCCATCTTGCCCCTCCGCTTTCCTCCGTACTTCTTTCCAGCGCGGGGGTGGTCGAGAGTGTGCTGGACGGCCGTTCCCTGACGGACGCGTTGACCGATGTCAGCGTTGCCTTGCGCCCGGCGACCCAGGCGGTATCTTTTCATGCGATGCGATACCTGGGCTGGGCCGATGCCGTGGGCCGTGAGTTGGTTCAGCGTTACCCCAGCGTGTTGTTCGAATCGCTGCTGCTGGTGTCGCTGACGCTGCTGAAAGAAGAGGGCGAGGCCGCCGCGCAGTTGCCGGGCATGCCGGTTTATGCGGCCCACACGGTCGTGGACCAGGCGGTGACGGCGGCGTCCAATACGCGCAGCCTTGCGTCGTTCAAGGGCATGCTCAACGCCTGCCTGCGCCGCTTCCTGCGCGAGCGGGTGGCGCTTGACGCTGCGGTGGCCGACAGCCCCGAGGCGCAGTGGAACCACCCGGGTTGGTGGGTCAAGCAATTGGGCATCGCGTATCCGCAGGATTGGCAGCGGATTCTGGAATCGGCCAATGTGCCGGCGCCGCTGACGCTGCGCGTGAACCGCCGCCGCGCCAGCCGCGAACAGGTCCTGGCGGCGTTTCAGGACGCGGGCCTGGAGGCGCAACCGGTCGGTCAGGCCGGCCTGGTGCTTGGCAGCCCCAAACCCGTGACACAGTTGCCCGGCTTTGCCGAAGGGTGGTGGTCGGTGCAGGACGCGGGTGCGCAGTTGGCGGCCGAACTGCTGGCGCCCACTGACGGCATGCGCGTGCTGGACGCCTGCTCGGCGCCGGGCGGCAAGACCGCGCACCTGCTGGAACTGGCCGATATCGATCTGGTCGCGCTGGACGCCGACGGCGAACGGCTGGAACGCGTGGAACAAAACCTGGACCGCCTGGGGCTGGCCAGCAAGCGCGTGCGCCTGGAGGCGGCCGATGCGGCCGACCTGGATGCCTGGTGGGACGGCAAGCCTTTCGACGCCGTGCTGGCCGACGTGCCCTGCACGGCATCGGGCATCGTGCGCCGCCACCCCGACATCCGCTGGCTGCGTCGCGAAAACGACGTGCGGCGCACCGCCACCTTGCAGGCCAGGATCCTGGATTCCCTGTGGAAGACCGTGGCGCCCGGCGGCCGGCTGCTTTATGTGACGTGCTCGGTTTTCCCGATCGAAGGGGCGCGCCAGGCGCTTGAATTCCTGCAACGCCACCCCGAAGCCCAACGGCTGGATGCGCCCGGCCAGTTGCTGCCAGTTGCGCTCGATGCAACACCGGTCGAGCAACATGACGGCTTTTTCTACGCCTTGTTTGCCAAGCAGTCCTGAATCACCAAGAATAGGGGCATGACGGTGTTGCGGTGTCGTATGTCCACTATTTCGCGTTTATTTCTAGGGTTGTTGCTGGTATCTACCTTGCTTTGTTCCGTGCCGGGCGGCGACGTTCATGCCGCCGAGCCCCGGGTGACGCGGGTAGAGCCCGCGGTACGCAATGGCAAGCTCGAGATCGATGCCGACATTGAATTCGAATTGAACCAGCAGTTGCGGGACGCCGCCCAGCGCGGCGTCCCCTTGTATTTCACGGCCGACCTGACCATGACGCAACAGCGCTGGTATTGGTTCGACAAGTCGCTGGTGGACACCTCACGCACGTGGCGGGTCGTCTATAACGCGCTGACGCGGCAGTGGCGCGCGGGCGTCGGCGAACTTTCGTTTCCGGTGGCCTCGCTGGACGACGCCATGAGCGTCATCCGCCATATCCGCAACTGGTCGGTGGCGGATGCCGCCGATTTTGACGCCGGCGTGCTGTACGGCGGGCAGCTGCGGCTGCGCCTGGACACCTCGCTCTTGCCCCGGCCGTTCCAGGTGAATGCACTAAATAGCAGTTCGTGGGCGCAAGGCACGCCCTGGACGGAGTTCTCGTTCATGCTGAGCGACCAGGAGAAAGATCCCTCATGAGGCTATTGCTTCGGCTGGCCCTGATGGTGGGGGCCGTAAGTGGCCTGGCGTTGCTGGGCCTGCTGGCGTGGTCCACGGGCAATGCGTCGCGCTTTGCGCGTTACTACGATACGTTGCTGGTGCTGAACGGCATTTTCGCGCTGGCGCTGTTTATCTGGGTGGTGGCGCTGACGGTGCGCTTGGCGCGTCAGATCCGGCGTCGGCAATTTGGCGCGCGGTTGACCGCGCGCTTTTCGTTGGCCTTCGCCTTGATTGGCGTCGTGCCGGGGGCGCTGATCTACACCGTGTCGGTGCAGTTCATGTCCCGCTCGATCGAATCCTGGTTCAACGTGCGGGTCGATACCGCCCTGGAAGCCGGCCTGAACCTGGGCCGCGCCGCCCTGGACTCGCTGCTGGCCGACCTGGACGCGCGCGCGCGCTCCATGGCCGTCGAACTGAATCGCAATACCGATAGCGGCGTGACGCTGGCGTTGACCCGTCTGCGCGAGGCCAACGGCGTGCAAGAGGCCATGGTCTTCACGGGCAGTGGCCGCATGGTGGCGTTTTCCACCAGCCAGTACGGCCAGTTGCTGCCGGCGATGCCGCCGTCCACCGTCATGAATCAGTTGCGCCTGTCGCGCGGCTATTCCGCGGCCGAAGCCGACGATCCCGTCACCCCGGGCGCCGAGGGCGGGCTGCATTTGCGGGTCGTGATCCCGCTGACCGGGCCCGACCGCTACGACAATCTGCTGGGTGCCACGTCCGAGCCGCGCTGGCTGCAACTCTTGCAACCCGTGCCGGAACAGATCGCGCATAACGCCAATCTGGTGCAGCAGGGCTTTCGGGATTATCAGGAACTGGCCCTGTCGCGGCTGGGGTTGCGCAAGCTGTATGGCATCACCCTGACGCTGGCGCTGCTGCTGGCCGCGTTTGGCGCTATTGCGGTGGCGCTGTCCCTATCCAAGCGCCTGGTGCGGCCGCTGCTGAGTCTTGCCGGCGGCACGCAGGCGGTGGGCGTGGGGGATTACCGGCCGCTACCTGAACCCCCGGAACGCGACGAAGTCGGCCAGCTGACGCGGTCGTTCAATGCCATGACGCGCCAGCTGGACGAGGCGCGCCGCATGGTGGAAAGCAATCGTCAGCAGTTGGAACGGTCCAACGTCTATCTGGAAAGCGTGCTGTCGAACCTGTCGTCCGGGGTGCTGGTGTTTGATGAGTCGTTCCGCGTGACGACGGTCAACCAGGGCGCGCAGACGATTTTGGGCGTCGACCTGCGTTCGGTCATCGGCCGGCCGTTGGAAACCGTGGACGGCATGCTGGAATTTGCGAACATCGTGCGCCAGGCGTTCTCGACGCACGCGGCGGTGGGATCCGAGCGCCAGCACTGGCAGCAGCAGTTCGAGATCGGCCCGGCCCAGGCCGATGCGCCCACCGCGCCCCAGCCCCTGACGCTGCTGGCGCGCGGCACCCATCTGCGCGTGGACGGGCGCGGCAACGGCTATCTGGTGGTGTTCGACGACATTACCGAAGTGATTTCCGCCAACCGTACCGTGGCCTGGGGCGAAGTCGCGCGTCGCCTCGCCCACGAAATCAAGAACCCGCTGACGCCCATCCAGCTGTCCGCCGAACGGCTGGCCATGAAGCTGGAAGGCAAGCTGCAACCGGCCGAGGCGCAGATCGTGCAGCGGTCCACCAATACCATCGTCAACCAGGTGGCTTCGCTCAAGCAGATGGTGGACGACTTCCGCGAATACGCGCGCACGCCGCCAGCCGTCATGCAGCGCATCGACTTCAATGCGCTGGTGGCCGACGTGCTGTCGCTATACGGCTGGGAGCCGGACGGCGGCGTTTCACGCGCGACGGGCAAGGCCTTGAATCTGGATGTGTCGCTGGCACCGGGCCTGCCCGAGATCGAGGGCGACCCTACCCAGCTGCGCCAGGTCATTCACAACCTGCTGTCCAACGCCCGTGACGCCATCGCCGAGTCGGGCGGCCAGGGGCGGGTCAGCGTGACGACGCAGTTGATGCGCAGCGAGCAGCCGGATCGGGCCGACCAACAGGCCCTGAGATTTACCGTTGCGGACACGGGGCCGGGCTTTCCGGCGCAGGTGATGCAGCGCGCGTTCGAGCCCTACGTAACCACAAAGTCCCACGGGACTGGGTTAGGATTGGCAATCGTGCGCAAGATCGTTGAAGAGCACGGCGGGCGTATCGACCTTGCTAACCGCAAGGAAGGGGGGGCGCGGATTTCCATCTTGTTGACCCGGTTGGCGGTGACCACCGGGGCAGACACTATGGACGCGACCGCGCAAGAAAAGGATAATGCGGCTACGCAATAGGTGGGATGCTTTATGGCCAGAATTCTGGTGGTTGACGACGAAGTTGGTATACGCGAGCTTTTGTCGGAGATCCTTTACGACGAAGGACACACGGTCGAACTGGCCGAAAACGCAGCGCAAGCGCGCGCCGCTCGCCTTCGCATGCGTCCTGATCTGGTGTTGCTGGACATCTGGATGCCGGACACCGACGGCGTAAGTTTGCTGAAAGAGTGGGGCTCGCAAGGGCTGCTCGATATGCCGGTGATCATGATGAGCGGCCACGCCACCATCGACACGGCAGTGGAAGCGACGCGCATCGGCGCCATGGATTTCCTGGAAAAGCCCATCACGCTGCAACGGCTGCTCAAGACCGTGGCGGCGGGTTTGGCTCGTGGGCGCGCCCCGCACCCGGCGCCCGTCGCCGTGCATCCGGCCGCGGTCAGCCCGGCCGTGGCGCTGGAAGACGAGCTTGACCCCTCTGTGTTGACGACGGCGCCGGCCAACGAAGTGCCGGTCACGTCCAACGGCCAGTTGGGCAGCATTTCGCTGGACCAGCCCCTGCGCGAAGCGCGGGACGAATTCGAACGCATCTATTTCGAATATCACTTGGTACGCGAAAGCCACAGCATGACGCGTGTGTCCGAGCGCACCGGCCTGGAACGCACCCACCTTTATCGCAAGCTCAAGCAATTGGGCATCGAGTCGGCGCGCAAGCGCAGCACATGAAAATCCTGATCATGGGCGCTGGTCGCGTAGGCACCAGCGTGGCCGAAAACCTGGTGTCTGAGCAAAACGACATCACCGTGGTGGATACCGATCCCACGCAGCTTCGGTATTTGCAGGAACATTTCGACTTGCGCGTCGTCCATGGCGACGGCTCGCAGGTGTCGGTGCTGGAAGCCGCCGGCGCGGCCGATACCGACCTGTTCATCGCGTGTGCGGCCTCTGACGCCGCCAACATGGTGGCGTGCAAGATCGCCCGCCAGTTGTTCAATATCCCCCGCCGCATCGCCCGTATTCGCTCCGCTGAGTTCCCGGAACACCCGGAACTCATGAGCGAAGAGGGCTTTTGCATTGACGCGCTGATCAGCCCCGAGCGCAGCGTCACCACCTACCTGCATAGCCTGATTGAATTCCCCGAAGCCCTACAGGTCGTGGAATTTGCCGAAGGGCGGGTCAGCGTCGTGACCGTGCGCGTGGGGCATGGCAGCCCGATGGCGCATTCCCCCGTCGACAAGTTGCGCGACGTCTGGCCCGACGTGAAAGCGCGTGTCATTGACGTGCTGCGGGGCGGGCGGCCGCTGCGAGCGGGCAGCGGCACGGTGATCGCCCCGGGCGACGAGGTCGTGCTGGTGGTGGATTCGCGCGATGCGCGCCGCGCCGTGCGCCAGTTGCGTGATGCCGAACGCGCCGTGCGACGCGTCATGATCGCGGGCGGGGGCAACATCGGTTTGCGGCTGGCGCGCCAGCTCGCCGAAGAAAAATACAGCGTTCGCATCATTGAACGCGACCTGAAGCGTTGCGAATACCTGGCGACCCAGTTGCCCGACAGTGTGCTGGTCCTGCACGGCAGCGGCACCGACGAGGCCCTGCTGGAACGCGAAAACATCGAAGACATGGACACCTGGCTCGCGCTGACCAGCGACGACGAGGACAACATCATGTCGTCGCTGCTGGCCAAGCGGCTGGGCGCGCGCAAGGTGATCGCGCTGATCAACCGCCAGGCCTATGGCGAACTGATGCAGGGCAGCCATATCGACATCGCCGTATCCCCGTCGCAAGCCACGATGAGCGAACTGCTGCGCCACGTGCGGCGCGGAGACGTGGCCGCCGTACACCGGCTGCGCCAGGGGGTGGCCGAAGCCCTTGAGGCCATCGCGCACGGCGACCGGTCCACGTCCAAGGTAGTGGGGCGGCCGGTGGGTCAGATCAGCCTGCCCAAGGGCGCCAGCATCGGCGCGCTGGTTCGCGACGACGAAATCATCCTGCCCGACGCCGATACCGTCATTGAAACGGACGACCACGTGATCGTCTTCGTCCCGTCGCGCCGGCAGATGCCGCGCGTGGAAAAGCTGTTTCAAGTTTCGGCGTCCTTTTTCTGATGCACGCACTTTTCAAGCTCCGCCGTGGGCCGGGCGCCGCCGGGTAGGCTGTCATGAAACGCGTCCTGGGCACCCTGTACATATTGGGTCTGACCATGGTGATGTTCGCGCTCACCATGCTGATTCCATTGCTGATCGCCTATGTGGGCGGCGATGCCGCGCGCGATGCGTTCCTGCATGGCTTCCTGATTTCGATGGGCATCGGGGGGACGCTTGCCGCGTTGACCCGGCGCAGCCGCTGCGAACTGCGCGCCCGCGACGGCTTCGTGCTGGTGTCGGCCGTGTGGGCCGGCCTGCCGTTACTGGCCTCGATCCCGTTGATGCTCTACTTTCACCGGGCCGGCTTGCCGCTGTCGTTTACCGGCGCCTATTTCGAGGCCATGTCCGGCCTGACGACCACCGGCGCCACGGTGCTGACCCACCTGGACACCTTGCCGCCATCCATCAACCTGTGGCGGGCCACGCTGATCTGGATCGGCGGCATGGGCATCCTGGTGTTGGCGGTGGCAATTTTGCCGCTGCTGGGCGTGGGTGGCCATCAGGTCGTGCGGGCCGAAACCCCGGGGCCCATGAAAGACGAACGGCTGACACCTCGCATCGCCAGCACCGCCAAGGCGCTGTACGCGGTGTATTTCGTGTTTTCGATCCTGTGTTTCCTGGCGTACCGCGCGGTGGGGCTGTCCTGGTTCGAAGCCTGGTGCCACATGGCCACTACGATGGGCCTGGGCGGGTTCTCCACCTGGGACGACGGCTTTGCGCACTTTGACTCCGTGGCGGTCGAGATGGTGGCCATGGTCTTCATGTTGATCGCCGGCATCAACTTCGCCACGCACTTCAATGCCTTCCGGCAGCGCAGCGCAAACGCGTACCTGCAATGCCCGCAAGCCATTCCGTACCTGGCCGTCGTGCTGGGCGCTGGCCTGGTGATTTCGGTGTTCCTGTACATCAAGGGCGTCTACGCCGAGCCGCTGGAAGCGTTGCGCTACGGCATGTTCAACACCATTTCCATGGCCACCACCACGGGCTATGCCAACACAGATTTTGCCCAGTGGCCCCTGTTCGCGCCGCTGACCATGTTGCTGCTGTCGGGGTTTGCCACGTCGGCCGGATCCACCGGGGGCGGCATCAAGATGATTCGCGCGATCCTGCTGGTCAAGCAGGCGCGCAACGAGCTGGTGACGATGCTGCACCCGCATGCCGTCAGCCCGGTGCGCATCAACGACCGGGCCGTCGAAACCCGCACTATGTCGTCCGTGCTGGCTTTCATGCTGTTTTACGGGCTGTCCATCGCCGTGTTCACCAGCCTGCTGTTGCTGTCGGGGCTGGACCCGATCACCGCGTTCTCGGCCATTTTTGCCAGCATCAACAATACGGGGCCCGGCCTGGGCCCGGTTGGCCCCATGGGCAGTTTTGCGGTGCTGTCTGATTTCCAGATCTGGGTATGCACCTTCGCCATGCTGATCGGGCGCCTGGAATTGCTGACGGTGCTGGTGCTGTTCACGCCCATCTTCTGGCGCAAATAAGGGTCGCCGGACCCCGTTTTTGATCAGGGATAACCCGCTTCAGGGTTATCCCACCCCATCTCGAAAACCGCATATTTCCTGCCGATGCGCGCCCGATCGGCCGGGGACCCGCGCCGTTCCTGAGTTGTAAGCGCTTGCTCACTTATCTTCAGAGGGAAAAACGAGGTGCGTCGCGATGTTGCACACAAATGTCACGATTTTCAATCGTTTTGCCACAAACCTGCGGCTATCATCCATTTCACAAGCTGCCGTCTAGTGCCCCCCGGGACGTCTCCGGGCTTCAAGGTCGAACGGCGCACCCCCTCATACAAACATTCAAAGGAGTCCGGAATGGAACCGATCCCGTTCATTTCGTCGGCCCCCAACACCCTGGGCATCGAACTAGAGTTGCAACTGATCGACCCCCGCAGTTTTGACCTGACCGCAGCCTCTGATGAGCTGCTGGCCCAAATGGCCAATCACCCCATTGCCGACCGCGTCAAACCCGAGATCACGCGGTCCATGATCGAACTGAATTCTTCGGTGCACGAGCACCCCATGGGCCTGTTGGCCGAAATGCGCGAAATGCGCGATGCGCTGGTCGAGGCGGCCGATGCGGTCGGTGTGTCCGTCGCCGGCGGCGGCGCCCACCCCTTCATGCGCTGGCAAGAGCGTTCCATTTCCGACACCCCGCGTTTCCAGTATTTGGCCGAAATGTACGGTTACCTGGCGCGTCAATTTACGGTGTTCGGCCAGCACATCCACCTGGGCGTTCAAAGCGGCGACGACTCCATCAAGTTGCTGCGTCGCCTGTCGCCCTACGTGCCGCACTTCATCGCATTGTCGGCCTCATCGCCTTACTGCGAGGGGGTGGACACGCTGTTCTCCTGCTCGCGCTTGAATGCCGTCAACAGCTTTCCGCTTGCCGGCCACATGCCGCCCGAGGTCAAGGACTGGTATCAGTTCGAGGCCCATCTGGCGCAGTTGCGCGCCTATGGTCTGGCCGAAAGCATCAAGGACCTCTATTGGGACATCCGCCCCAAGCCGGAATTCGGCACGGTTGAAATCCGCGTCTGCGACACGCCGTTGACCGTTGAGCGCGCTTGCCAGATCGCCGCGTTCGCGCAGGCCCTGGCCGTGCTGCTGATGCGCGAGGACGACCCTAGCGACAACGCCTGGCTGTCCTACCGCAGCAACCATTTCCAGGCTTGCCGCTTTGGCCTGCAAGGCAGCTACGTAACGCCGGACGGCCAGCGTCTGCGCCTGATGGATCACCTGCGTGCGCTGTTCCAACGCCTGATGCCGGTGGCGGAAGAGCTGGGCACGGGCGACATGATCGCCGCGCTGCGCGACGATGCCATGCGCAGCGGCAACGATGCGCGCTGGCTGCGTAGCCAGTTCCATCGCCTGCGCGACCTGCCTCTGATGGTGGACGCCATGACGCACGCTTGGCGCGGTGATGCGCCCGCTGCGGCGCCGGCTGAACCCACGGCGGTGCTGCGCCGTCGCATCCGGGCAAATTCCGAGCCGATGCAGCCCTTGTCCGCATCGGAACCGGGCGTCAGCGTGCCGTTGCCGGAACGCTTGCACTGATAGCGCAATGGCGGGAGGGCGACGCGCGCGGGTGCGTGCCGCCCCTGCCGGCCCCGTCGCTTCATGGGTTGCCGCGTTGCCGGCCGCCAATGGCGCTGACCGAGAGCCGGGTTTCTCCGGCTACCGTGCGGTGCGCGGCGGCGCGCCAGGCGTGGCCGTACGCCACTTCGATACTCAGCGTGATCAAGCCGTCCGCGTTGCGCTGCCCTTCCAGCGCGGCGCACAGGCGGTCGCGCCAGTCGCGGCCCACCAGTCCCCCGCGACGCCCCTCTGCCGGGTTGCCGCCCAGCGCGCGCACATCGGCCAGGAGTTTTTCGGGGCTGCGGTAGGTCAGCGTCAGGATTTCCTGGTCCATGACCGGGTCGGCAAAGCCGTTTTCCACCAGCAGGTCGCCAAAGTCATGCATGTCCACAAAGGAAGGCGTGGCGGTGGATAAGCCCGCGTCGGTCAGTGCTTGCCGCAACTCGCGCAAGGTGGCCGGCCCCAGACAGGAAAACATCGCCAGCCCGCCCACCTTCAGGATGCGGCGCCACTCGGCCAGGACGGCGTGTGGCGCGCGGTGCCAGTGCATGGCCAGGTTCGACCACACCAGCTCCAGCGATTCCGGAGGCAAGCCCGTTTCGGCAAGATCGGCGTTGACGAACGCGGGGGCGGCCGGCCCGCGCCGCGCCAGCTTGCCGATCCAGGCGCCCAGGCCGGCCGGTGCATGGCGCTTTCTGGCCAATTCCAGCAGCGGTTCGCAGTTGTCCAGGCCGGTATAAGTCGCGTCCGGGTAGCGTTCGCGCAGCAGCGGCAGGTTGTCGCCCGCGCCGCAGCCTGCATCCAGCATCGCTTGCGGCTGTACCCGGATGTACTGCAAGCGCCCCAACATGCGGCGCGCGACTTCACCGTAGAGAAATTGCGCGTCGGACAAGTCGCCACGACGGGCGAATTGCTTGGGCACGTCGGTGCTGACGATAGGAAGAGAGGGTAGCGGTGCGGATTCTGGAAGGGACATTTCGGTCGCGCCCGCGTCTTGGCCACGGGGCGGAACATGATTACATAAGGGATGGCATCCATTATTGCGCATCCCGGCCGCCGCCTTCGATTGCCCCTACTGGCCTTGGGGCGGCGTCTCTGGTCCCGCGTGGGCTGCGACTGCCCGCTGTGCGGCACCCGTGTGGCGGGCGCGCGCCTGTGCAGCGGGTGCGCGGCCGATATCACCGCCCCGCCGCCGGGCGCCCGGCCGCGTTGTGCGCGCTGTGCATTGCGGCTGCCTGTTGCGGCGTCGGCATGTCCGGCTTGCCTGGGCGCGCCGCGCGCCTACGGGCGGACCATCGCGGCCTTTGACTACACGCCGCCCGCCGATGCGCTGATCCGCATGCTGAAGACCCAGCTGCGGCTGAGCATGGCGCCGGTGCTTGCGTGCTTGCTGGCCGACGCTATCCGGCGCGACGGCGGTTTGCCGCAAGGCGTGTTGCTGGCGCCGGTGCTGGCCAGCCGCGCATCGTTACGCCTGCGCGGCATGAATCCCGCAGCTGAGATCGCGCGCAGCCTGGCCACGCAGCTGGATGTGCCGCTGGCGCGCCAGGCGCTACGACGGCTGCGCGAGACACCCCGGCAGACGGGCTTGGGGCGCCGCGCCAGGCGTCGCGTGGTGGCAGGCCTGTTCGGCGCTACCCCGGTGGTGCGCGGCCGCCATGTGGCCTTGGTGGATGACGTGATGACCACAGGCAGCACCGTACAAGCCGCCGCCACCGCCTTGATCGCGGCGGGCGCGGCCGGTGTGACGGTGCTGGTGGCCGCCCGCACGCCCTGATCACCGACGGCAGCTTGCCCCGCCCAAATCGGCGACAATTCCGCCACGCGGCCACTCTGGCGCCGCCAGCCGTCTTAGCCTCAGCTTCCTACCGCCATGTTCCACGTCATCCTCGTCTGCCCCGAGATTCCCCCCAACACCGGCAACGCCATCCGGCTGTGCGCCAATACGGGCGCCCAATTGCACCTGGTGCGCCCGCTAGGATTCGAACTGGATGACGCCCGCATGCGGCGCGCCGGGCTGGACTATCACGAGTGGCAGCCCGTGCGGGTGCACGACACATTGCAGGATGCGCTGGATGACACCGGCGCGGACACGTCTGGCATCTACGCGCTGACCACGCACGCCCAGCGCAGCGTGGCCGACGTGGCGTTCAAGCCGGGCGATGTGTTTGTCTTCGGCCGCGAGACGGCCGGGCTGTCGGACGAACATCAGGCGATGTTCCCGCCGCAGCAGCGCCTGCGGCTGCCCATGCGTGCCGGCCAGCGCAGCTTGAATCTGTCCAACGCCGTCGCGGTGACGGTGTTCGAAGCCTGGCGTCAGCAGGGCTTCGAAGGCGGTTCATAAGCCGGCGGCGGCAGGCCCCGTAAGGTCGGGGCCGGGCCTGCCGGTCCAGGCTTCAATCCAGCGACAGCTTCAGCTTTTCAATCACCTGGTCCCAACGCGCTTTTTCGTTCTTGATGCGCAGGGTCAGCGCCTCGGGCGTGGACGGGGCTGGGGTGAAGTACTGCAACGCCAACTGTTTGCGCACGGCGTCGCTGTTGATGACGCGCGCCAGTTCGCTATTCAGCCGTTCGATGATGGGCGTGGGCGTGCCCGCCGGAACCAGCACCGCGTTCCACGAAATGGCTTCGAAGTCGGGATAGCCTTGCGAGGCCATCGTCGGCACGCCCGGCAGCGCTTCGCTGGGTTGCAGGCTGGTCACCGCCAACAGCTTGACCTTGCCGTCGCGCGCCTGCGGCACCGCGATGGCGGGCACCATGAAACCGGCCTGCACGTCGCCGCCGATGATGGCGGTAATAACCTGCGGGAACCCGGAATAGGGGATGTGCGCCAGGTCCACGCCCGCGCTTTCCTTGAACATCTCCATGGCCAGATGCGCCGAACTTCCCGGCCCCACCGACCCGTAGTTCAGCGAATTGCCGCGTCCCTTGACCAGCTTGACGAAGTCCTGGACGTTATCGACCTTCAGGCTGCCCGGCACGACCAGCACGTTGGGGCTGGTGCCCACCAGGCTGACCGGCGCCAGGTCCTTGACCGGGTCGTAGCCCAGCGTTTTCTTGTACAGCGTAGGAGCGGTGACCAGCGGGCCGTTGATCGTGTAGAGCAGCGTGTAGCCGTCAGGCTTGGCCTGCGAAACCACGCGCGTGCCGATGTTGCCGCCGGCGCCCGGCTTGTTGTCGATCACGATGGGCTGGCCCAGCGCCTGCGACAGCGGCTCCGAAATCGTCCGCGCCAGGATGTCCGGGGACGAGCCCGGCGGAAACGGCACCACCATGTGGATGGGGTGATCCGGCCAGTCGGCGTGGGCGGCGGCCGGCAACACGGCGGCCAGGCTGAGGCACAGGCCGCGCAGAAGCGGGCCGACCCGGAATTGTCGGGTTTGCGTCATGAAGGATGTCTCCTCGGGATGGGCAGGTTTTTTGTTGTCAGGAAGAAATCAAAGATGGCCGCCCAGGGATTCGTCCAGCGGGCCGCTGGAGTTCGCGCTGACGTTCGCAATTTCGTCAGCGCTTTCATCGCGCGGGTCGCGCGCCAGCAAGGCCGACACGGCGGTCATGGGGGCGACGCCGTCAAACAACACGGCGCAGACGGCTTCGGTGATGGGCAGTTCGACATGGATGGCGCGGGCGCGGTCACGCGCGGCGCGGGCGCAACGCACGCCTTCGGCCGTGATGCCGCTGGCCAGGATATCGACCAGCTTGCGTCCGGCGCCGATTTCCAGTCCCACGCGGCGGTTGCGGGATAGTTCGCCGGTGGCAGTCAGGACCAGGTCGCCCAGGCCGGTCAGCCCGGCAAACGTTTCGCCGCGCGCACCCAGCGCGACGCCAAAGCGCGTCATTTCCGCCAGGCCGCGCGTGATCAGCGCGGCGCGTGCGTTGGTGCCCAGCGCCAGGCCGTCGCCGATGCCGCAGGCCACCGCGATCACGTTCTTCAGGGCGCCGCCGACTTCCACGCCGACCAGGTCCGAGCTGGCGTAGACGCGCAGCGCCGCGCCGTGCAAGGCGGCGGTGGTGGCATCGCGCAAAGCGGTATGGGTGCTGGCCACGGTCAGCGCCACGGGCAGGCCCTGGGCCACTTCGCGCGCAAACGACGGGCCGGACAAGGCGCCGCCGATTGCGCCGGGCAGGGCCTCGCGCACGATCTCGTGGGGCAGCCTGGCCGTGTCGGCTTCAAAGCCCTTGCACGTCCAGACGATAGGGGTGTCTTGCAGGCCCAGCACCGGCAGGCGGCGGGCCAGTTCACTACAGGTCGCGGCCAGGCCGGCCACGGGCACGCCCAGCACGATCAGCGCACGCGCGTCGTCCGCTTGCAGGCTGCGCAGCGTGGCGTCCAGATCGGACGAAAAATTCAGGGATGGGGGCAGGGTGATGCCCGGCAGGTAGCGCGCATTTTCGTGCGAGGCGGCCATGTCGGCGGCCTGCGCGGCGTCGCGCGCCCAAAGGACGGTGGGGTGGCGGCGGCTGGCGGCCGCCGCCAGCGCGGTGCCCCAACTTCCCGCACCCAGGACGGCAACGCGCAAGCGCGGCAGAGCGGGATGGTTCATCGGGGCGGACGCGCTTACTGGCGGGTGGCGCTGGCGGGCAGGATGATGCCCGAATCGCTGCCATTGCCGTTGCCGTTGGCGGCGCCTTGCTGCTGCTGTTGCAACTCGGCCAGGCGCTGTTCGTACAGCGCTTGGAAGTTCACTTCGGTCAGGTGCAGCGGCGGCATCGAGGTGCGCGTGATCGCGTCGGCGATGTTGGCGCGCAGGTACGGGTACAGCATCGTCGGGCAAACAATGCCCAGCAGCGGATCCAGCTGTTCTTCGGGGATGTTGGCCGCTTCGAAGATGCCGGCTTGCGTGCCTTCGACCAGGTACACGACCTTGTCGTTGATGCGGGTGGTGACGGTGACGGTGACCGTGGTTTCGAACACGGTGTCGGCCAGACGCTGGCCGCCCACGGTGATGCTGACTTCAACCTGGGGCGCTTCTTGCTCCAGGAAGACGTGAGGCGCGTTCGGCATTTCCAGCGAAAGGTCTTTCAGGTAGACGCGTTGCAGGTTGAACGAGGGCGCGTCGTTGCCGCCTTCTTGCTGGGTGTTTTGGTCTTGATCAGCCATGAGTGATTCCGTTGGTGGAGGGGGCAAAAGTAGAAGCGATTAGCCGTTCAGCAGGGGGGCAAGGCCACCCGAGCGGTCCAGGGCCATCAGGTCGTCGCAACCGCCGACATGAGTATCGCCGATGAAGATTTGCGGCACGGTGCGTCGGCCGGTACGTTCGATCATGACATCGCGCTGTGACGGATCGCGGTCGATCTGGATGATTTCCAGGTCGGTCACGCCACGCTGCTCGAGCAGGGCCTTCGCGCGTGAGCAATAGGGACAGTAGTCCTTGCTGTACATGACGACTTTATTCATAGGCGCTCCTCGATAGATTCAAGATTGATGATGGGACAGCCCCGGTTCAGCCCTTTTGGGTGACCGGCAGGCTGGCGGCCGACCAGGCGCGCATGCCGCCATCGAGCGGCACCGCGTCGGCAAAGCCTTGCGCGCGCAGCTTGGCGGCCACGCGGGCCGAATCGCGGCCATTGTCACAAACCACAACCAGCGGCTTGTTCTTGGGCAGCGAGGCGGCTTTCTGTTCGATGTCGGCTGCCGGCACATTTCGTGCCTGGGCGATGTGGCCGGCCTGGAATTGTTCGACGGGACGCACGTCCACCCAGACGGCGTTGCGCTGGTTCACCATCTGGATGGCCTCGCCAGTGCTGACGGCCGAGCCGCTGCGGCCCTTGCGCAGGGCGGGAATCGCCAGCATCACGCCGGAGATCACGGCGACGCCGACGATGAAGACGTTGTTTTTATCGAGCAAGAATTGCAAAAGATCCACGGGTCATCCTGAAGTGCGGCAGCTAGCCGGATATGGGCGAACCCTCGGCCAACCCGCGGGCGCCGCGCCAGGGAATTGGACGAGTGCGCCGGGGCAAAATCAAGGGCAAAATCACTCAATTATAAAATGAGCGCATTCTTTAACCATCCTTTAACTTTAACCCGCGCGGAAAGCGTGCCAAACCATGCATAAACTTGTTCTGATGCGCCACGGCGAAAGCCAGTGGAATCTGGAAAACCGCTTCACCGGCTGGACCGACGTCGACCTGACCGAAACCGGCCGCGAACAGGCTCGCCGAGCCGGCGAACTGCTCAAGAAAGAAGGCTACACGTTCGACCTGGCGTACTCGTCGGTGCTCAAGCGCGCCATCCGCACCTTGTGGATCGCGCTGGACGCCATGGACGCGATGTACACCCCGGTGGGTGTGAACTGGCGCCTGAACGAACGCCACTACGGCGCGCTGCAAGGCCTGAACAAGGCTGAAACCGCCGCCAAGTACGGCGACGAACAGGTCCTGATCTGGCGCCGCGCGTACGCCATCGCCCCGGAACCGTTGTCGCTGGACGACGAACGCCACCCGCGTTTTGACAGCCGCTACGCCAAGATCCCGGCCGATCAGCTGCCCGCCACCGAGTGCCTGAAAGACACCGTGAACCGGGTGCTGCCGTTCTGGAACGATTCCATCGCCCCGGCCATCCGCGCCGGTCGCAACGTGCTGATCGCCGCCCACGGCAACAGCCTGCGCGCGCTGATCAAGCATCTGGACAACGTGTCCGATGACGACATCGTCAACCTGAACATCCCCACTGGCCAGCCGCTGGTCTACGAATTGGATGATGACCTGCGCCCGATCCGCCACTATTATCTGGGCGATGCCGCCGAGATCGAGGCGGCCATGGCTGCGGTTGCCGCTCAAGGCAAGGCTAAGAAGGACTGATATCTCTATGCGTCGCACGGCAGGGTTGTTGTTGGCGGTCATGTTGACCGGTGGGGCGCTATCGGCTCGCGCCGCGCCCAACGACCTTGCCGGCCGCCAGTCTGACGCCGAGCGTCAGCAGGCGGCGCTGCGCGACCGTATCGAGAATCTGCAAAAAGAGATCGACGGGCGCGAAGCCGCCCGCAAGGAAGCCGCCGACGCGCTCAAGCAGTCGGAATCGGCCATCTCGAAGATCAATCTGCGCCTGCGCGAACTGGCCGATGCCGGGCGCCAGGCGCAGACGGACCTGACCAGCCTCGAAAAGCAGATCGGCGTGCAGGAAACGGTGCTGGCCAAGCGTCGTACCGAACTGGCCGATCAGCTTCGCACCCAATACACCAGCGGGCTATCGCCCTGGACAGCGCTGCTGTCCGGCGACGATCCCCAGGTGCTGGGCCGCAATCTGGGCTACCTGGACTACGTGTCGCAGGCACGTGCCAATGCCGTCAAGGCACTGCGGGCCGACATCGACCGTCTGGCCGCGCTGCAAACGCGCGCCGACGCCCGCCGTGCCGAGATTGAAAAAGTCGTGGCCGAAACGTCCGAGCAGAAGGCTGCATTGGTCGGGCAGCAGAAAGAACGCGCCACGCTGTTGGCGCAACTGGAAGGGCAGATCGCCGCCCAGCGCGCCGAAGCCAACAAGCTGGGGCGTGATGACCAGCGCCTGTCGCGCCTGATCACCGATCTGGACGCGGCGATTGCCAAGCAGATCGAAGAAGCTCGCAAGGCCGAAGAGGCACGCAAGAAAGCCGAAGAGGCCCGCCGCATTGAAGAGGCGCGCCGCGCCGCTGAAGAATCCCGCAAACGCGCCGAAGCCGAGCGCCGCGCCGACGAGGCCCGCAAGAAAGCCGAGGCCGATAGCAAGCGGGCTGCCGAAATCGCCGCCCGCCGCGATCGCGATAGCCGCGATGCCCGCGACGCCGCCCAGGCGCGCGAGCAGGTCGAAGCGGCGTCGCGCCAAAGCCGTGGCCCGGTCGCCGTCGCCGATCCGGATGCCGCCGGATTACGTCCTGCTGAACAAAAACACACGCGCCTGACCGATCCGGCCCAGGCGCCGACCCAAGCGCCGAACCAGGCGCCCGCCAAATCGGAAGATCCTCCAAAAAAGGCGGAACCCGCCGAGGCCGAGACCACTCCAACCCGCAGCGCATCGGCGCAGCAGACCCGTGCTGCCCCGCCCGTGGGCGGCGGCAACGGCCTGAAGCATGGCCTGGCCATGCCGGTGCGCGGCCAGGTGCAGGGCCGCTTCGGGGTCGACCGCCCCGACGGCGGCGTCTGGCGCGGCGTGGTGCTGCGCGCGCCCGAGGGCACGCCCGTCAAAGTCGTGGCCCCCGGCACGGTGGTCTACGCCGAATGGCTGCGTGGTTTTGGCAACCTCATCATCGTGGATCACGGGCAGCAATACCTGACGGTCTATGCTTACAACCAAAGTCTGCTCAAACGGGTGGGGGATTCGGTGACAGGTGGCGATACTATTGCTACGGTAGGGGCAACCGGCGGCCAAGTGGAATCCGGCCTATACTTTGAAATTCGCCATCGTGGCGCTCCTGTGGACCCGGCCCAGTGGCTGGCCCAATAGGTTGGTAGGTACAAGTCGTTGGTAAATTACCAAACCCCCATCGGCGAAAACAAAATTCGGGAAGTGTGCATGGGCACTCGCAAGTTTCGCGGTTTCGGTCTGATTGCCATCGGTGCGGTGGCTGGCGTATTGCTTAGCGTAGGGGTGACGGCAGTCGCCCAGCGCGGCAGCCCTTTGCCCTTGGACGAGCTCAGGCAACTGAGCAATGTTTTCGCGGCCATCAAGAACAACTATGTCGAAGCGGTCGACGACAAGACCCTGATCGACAACGCGATCTCGGGCATGGTCTCGAACCTTGACCCGCATTCGGCCTATCTGGATGCCGACGCGTTCCGTGAAATGCAGACGGCGACCCAAGGCGAGTTCGGCGGCCTGGGTATCGAAGTTGGCGCGGAAGACGGCTTCGTCAAGGTCATCTCGCCCATCGAAGATACGCCCGCCGCGCGCGCCGGCGTCATGGCCGGTGACCTCATCATCAAGATCGACGACACGCCCACCAAGGGCATGACCCTGAACGATGCGGTCAAGCTCATGCGTGGCGCGCCCAAGTCGCCCATCACGCTGACCATCATGCGCGCCGACCGTCCTCAGCCCATCGTGCTGAAGATTGTTCGCGACGTCATCAAGGTTCGCAGCGTGCGCAGCAAGATGCTGGATAACGGCATCGGCTACGTCCGCGTTGCCCAATTCCAGGAAAAGACCGGCTCCGACCTGGCCAAGCAACTGAAGGACCTGGGCGCGAAAGAAGCGCCCAAGGGCCTGGTGCTGGACCTGCGCAACGATCCGGGCGGCTTGCTGACCAGCGCCATCGGTGTGTCGGGCGCGTTCCTGCCGCCGGATGCCCTGGTGGTGTCCACCGATGGCCGTACGCCTGACGCCCGCCACAAGTATCTGGCCACGCCGTCGGAATACGCTCGCGGTGAAAGCAACTACCTGTCCGGCTTGCCGGCCTGGACCAAGACGGTTCCGATGGTGGTGCTGGTCAACGTCGGTTCGGCTTCGGCTTCCGAAATCGTGGCCGGTGCGCTGCAAGATCACAAGCGCGCCAAGGTGCTGGGCAACCGCACGTTCGGCAAGGGCTCGGTGCAGGTGATCCTGCCGCTGTCCGAATCCACCGCCGTCAAGTTGACGACCTCGCGCTACTTCACGCCCAGCGGTCGTTCGATCCAGGCCACGGGTATCGAACCGGACTTCGTTGTTGCCGACACGGCCGACGGCGACCTGTTCCGCCTGCCGCGCGAAGCCGACCTGCAACGCCACCTGTCCAACCCCGAGACCGCCAACGAGGTGAAGTCCAACTCGGCGCAAGACAACGTGGACGTGCCGACCAAGGTGTTCGAATTTGGCGGCAAGGACGACTTCCAACTGCAACAAGCGCTGAATGTGCTGGCCGGCAAGCCGGTACAGAAGGGTTCGGCGCGCGCCCAGGCCAAGGCTGATGCCAAGGCCGGTGGCGGCACTCCCACGCGCATGAAGATCACGCCGACCGGAGTCGAGCCCAACAAGGACAAATGAACGACGAGCAACTGCTGCGCTACGCCCGCCACATCCTGCTCGACGAGCTGGGTATCGAAGGGCAGGAAAAACTGCTGGCGGCGCGTGTGCTCATCGTAGGGGCGGGTGGACTCGGTTCACCCGCCGCGCTCTACCTGGCGACTGCCGGCGTAGGCGACATCACCCTTGCTGACGACGACACTGTCGAGCTCAGCAATCTGCAACGCCAGATTCTCCACACCACCTCCAGCGTCGGCCGTCACAAGGCCGAGTCGGGGCGTGACATGCTGGCCGCCTTCAACCCGCAGGCGCGAGTCCATGCCCGCGTGGAACGCTTGCAAGGCGATGCGCTGTCCGATGCCGTTGCCGCGGCGGACCTGGTGCTGGACTGCACCGACAACTTCACCACCCGCCACGCCATCAACCGCGCCTGCGTGCAGCATCGCAAGCCGCTGGTGTCGGGCGCCGCCATCCGATTTGACGGGCAGGTCAGCGTGTACGACCTGCGCGACGACAACGCGCCGTGCTACCACTGCCTGTTCCCGGAAGCCGACGACGTCGAGGAAGCCAACTGCGCCACCATGGGCGTGTTTGCCCCGGTGGTGGGCATTATCGGCAGCATGCAGGCGGCCGAAGCCCTGAAGCTGCTGTCCGGCGTAGGCGAAAGCCTGTCGGGCCGGCTGCTTTGGCTGGATGTGCGCACCATGCAATGGCGCAGCGTCAACGTACAGCGGGACCCGGAATGCGCCGTTTGCGGCCATCGGGGGCGCTGAAGCGGGCTTTTTCGCAACGCGAATTGCAGGGTCCGGCGTGCCCTTATTGCCCTTGCGGACAATATTAAAGGCCTGAAATACCTGCTATAACGCCAGCCAGCCTACCGAAATCAAAGGCGGCAATGTGGACGTGACGGCGTGGAAACAGGACTGAAGTTCAGCTTGCCCAAGTGGCGCCTGACGCGCTGGCTTACCCATTCCGGGCCGGATACGCCCGCGGACATCCGTGCCGCGCTGATCGCCAGCCTGTTCGGCACGCTGCCCATCTTTGCCGGCGGCGTCATCAACACCTTGATGATTTCGGGCGTGGTGACCTGGCGGCGGCCCGAACCGCTATACATATCCTGGCTGCTGCTGGAAGTGGTGCTGGCCATCGTGCGCGTCACGATCCTGCGCGCGGCCTTGCGCGCCGCGCCCAAGGGCGGCAACACCCATACCGACCTCTACATTCTGTTGGCGCTGCTGTGGGCGTTCAGCGTGGGGTACGGCGTCTTCATCACCTTCATCAATGGCGACTGGCTGGCCGCAACGCTGGCGGGCATATCCTGCGGCGCGATGGCGGGCGGCATCTGCTTTCGCAACTATGGCGCGCCTCGGCTGGTGGCCGCCATGATCTTCCTGAGCCTGGGCCCCATGTGCCTGGGCGCCTTGTTTACGGGCGAAATCGTTACGGCCATCGTCTTTATCCAGATTCCGTTCTACCTGGTCAGCATGACCATCGCGTCACATCGGCTCAACCGTATCCTGGTCTCTACCATGCTGGCCGAACGCGCCAGCGAACGCCGCGCCAATGAAGACGCGCTGACCGGGCTGGCCAACCGCACCGGCCTGCAAGTGGCCCTGGAGCGCGTTTGCGCCAGTGCGCGCGGGCACGACAGCGACGCGGCGCTGCTCTATATGGACATGGATGATTTCAAGCGCATCAACGACACCTACGGGCATGCGGCGGGTGACCTGGTGTTGACCACGATCGCCCGGCGCATGCGAGCCATGCTGCGGGTGGACGACGTGGCGGCTCGCATCGGCGGGGATGAATTCATCGTGCTGGTCACCGGCATCGACGCCACGGCGGCGCTGCGGCTGGGCGAGCATCTGCTGCTGGATGCCTTGCAGCCCATCGCGTTGGCGGACG
This sequence comes from Achromobacter sp. RT286_PF, assembly GCF_059760425.1. NCBI lineage: Bacteria > Pseudomonadati > Pseudomonadota > Betaproteobacteria > Burkholderiales > Alcaligenaceae > Achromobacter > Achromobacter sp. RT286_PF. The sequence goes on from NZ_JCBAMR010000016.1 coordinate 22,041, forward strand.
GTACGCGGGTGATTGTGGGGATGTCGATCGGCATCTCGATCATCTCGGCCGGCAACCGCAACCCGCAGGCGGCGCTGGATTCCGCCGATGCCGCGCTGTACCGCGCCAAGGCCAGGGGTGGCCGCTGCTGCGAAGTCGACGGCGGGGCGGCCCGGGTGGACGAAGCCACTGTGGCCGGCGGCGACAGCGCGACGGCGGCGGCCTGAGAGCAGGTAAGAGCCTCAGCAGCGCCGCCAGTACCGGCACTACCGACATCGCGCGCCCTTATCCATTCCTGGACTGAAAGTTATCAGATAACCTGAAAAGTTGTCTATAATCCGCCGATGCTCACCAAAAGCCTCACCCTGACTGAACAAGTCGCCCAGCAGATCGCCACGGATATCGCCGACGGCGTGCATCCGGTTGGCGCCAAGCTGCCGCCCGGCCGCGTGCTGGCGGACCAATACGGCGTCAGTGCCGCCGTCATCCGCGAAGTCACCGAACGGCTGCGCGCTCAGGGCCTGATTCAAAGCCGCCAAGGGTCGGGCAGCACCGTGGTGTCGCGCACCGGCGGGCAGGGGTTTCAGGTATCCAGCGGCATCGCGGTCAACCGCGAGCAGTTGGCCAACGTCTATGAATTGCGCATGGAACTGGAAGGGGGCGCGGCAGCGCTGGCCGCCATGCGGCGCAACGCCGCCGACCTGACCGCCATGGCCCAGGCGCTGGCCTCGCTTGAAGCGCATCTTGAGCACCCCGAACAAGGCGTTGAACACGACATCTCTTTTCACGTTGCCATTGCCGCCGCCACGCACAACCGCAGCTATCAAGACCTGTTGCAGTACCTGAACCGACAGCTGCGCCTGGCCGTCAGCACCGCGCGGTCCAACAGCCGCTTGCACGACGGTTTGACCGCTGCCGTGCACCAGGAACACGTCGCCGTATTCGAGGCCATCCGTGCGCGCAACCCCGACCGTGCCCGGCAAGCCGCCGTCCGTCATTTGCAGCAGGCGGCCACCCGCCTGCAACTCGATCAACTTTTCCCCGCAGCCACGCCGACATCATGACCGCATCCGACTTTCCGCAACGCCTGGTCCAAGCCCTGGGCCCCGACACCGTGTTCACTGCCGACGCGGACATCGCGCCCTGGTTGTCCGATTGGCGCGGCCTGTACAACGGCCACGCCCAAGCCGTCGTACGCCCGCGCAACACGGCTGAAGTGGCCGCCTGCCTGGCCCTGTGCCAGCAGGAAGGCGTGCCGGTTGTGCCGCGTGGCGGCAATACCGGCCTGTGCGGGGGCGCCACGCCTGACGGCAGCGCCAGGAACGTCGTGTTAAGCCTGGACCGCATGAACGCCGTGCGTTCCATCGACACCGTCGCAAACACCCTGGTGGCCGAAGCGGGCGCCATCCTGGGCAACCTGCGCCGCGCCGCGCAAGACGCCGGCCGCCTGTTGCCGCTAAGCCTGGCGGCGGAAGATTCCAGCCAGATCGGCGGCAACGTCGCCACCAATGCCGGTGGCGTGAACGTGGTGCGCTACGGCATGGCGCGCGAGCTGGTGCTGGGCCTGGAAGCCGTGCTGCCCACCGGCGAAATCTTCAATGGCCTGCGCACGCTGCGCAAGGACAACACGGGCTACGACCTGAAGCAGCTGCTGATCGGGTCCGAAGGCACGCTGGGCGTGATCACGGCGGTGGCGTTGCGGCTGTTCCCGCGTACCGACGTGCGTTCCGTGGTGCTGACGGCGGTCGAGTCGCCCGCGCAGGCGCTGCAACTGTTCGAGGTTCTGTTCGAGCAGTGCGGCGCGCGCTTGCAGGCGTTCGAATATTTCTCTGGCGACTGCCTGGACCTGGTGCTGACGCATGCCGAAGGCGTGCAAGAGCCGTTTGATCAGCGCTACCCGGCTTACGTGCTGATCGAGCTTGCCGACACCGCCGACGAAGCCGGGCTGACGGCCTTGCTGGAAAACGTGATCGGTACGGCGTTGGAACGCGGCTTGTGCCTGGATGCCGCCGTGTCGGCGTCAATGGCGCAATTGCAGACCCTGTGGAAGCTGCGCGAAGAAATCTCCGAAGCGCAACGTGCCGATGGCCCACACTTGAAGCACGACGTGTCGCTGCCCATCGAACGCATTCCCGAATTCATGGTGTCCGCCGAGGCCCGCGTGCGCGCGCTGTTCCCGGATATTCGCCCGTTCATCTTCGGCCACTTCGGCGACGGCAACCTGCACTACAACCTGTCCCGCCCCGCCGGCGCGGCGCGTGACTGGGTGGCCGTGAATGGCGCCGCGATTACCGACGCGGTGCTGGACGAGGTCAACCGCTACGGCGGCAGCATCTCGGCCGAACACGGCATCGGCCAACTCAAGCGCGACCACTTCCTGCACAGCAAAGACCCGGTCGAGCTGCGCCTGATGCGCGAGATCAAAAAAGTCATGGACCCGGCCGGGATCATGAACCCGGGCAAATTGCTGTAAGGCAAACTGCCATTGCATTGATCCCGGCGGCTTTCGCGCGCGCGGCCTGCTCCCACATCAGGTAGCAGGCCGCGCCGCAGTCAGCACCACAGTCCGCGCTTATTGCCGGTGATAGACCTCGGCACCCTTCTTCACGAACTCCACCGACTTTTCCTGCATGCCTTTCTGCAAGGCGTCCTTCTCGCTGACGCCTTGCGCCGCGGCATAGTCGCGCACGTCCTGCGTGATCTTCATGCTGCAAAAATGCGGGCCGCACATCGAGCAAAAGTGCGCCACCTTCATGGAGTCCTTCGGCAGCGTTTCGTCGTGGAATTCCTTGGCGGTGTCCGGGTCCAGCCCCAGGTTGAACTGATCGTCCCAGCGGAATTCAAAGCGCGCCTTTGACAGCGCGTTGTCGCGGATCGCCGCGCCCGGGTGGCCCTTGGCCAGGTCCGCCGCATGCGCCGCGATCTTGTACGTGATGATGCCGTCCTTCACGTCTTTCTTGTTGGGCAGGCCCAAGTGCTCTTTCGGCGTCACATAGCAGAGCATCGCCGTGCCGTACCAACCGATCAGCGCGGCCCCGATGCCCGACGTGATGTGATCGTAGCCCGGCGCAATATCGGTGGTCAGCGGCCCCAGCGTGTAGAAGGGGGCTTCATGGCAGTGCTCAAGTTGCAGGTCCATGTTTTCCTTGATCAGGTGCATCGGCACGTGGCCCGGCCCCTCGATCATCACCTGCACGTCGTGCTTCCACGCCACCTGCGTCAATTCGCCCAATGTCTTCAATTCCGCGAATTGCGCTTCGTCATTGGCGTCGTAGCCCGAGCCCGGACGCAGCCCGTCGCCCAGCGAGAAGCTCACGTCATACGCCTTCATGATCTCGCAGATGTCTTCAAAGCGCTCGTACAGGAAGCTTTCCTTGTGATGCGCCAGACACCACTTGGCCATGATCGAGCCACCGCGCGACACGATGCCCGTCATGCGATCCGCCGTCATCGGAATGAACGGCAGCCGCACGCCCGCGTGAATGGTGAAGTAGTCCACGCCTTGCTCGGCCTGTTCGATAAGCGTGTCGCGAAAGATCTCCCACGTCAGGTCCTCGGCCTTGCCATCCACCTTTTCCAGCGCCTGGTAGATCGGCACGGTGCCGATGGGCACCGGCGAATTGCGGATGATCCATTCGCGCGTTTCGTGAATGTGCTTGCCGGTGGACAGATCCATCACCGTGTCGCCGCCCCAGCGTATCGCCCACGTCATCTTCTCGACTTCTTCGCCGATGCCCGAGCTGACGGCCGAATTGCCGATGTTGGCGTTGATCTTCACCAGGAAGTTGCGGCCGATAGCCATGGGCTCGACTTCGGGGTGGTTGATGTTGGCCGGGATGATGGCGCGCCCGCGCGCGATTTCGTCACGCACGAATTCCGGCGTGATGGCGGCGGGGATGGCGGCGCCGAACGATTGGCCGGGGTGCTGGCGCAGCAGGCGCTTGACCATCTTTTCGCCATCGGGACCGCTGTCGCGCAACGTTTGCAGGTAGTGCTCGCGGCGCAGGCTTTCGCGGATCGCCACGAATTCCATTTCCGGCGTGATGATGCCGCGCCGCGCATAGTGCATCTGCGATACGTTGGCGCCCGCCTTGGCGCGTCGCGGCGGGCGTTGCAGGTCGAACCGCATCGCCGTCAGCTTCGGGTCGGTCAGGCGCGCCTTACCGTAGTCGCTGGTCGGGCCGGACAGCACGTCGGTGTCGGCGCGCTCTTCGATCCAGGCGCGGCGCAGCTCGGGCAGGCCGCGGCGGATATCGATCTTGGCATCGGGGTCGGTGTAGGGGCCGCTGCAATCGTAGACGGTCAGCGGCGGATTTTTTTCCCCGCCGAACATGGTCGGCGTGTCGTCCTGCTCGATCTCGCGAAACGGCACGCGGATGTCGGGGCGCGAGCCCGTCTCATACACACGGCGCGATCTGGGCAGCGGTGCGACGGCCGCCGCGTCGACTTCGGCGGTAGCGGCCAGGAATTTGGGATTGGCGTTCATGGAAAGCTCCAAGCAAGTGGTTGGAGCCGATCGGGAATGGACTTCCGCCAGGCGTGCAGCGACGCCTGGCGGAAATACGGCTCCCAGCATCGGCATTATCCGTACTGGTACGAAGGGACTCTCTCAACCCGGCGCCGCCTGAAAAGGCGGGACGAGTACCCCTGCGCGAAAGCGAAGTATAGATCGCGCCAACGCGGCCCGGCGCATATGATGATTTGTGCGCATGAAATCATTCAAAGAACGCTTGCTTCCGAGAGCTGGTATTACTGCTTTACATTTGGATTCAGTCTGGGGCGACACCGTCATTTAGGTTCGGTACACTTTTTTCCAACCAACGCCCGGCCTGCCATCGACTCGCCGGGCATAGCTAACTTAAAAGAAGGAATCGAGCATGCAACTGACCCTACGCAAATTGGCGCCCGCCCTGGTTGTCGTGACGTTGGCGCTGGCGGGTTGCAAGACCGCCCCGACGAAACCGTCCGGCGCCGCGGCCACGCCCGAAGCCGGCCAGCAGTCGAGCGTGCCGGCTACCGCATCCTCGGTGGACTTCTACCTGGCGCAACAACAGCCCGGCCCCGGCCTGCGCGAAATCGCGCTGCCCGACGGCAAGCTCTACATGCAGGAAGTGCCCGTGTTGACGCGCGCGGATCTCACCGACGCCGCCGCGCTGGTCGACCGTCAAGGCCAGAACTTCGTGGGCCTGCGCTTCTCTGAAGCCGGCGCGCGCAAGCTGACCGATGTCAGCACCAAGAACGTCGGCAACCGCCTGGCGCTGGTGATCGATCAGGAACTGGTCGCCGCCCCAAGCATCGCCGAACCCCTGAACCGTGGCGTGTTGGCCTTTGGTGTTGCGTCGGCGCAAGCCGCGTCCGAAATCGCCGCCAAGATCCGTGGTGATGCACCGCCCGCTCCGGCTGCCGGCGGCGCCGCGCCCGCACCTGCGCCAAAGCCCTGATCACTGATCACCGATCTTCCTGCGGATAAGCCGAGGTCGCAAAAGCGGCAGAAGTTGGTTATTTGCAGGCGCTTGAATCAAAATATCCGCACCGAAAGGTGCGGATATTTTTTTTGCCCGCAAACGACGGCGCGGCTATTGCGCGCATCGGATGGGCGGGATGAATCAGCCGATTTTGCGGCCGCGCGGCTTGACCGTGCGACGCGCTTGCGCGGTCTCGATGAAGGTTTGCGTCAGTGCTTCAAGCATGGCGCGATCATCGGGTGTCAGGCCGTCGAATTGCGACGGCGCAATGTTGGGAAACGGCCAGGGCGCTTGCGGACGGGGCCGTCGGGCCATGCGTGGCATGGTCTCGGCGACGCCCGCTGCGGGCAGCGTATCTGACAGGTCATAGCCTTCCATGGGCAGTTCCATGGGACCCTTACCGGTCTCCAACCACTCAGGCTCAATCTTCAGAATCTGCGCAAGCTTACGGACGGACCGGCTGGAATGCCGGAGCCCGTTTTCGTAACTGGCGATTGCACTTTGCGAGATTCGCGCAAGACGAGCGAGCGTCTTCTGCGTGTGACCACGCAGAAGACGGGCTTGCTTCAATCGGTCTGAAAATGTCTTCACGAGTCGATTGAAGCTTGCTCATGATTTACTTTGGTGGTTATAAGCATTACCTGGGTGATAGTTTTGGAGGCGAGGACACATGCATGAACGGGGCAACGTGTTCGTCGTGCAACTTGATGAAATGACGAGCAATCATTTTGTCGCTGCTTTGCGTGATTTTCAATGGCAGGTCAGCGCGTGCGCGTCACCGGACGAACTTTTCGAACGGCTGCGCACGGACGATGTCGACGCGATGGTGTTGCGTGGGCAGGGCGCCGAGGTCCCCAAGCTGATCGCGGCCTTGCGCCGCGCGGCGCCGGACGCGGCGGTGGTGTGGCAGTCGCCGGTGGCCTCGGCGCGCGAACGGGTGGAGGCGCTGGAGGCGGGCGTGGACTTTTATAGTTCGGCCCGTATGGAGCCCGAGGAATGGGACGCGTTGCTGCGCAATGTGCGGCGCCGGCTCTTGCCGCCTTCCACCGACGGCCCTGCATGGCGCTTGGACCAACGCGTGCTGTCAGGCCCGGCCGGCGAACGCTTGCCATTGACGCTGACCGAACGCGACTTTTTTGTCCGCTTGCTAAGGGCGCCCGGCCAGTGCCTGCGGCGTGATCGCTTCTTTCCGTGCAATCCTCGCGAGGGCGCACGCAGCGTTGACGTGCTGGTGTCGCGGCTGCGCACCAAGGCGCGCCGCTTCGATATTGAACTGCCGGTGTTGGCCGTGCGCGGATGGGGCTATATCCTGCTGCAGCACAGCCCGCCGCAAGAACCGCAGGATTAGAGAACGACCAGGTTATCCCGATGCATGAGCTCGGGTTCGGTCATGCTGCCCAGGATGCGAGCGATCTGCGACGAAGGCTGGCGCAGGATGCGTCGCGTATCGACAGACGAATAGTTGATCAGACCGCGCGCGCATTCGATGCCCTGGCTGTCCACGCAGGCCACCACGTCGCCACGGCCGAACTCGCCTTGCACGTCGGTCACGCCGATGGGCAAGAGGCTCTTGCCTTCGCGCATCAGGGCCTGCACGGCGCCGTCGTCCAGCACCACGCGGCCACGCAGGCGCAGGTGGTCGGCCAGCCACTGCTTGCGGGCGGACCACACAGGCAGCACGGCGCGCAGTTCGCTGCCGATGCATTCGCCCTGTGCCAATCGCGTCAGCACGTTGCGCTCGCGGCCTGAGGCAATAATGGTGTGCGCGCCGCTGTGCGCCGCGCGCTTGGCGGCCAGCACCTTGGTCAGCATGCCGCCCGTGCCGATGCCGCTGCCTGCGCCGCCGGCCATCGCTTCCAGCGCCGGGTCGCCCGCTTGCGCGTGCGACATGAATGTAGCGTCGGGATTCTTGCGAGGATCGGAATCGTACAAACCGCGCTGATCCGTCAGGATGATCAGCGTGTCGGCTTCGATCAGATTGGTGACCAGCGCGCCCAGCGTGTCGTTATCGCCCAGGCGGATTTCGTCGGTGACGACCGTGTCGTTTTCGTTCACGATCGGCACCACGCCCAGGCGCAGCAGCGCGAACAGCGTGCTGCGGGCGTTCAGGTAGCGGTGGCGATCGGCCAGGTCTTCGTGCGTCAGCAAAATCTGCGCGGTGCGCAGGCCGTACTCGGCGAACGCCGCTTCGTAGGCCTGGCACAGGCCCATCTGGCCGACGGCGGCGGCGGCTTGCAATTCGTGCATGACGGAAGGGCGCTTGCGCCAGCCCAGCCGCGCCATGCCTTCGGCGATGGCGCCACTGGAGACCAGCACGATCTGCTTGCCCTGCTTGTGCAAGGCAGCGATCTGCGAGGCCCAGTGCGCGACGGCGGCGCGGTCCAGGCCGCGGCCTTCGTTGGTGACCAGCGACGAGCCAACTTTGGCGACCAGGCGCTGGGCGTGGGTGACGACGGAAACGGCAGGTGTTTCAGCAGACATGGTAGGCGCCGGCTGCGGCGAAAAAAGACGTAATCGAAAGGACTGCGATTATGGCTTATTCGTCACCGCCGCGCGGCGCGGCCGGCTTGTCGGCGTCGGACCGCGTGTCGTCAAAGCGGGGGTCCGGCGCCACATAGGTGCCGTCCGCCTGGTCGCTCGACAGGTGTTCCTTTTCGCGCTCGGCGTCCAGGTAGTCTTGCAGCGCGTACAGCAGGTCTTGCGTGCCTTCGCCCGTCAGGCCGGAAATGGCGAACACGGGGCCCTTCCAGTCGTACAGTTCCAGGAAGCGGCGCTTGGTGTCTTCGGGGTCCGGCACCATGTCCAGCTTGTTCAGCACCAACCAGCGCGGCTTGGCGGCCAGTTCGGGGTCGTAGCGGCGCAGCTCTTCGACGATGGCGCGCGCATCGACCACGGCTTGCTCGACCGGATCCGCATCGGGGTCAGGGGTGGACACGTCAACCAGGTGCAGCAGCACGCGGGTGCGCGCCAGGTGGCGCAGAAACAGGTGGCCCAGGCCGGCGCCTTCGGACGCGCCTTCGATCAGGCCGGGAATGTCGGCCACGACGAAGCTGCGCGACGGCGACGTACGCACGACGCCCAGGTTGGGGTGCAGCGTGGTGAACGGGTAGTCGGCGATCTTCGGCTTTGCGTTCGAGATGCGCGTGATCAGCGTCGACTTGCCGGCGTTGGGCATGCCCAGCAGGCCCACGTCCGCCAGCACCTTCAGTTCCATGCGCAGGTAGCGATGTTCGCCTTCCTTGCCGGGCGTCCACTGGCGCGGGGCGCGGTTCAAGCTGGACTTGAAGTGGATGTTGCCCATGCCGCCCTGGCCACCGGCAGCCAGCACGACTTTTTGGTCATGGGTGTCCATGTCGAACAGGACTTCGCCGGTTTCGGCGTCATGGATAACGGTGCCCACGGGCACGCGCAGGGTGATGTCCGGAGCCGCTGCGCCGTACTGGTCCGAGCCGCGGCCGTTTTCGCCGCCCTTGGCGCGATGCAGGCGTGCGTAGCGGAAATCGATCAGCGTGTTGATATTGCGGTCTGCAACGGCATAGATGGTGCCGCCGCGGCCGCCGTCGCCGCCGTCCGGGCCCCCTTTGGGGATGAACTTTTCGCGGCGAAAGCTCGCCACGCCATTGCCGCCTTTGCCGGCGACCACTTCAATGGTGGCTTCGTCTACGAATTTCATGGTGTCTGCGCGTGTAGTGGGTAATAGGACAGTTGCCCGCCATGGGGCGCTGCCAGGTGGCATTGGAAACTTTACTCGCCAATTGCCATAAACAAAAAAGCTTAAAACAAAAAAGCCCTGCCGCATGCGACAGGGCTTTTGCCGTTCGGCAACGCGGCAAACCGCGTTGCGCTGACCGTGGCTAGTCCGATTACTCGGCAGCGATGATCGAAACGGTTTGCTTGTTCAACGCGCCCTTGAAGCCGAATTGAACCTTGCCGTCGATCAGCGCGTACAGGGTGTGGTCCTTGCCCATGCCGACGTTCACGCCAGCGTGGAAACGAGTACCGCGCTGACGCACGATGATCGAACCAGCGGGAATCAGTTCACCGCCGAAAGTCTTGACGCCCAGACGCTTTGATTCTGAGTCGCGTCCGTTTCGCGTAGAGCCGCCGCCCTTTTTCTGTGCCATGTTTAGCTCCTGCTAAGTGGTACCGAGTCGCTACTTAAGCCGTGATGGCTTCGATGCGGATTTCGGTGTAGTTCTGACGGTGGCCCTGACGCTTCTGATAGTGCTTGCGACGGCGCATCTTGAAGATCTTGACCTTGTCGTGGCGGCCTTGCGCAAGAACCGTTGCCTTGACCACAGCGCCGGAGACGAGGGGCGTGCCAACTTTCAGTTGGTCGCCTTCGCCCACGGACAGCACTTGGTCCAGGGTGATTTCTTGCCCAATGTCTGCCGGTATCTGTTCTATCTTGAGTTTTTCGCCAGCGGCAACGCGATACTGCTTGCCACCGGTTTTTACGACCGCGTACATGGGGTGTTCCTTAAATAGGTAAATGGGTTCATTCGCGCGGCCCGCCCTGCTGGGTGGGATTGCCACTTTGGAAGGTTCGCTTTCCTGTCCGTGTGCCGGCATTTGACATGCGGCGGGCCAGAAGGAAAGGGGCCTGACTGCCAGGTACCGGGTGGAAATATCCCGAACAAGGCACCCAAAGGGTTTACGCGAACAACCGACGTAATTCGGGCATTGCTGACCGAATCCGCAATATTAGCGCGTGACTTTTCAAAAGTCAAAAACCTGTTGTGGGCTAAGGGCTTAGGTGTGGCGCGGGGGCTTCAGGCGGGCGCCACCACGCGCTGGGAGACGTGGCGCGCCACCCGGCGGATGCCCTCCATGATGTCGCGCCGGTGGGCGTCGTCCAGCCGGTCGGTGGGTATCGATGTACTGACCGCCACGCGCTTGCCCGTGGGCGTGACGCCCACATACGCGGCGTAGCAGACCAGGCCGGTGGCCAGTTCTTCCTGATCGTGGCCCAGCCCTGTCTGGCGCACCTTGTCCAATTCCTGATACAGCGCGTCGCGCGTGGCCAGCGTGCGGTCCGTCACGCGGGGCAGCGGGTCGGGCACGCTGGCGGCCAGGTCCTCGGGATCCAGGCTGGCCAGCAGCACTTTGCCCAGCGCGCAAGCATGGGCGGGCAGGCGCATGCCCAAGTCGGAGACCAGCCGCACCGGGCGGCGGGCGTCCTCGCGGGCGATGTAGACCACGTCAAAGCCATCCAGCGCCGCCAGTTGCACGACTTCATTGCAGCGGGTCACGAACTCGCCGGCCGCCTCGTGGAACGCGGCTTGCAGGCCGTCGTGGCGCAGGTAGGCGAAGCCCAGCGACATCAGCTCGATGCCGATCAGGTAGCCGCCGTCCTTGCGTTCGATCCAGCGGCGCTGTTCCAGGCAGTCCAGCAACAGGTACAGCGTGCTTTTGGGCAGCTTGCAGGCCTGCGCCAGTTCGGCGGCCTTGACGGGGGTGCGGCGGCTGGCAAGCACTCGCAGGATGTCGTGGGTGCGGCGGATGGCGGGCACATCGTAGTCGGCGGTCATGTCTGTTTGTCCAACCTATTGGACTGCGATTCAGAATGTTGGACATGATAACGGCCTTCTTCTAGACTCGTTGCACCTTTATTGAAATGCCGCCCAGTCGGCATAAAGCGTGGAGACTCATGAACATAGACAACGCATTGCCCGTCGACCTGGCGGGCGCCTTGCTGGTGGGCCGTGTTTGGCGGCCGGCCCCGGTGGACGGGCCCAGCGTCGTGGTGGTGCGCAACGGCGAGGTGTTTGACATCACCGCCGTGGCCCCCACCGTGTCCGATCTGCTGGATCGCCCTGATCGCGTCACGCTGGCCAAAGGCGCGGCAGGCGAATCGCTGGGCGACGTGCGCGCGCTGATGGCCGCCACCTTGCAAGGGCAAGACGGACCGCGCCTGTTGGCGCCGTGCGATCTGCAACCCATCAAGGCCGCCGGCGTCACGTTCGCCATCAGCCTGCTGGAGCGGATGATCGAGGAAGAAGCGGGCGGCGACGCCAGCCGCGCCGATGAAATCCGTGTGCGGATGCAGGCCTTGATCGGCTCGGATCTGTCTCGCTTGCGCCCCGGGTCCGCCGAAGCCATCAAGCTGAAAGCCGAATTGGTGGAACGCGGGCAGTGGTCGCAATACCTGGAAGTGGGCATCGGCCCCGACGCCGAGATTTTCTCGAAGACGCCCGCGATGGCATCGGTGGGATACGGCGCGCAGATCGGCGTGCTGCCCGAGTCGCAGTGGAACAACCCCGAGCCCGAGATCGTGCTGGCCGTGGACAGCCGTGGCGAGATCGTGGGCGCCACGTTAGGCAACGACGTCAACCTGCGTGACATCGAAGGCCGCAGCGCCTTGCTGCTGACCAAGGCCAAGGACAACAACGGGTCATGCGCCATCGGCCCCTTCATCCGCTTGTTCGATGGGGATTTCGACCTGGACAGCGTGCGCCACGCCGATGTGTCGCTGCGCATCGACGGCGCGGACGGCTTCGCGCTGGACGGCGTCAGCCACATGCGCGAAATCAGCCGCGACCCCCAGGACCTGGTACGCCAGGCTTTTGGCGCGCACCACCAGTACCCCGACGGCTTCATGCTGTTCCTGGGCACGATGTTCTCGCCCAGCCAGGACCGCAAGGGTCCCGGCACCGGCTTCACGCACAAGCTGGGCGATCGCGTCCAGATCGCGTCCGAGCGTATCGGCGCGCTGGTCAACGATGTGCAGTTGGCCACCGAGATCACGCCGTGGACGTTCGGCGTGCGGGCCCTGTACGCCAACCTGGCCAAGCGCGGCCTGGTTCGATAGGGCGGCGACCGGCGCGCTTGCGCTGACTGGGGGGCGGCAGCGGGCCGCCCCGCACCCGCCGCACCCCGTATAATCGCTGGTCGAATCCCCCGCCATTCCTGGCGGCCCAGCGGTAAGAGCCCCCTCGCGGCTCGTTTCACTTGTCGGATACGTCTTGAATCTCCCCGCGCTTATTGCCCCCATTGCTGACGATATGAAGGCTGTCGACGCGGTCATCCGCGAGCGGCTGAATTCGGACGTGGTCCTGATCCGCACAATCGGCGACTACATCATTGGCGCGGGCGGCAAGCGCATGCGCCCGGCCATGGTCTTGATGGTGGCGCGCGCGCTGGGCTACGAAGGCACGCATCACCAACTGCTGGCCGCCGTCGTGGAATTCATCCACACCGCAACATTGCTGCATGACGACGTGGTCGACGAATCCGACCTGCGCCGCGGCCGCGAAACGGCCAACGCCGTGTTCGGCAACGCCGCCAGCGTGCTCGTTGGCGATTACCTGTATTCGCGTTCGTTTGAAATGATGGTCGAAGCCGACTCGATGCGCATCATGAGCATCCTGTCCGAAGCCACCACGGTGATCGCCGAAGGCGAGGTCTTGCAGCTGCTGAACGTGCACGACCCCGACGTCTCGCAAGACCGCTACCTGCAAGTGGTGCGCTACAAGACCGCCAAGCTGTTCGAAGCTGCCGCCCAGGTGGGCGCGGTGCTGGCAGGCGCCACGCCCGAGCAGGAAGCCGCTGCCGCCGCCTATGGCCGCCACGTCGGCACCGCGTTCCAGCTGGTTGACGACGTGCTGGACTACAGCGGCGACGCCGCCGCGTTGGGCAAGAACGTGGGCGACGACCTGCGCGAAGGCAAGCCCACGCTGCCGCTGATCCGCGTGATGGAAGTGGGCTCGCCCGAACAACAACAACTGATTCGCGACGCCATCAAGACGGGCGACGCCGATTTCGCCGCCGTGGCCGCAGCCATTCAGGCCACCGACGCGCTTGAACACGCCCGCTTGGCCGCTGTGGCCGAAGCGGATCGGGCTCGCGAAGCGCTGTCGATTTACCCCGTTTCGCCTTTTCTGAATTCTCTGCTAGAATTCTGCGCTTTCGCGGTGAATAGAGATCGCTGAAGCCGAAATCCACAGCGGCGCTGAAGTTGGGCGTAGCTAGCTGGTTTGAAAGCGGGTGGGTTGTTGAAGCCAAAAGCAAAAGCTAAACGCAAAAGCCAAAGCAACCAAAGCAACCAAAGCAGCCAAAGCAAAACCTGATTTTCAAAAAAGCGGAATATAGGTTCTAATAGCGGTCGCTGTTGAAACGGCGGTGATGGAAAGCGAAGGTGGGAAGCGAAAGCAAAGTCACCAGAGCATAGTCGCCGCAGCAGTCGCGAGACATGCAGCGGAAAGAAAAAACTTGGTAGCACTGAGCGCCGCTAAGTTGGTAGTACGAGTTTGTCAGCGCGGTTTTTCAGCGTGGCAAATTCACTGAATCGGGGCGTAGCTCAGCCTGGTAGAGTACTGCGTTCGGGACGCAGGAGTCGGAGGTTCGAATCCTCTCGCCCCGACCACTCATTTGTGGTCGAATTTTTGGTGGTGTTCTCGACACCAGCAGCAATAGCCGGAATCGCGACAGCGACGCCGGCTTTTTTGCGTCTGCGAGGCGTTTTTATGCCTTCGCGCGTCTGTTAAAGTCGCCAGCTAAAGGTCAAAGCCAAAGCCAAAGCCAAAGCCAAAGCCAAAGCCAAAGCCAAGGCCAAGGCCAAAGCCAAAGCCAAGGTCACGCCAATCCCAACGCCCTTGCGCTTTCCGGCCGCCTGACACACACACGGGTCCAGCGCGTCTGTCTGCCCCTCCGAAATCCGCCACTCGCCAACATGATTCCTATCCACGGCCAAGCAGAGTCGACCGCGTCAGGCGGCCAGTGCCAAGGTTGCAAATCTGACGAGGCCGCGCCCATCGACATGGCGTTTGCATTTCAGCCCATCGTCGATCTGGCGTCTGGCCAGGCCTATGCCTACGAGGCGCTGGTGCGCGGGCCTGAAGGCCAGCCCGCAGCCTCGGTGTTGTCGCAAGTGGACGACGCCAACCGCTACCATTTCGATCAGCGTTGCCGCACCACCGCCATCGAACTCGCGGCCGGGATGGGGATGGACCGGTTCCTGTCCATCAACTTCATGCCGAATGCGGTCTATCAACCCGCCGCATGTATTCGCACCACCTTCGAGGCCGCGGAGCGGCACGGCTTTCCGGTGAACCGGATCATCTTCGAAACCATCGAAGGCGAAAGCATCACTGACCGCGCCCATCTGCTGAAGATCTTTCAGGCCTACAAATCCTACGGCTTTCAGACGGCCATCGACGACTTTGGCGCGGGCTATTCGGGCTTGACGCTGCTGGCGGACTTCCAGCCTGACCTCATCAAGCTGGACATGGCGCTTGTGCGCGGTATCGATGTCGATACCGCGCGTCAACGCATCATTTCAGGCGTGCAGAAGATCTGTACCGATCTTGGCATTCGCGTCATCGCCGAAGGCGTGGAAACGGTGGGTGAACGCGACTTTCTGGCGGCGCAGGGCATCACGCTCATGCAGGGCTATCTGTTCGCCAAGCCCGCATTCAAGGCGATGCCGCCGATAGCCAATGTGGGCTGATTACCCCAAGCCGCCTGTGGCTCGGCTTCGGGCCTCCAGGTCGGCGCCGCGCCGGTAGTCTTCTGCCCGGGCCAAGGTGCGGTAAAAGTCCGCGCCCAAATTGATCAGGTCGTTCATCTCTTGCGTGGTCAGCTTGTGCTGCACGGTTTCAAGACACGCGGCGTAGGCGGCCAGAACTTCTGGCCAGTCCTCGAAGCGCCGCATGGGCGATGTCCTGACGATCATCTGCGCTACCAGTTCCTGGGTATCCATAAAAAGCCTCCTGCTACTTGCCCGGTTGATCAATCACCGGTCACGTCGACCCAGGCACAAGACCGCCCGATGGCGGTCTTGTACCGTTTGCTACGCGCAGAGGCTCGGGGCGTGACCCGTGAATGTCCCGGATTACTTGGGCATCAGCACCGTGTCGATGACGTGGATGACGCCGTTGTCGGCGGCAATGTCCGTCTTGACCACATTGGCATCGTTCACCTTGACCTTGCCGTCGGCGACGGTGACGGCGATGGTGCTGCCCTCAACCGTCTTGACCTGGCCCGCCTTGACGTCCTTGGCCATGACCTTGCCCGGCACCACGTGATACGTCAGCACCTTGGTCAGCGCGGCCTTGTCTTTCAGCAGCGCGTCCAGCTTGTCCTTGGGCACCTTGGCGAACGCCGCGTCGGTGGGGGCGAAAACGGTGTAGGGACCCGGGCCCTTCAGCGTTTCGGTCAGGCCGGCGGCCTGCACGGCGGTCGTCAACGTTTTGAAGTCGCCCGCCGATTTGGCCGTATCCACGATGTCGGCGGCATTGGCCCAGCCGCAGGCCAGGGCAATCGTCGTTCCAATCAGAAATCGCTTCATGGTGTGCTCCAGAATGTCAGGGTTATCGGCGCCCGCATCAAGGCGGGCGCTCAAGAGCGCGTCGCAACTTGGAAAACGCGATGCGTGAGGGTAGAGTAGGCGGCATCTTTCACTTCGTCCATATTTTGAACCTATAAATGCGGGTATTTAACGGTTCAAAGGCGGGTCAAAAATGCCAAACACCTCCAGCACTGACCTAGACGAGGCCGGTTCAACGGCCGCTTACCGCACGGGAGTCGCCGCCAAGTTGGCCGGCCTGCCCGTCGAAACCCTGCGGGTCTGGGAACGGCGCTATCAGCTGTCTTCCCCCGCGCGCTCGGCACGCGGCCAGCGGCTGTACTCGGCCGAGCAAGTGCACCGGCTAAGCCTCTTGAAGCAGCTGGCGGATCAGGGTCACGCCATTGGCACGCTTGCGTCGCTACCGCTGGAGCAGTTGCAAGCAATGCTGGGCGCGCAGCCCAGCCGGGCCGGCCCGCCGCTGCGCGCCGTGGCGGTTGGCGCCACGCTGGCCCCGCGCCTCTTGGCCGGCGGGGTCGCCCAAGATGGCTCGACGGGCTTCATGGCCGGGCCGGACGTTCACGTGGTTGGCGCCTGCGCGCGCCTGGAAGACGCAGGCTCGCTGCCGCGCCATGCCGACGTGCTGATTGTTGAAATTTCAGAGCTGGACGTGGACGCGCTGGCGCCTATCCAGCGCGCGCGCGATGCGACCGAGACGGGCGCCGTGGTGGTGCTCTACCGCTTTTGTGCGAGCACCACCATTCGGACCCTGCGTGCGCAGGGGTGCCTGGTTGCCCGCATTCCGGCGCAGTTGAACGAGCTGGCGCCGTTGTGCCGATCGGCGGTCGTCGGTTCGAACCTTGGCGCGCTGGCTCCGGCGTCGGCCATTGAGTTCGATGAAGAAGCCCTGGCCAAGATCATGGCGATGCGCAACCCGATCACATGCGAATGCCCCAGACATCTTGCCGAATTGCTGATGATGGTGGGCAGCTTCGAACGTTTCAGCTCGCAATGCGCATCGCGTGACGAAGCCGACGCGCAATTGCACCTGGCGTTGCAGCAGGCCGCGGGCCAAGCCCGCGGCATCCTGGAAAACGCCATGGCCCGCCTGCTGCACACGGAAGGCATGTGGCCGCTGGCCGGCTAGGCGCCGGCCAGCTCATCACACCCCGATCGGGCCGCCGTCGGCGCGCTGGATCACCACCGTCGATGAGCGCGGGCGCACCGTGCCCGTGGTCGCGACCGTTGCATCATCCGTCCCATACGCCGGCCAGTTTGCAGGGTGCTGGATGTTCAGGAAGATGCTGGTGTAGTCGGGCGTGAACGCAAAGCCGGTTACTTCGGCTTCGTTCGGGCCAACGAAGAAGCGGCGCAGGTCAGCCTGGTTGGACGGGTTGATGGCGGGACCCGTGCCGTTGCTGTCGGCCAGCGCGCCCGGGATCACGGCCAGCATCTGGTCGTTGGTGGCGCGGGCCACGTTGTTGTTGCGGCCGCCGTCGATGCCGTTGTCCGTTTGAATCCACAGGATGCCGCGCGTGTCGAAGCCGATGCCGTCGGGGCTGGCCAGCTGGTTCAGCGCGGTCAGGCCCGAACGGTTGGTGTCGGCGTCGGCGCCTGCGTCGGAACCGAACACAAAGATATCCCACTCGAACTTGGTCGAACCCGCTTCGTCGTGCCAGCGGATGATGTGGCCGTTGACGTTGTTCAGACGCGGGTTGGGCGGGTTGGTGCCGGTGCCGGCGTTGCGGCTGCTGTTGTTGGTCAGCGTCAGGTAGATGTCGCCGTTGGTCGGGTGGGTGGCGGTCCACTCCGGGCGGTCCATCGGGGTGGCGCCCACGAAGTCGGCCGCGCCGCGCGTGTTGATGAGGATGGCGTCCAGGCTGCCGAACTCGTCGGCCAGCGTGCGGCCGCCCACGCCCGGCGTGGTGCCGATCAGGGGCAGCCATTCGCCCGTGCCGTCCGCGTTGAAGCGCGCTACGTACAGCGTGCCCTTGTCCAGGTACTTGGCGCCCACGGCCAGGCGGTCGCTGCGCTCGGCGTCCTTCGGGTCCCACACGGCCTCGGACACGAAGCGGTAGATGTACTCAAAGCGCGAGTCGTCGCCGCTGTAGAACGCCAGGGGCTTGCCGGCTTCGGGCTTGCTGTAGGCGCAGCCTTCGTGGGCGAAACGGCCCAGCGCCGTGCGCTTGGTGGCGATGCTGGACGGGTCGTACGGGTCGATCTCCACCAGGTAGCCGAAGCCGTTCACTTCGTTGCGCCAGTCTTGCGTGGCGTCGATGCCGGTTTGCGTGACGTTGAAGCGCGCGAATTCGCCCAGCACTTCCGAGGCGTCGCCCGCAGCGGTCTCCCACTGGTAACGGCCGGCCGGGCCGCCCGACACGCCAACGCGCAGCTGGTGCGCGGGGCGGGTGCCGGTGTTCACAAAGCAGGCCGCCCAGTTTTCTTCGGCGGTGATGTACGTGCCCCACGGCGTGTAGCCGTTGCCGCAGTTGTTGTTGGTGCCGCGCACTTGCGTGCCGTTGGGCGAGAAGGGCGTCTTGACCCAGTCCGTGCCGCCCACCGGGCCGGCCAGCTTCATGGCGGTGGCCGACGTGAAGCGGCGGTTGTAGCGCGAGTTGTTGACGATGTTCCAGCGGCCGTTTTCGCGGCGCACGTGCAGGATCGCCACGCCATGCGCGTTGATTTCCTTGCGCACTTCCTCGGCCGGGCGCTTGCCCGCCACCAGCGTCGGGCCGTTCGGGTGCAGCGCGGCCTGGTCGATGTACTCGTGGTTAACGGCTAGCAGGCCTTCCGTAGAGCTGCCTTCGATGGGGAAGAAATGCATGCCGTCGTGATGCATGCCGGTGGAGTTGAGCAGGTCGTTGGACGTGTTGTTGCCGTTCTGGTCCCAGGGCTGCGCGTTGTCGTTCAACGGCGTGCCCCACGGCGCAAACACGTGGGCCACGTAGCCTTGCGGCACGACGCAAGCGTCCGTCATGGACGTGGGCAGCGAGTCAAAGCCCAGTTTCAGCGGGGTCGGGGCGGGGGTCTCGGTGCCGCCGCCGGGCACTTCGGGCGTGGGGTTGGGGTCACCGCCGCCGACGGGTTCGTCATCGTCATCGCTGCTGTTACAGCCGGCCAGCCCAAGGCTGGTCATCGTGGCGAAGGCAGCGGCCAGACCGCCGCGCATCACCATGCGGCGCGACAGGTTCTTTTCCAGAATTTCGCTGAAAGGGCTGCTCTGGCTGGGGTTGCGGACGATTTTGTCGGAGATGGATTTGCTCATGTGGATTCCTGGCTTGGGGGCTGTGCCTGAATGGGACGAGCAATACTAGAAGTCGCAAATGAAAGGTTAATGACAGATGGCTGAATGCGATATCGGGCATACGGCGCGCAAACGAAAAGGCCGGCCCCGTTTGCACGGGGCCGGCCGGATGGGCACCGACACGCTTATTTGGTGGCGACCGCCTTGGACTTGACCAGGGGGCAGCCGCCCTGGTCCAGCGGGCGGAAGGCGTTGTCACCCGGAATCGTGCGCAGGATCTTGAAGTAGTCCCAACGCGCCTTGGACTCCGACGGTTTCTTCACTTCCACCAGGTACATGTCGTGCACCAGCCGGCCATCTTCACGCAAATACGCGTTGCGGGCGAACATGTCGTCGATCTTCATGCCGCGAATCTGCGTCATCACCGCATCGCCTTCGAGCTTGCCGCTTTCCTTCACGCCTTTCAAGAACGTCAGCACGGCGGAATAGACGCCGGCTTGCGCCATGGTCGGGACGCGGCCTTTCGTGCGCTCGGCGTAGCGTTTGGACCAGGCGCGCGTCCGATCATCCATGTCCCAGTAAAAGCCGCTGGTCAACACCAGGCCCTGCGCCTGTTCCAGGCCCACGCCGTCCACATCCGTAATGAACATCAGCAGGCCGGCCAACTTTTGGCCGCCCTTGATCAGGCCGAATTCGTTGGCCTGCTTGATCGCCATGGTGGTGTCGCCGGATGAATTCGCCAACGCCACGATCTCGGCTTTCGAGGCCTGCGCCTGCAACAGGAATGAAGAGAAGTCGTTGGAAGCGCGCGGGTGCTTGACCGAGCCCAGCGTCTGGCCGCCGGCCTGCTTGACGGCGTTCTCGGTATCCGCCTGCAAGGCATGGCCAAACGCGTAGTCCGCCGTCAGGAAATACCACTTCTTCATGCCGGATTCGGTCAGCGCGCGGCCGGTGCCGTTGGCCAGCGCATAGGTGTCGTAGGTCCATTGCGCGGTGGAGGCCGAGCACGCCTTGCCGGTCAAGTCCGACGTGCCGGCGGTGGATGCCAGGAAGGCGATGTTGGCGGTGCGCGTGATTTCCTGCACCGCCAGCGCTACGGACGACGTCGGCACATCGACAATGGCTTTCACGTTTTCCTGATCGATCCAGCGGCGCGCGGTGGCGGACCCGATGTCCGCCTTGTTCTGATGGTCTCCGGCAATGACTTCGATCTTGCGACCCAGCACGGTCGGCCCGAAGTCTTCCACCGCCATGCGCGCCGCCTCGACCGAGCCTTGCCCGGACAGGTCGGCGTTCATGCCGGATAGATCGGTCAGGACGCCGATGCGGATGGGCTTGTCGGACTGCGCGTGCGCGCTGGGCAAGGCGAATGCGCCGGCAACAAGCAAGGCGCCAAGTAATGGGTTCATGTCTTTCCTCCAGGTGGGCGTCCGCTCTTTCAGGCGGATCTTTGCGGCGGGGTCGATACGGCGGTGGCGGGGGACAGCAGATGGCACAACAGGAATTGATCGGTTTGCGCATGCGCCAGGTGGCTGGCGTCGAACTGCGCGTCGATGGCGCGCTTGGACAGGCGCAGCGCCAGGGGCGGGCAGGCGGCGGCCTCGCGCGCCAAGCTCAGTGCGGCGGCCAGTGCATCGCCCTGCGGGGCCAGGGCGTCCGCCAAACCCCAGGCTTGCGCGGTGTCGGCGTGCAAGGTCAGGTCGGTAAACAGCGCCCGCTTGGCGCGTGCGGGCCCGACCAGCGCGGCCAGGCGGGGCAGGCCGCCCCAGGCTAGCGGCAGGCCCAATCGCACTTCGGGAAAGCGCAGCAACGCGTTGTCCGCCAGCACGCGCCAATCGCAGGCCAGCGCCAGCACGGCGCCGCCGCCCACCGCCGCGCCTTCGATCGCGGCGACGGTAACTTGCGGCAGTTCGGTCCAGGCGCGGCACAGCATTTCGCCACGCGCCAGGGCGCGTTGTGTGATCAGCGGGTCGTCATGGCCCCATAGCGCGGGGTCTTTCAAATCAATGCCGGCGCTAAAGAGGGCCGATGTGCCCGTCAGCACCACGGCGCGGATGTGGTCGTCGCGGGCCAACTCGGTCGCCGCCTCGATCAGCGCGTCCATGGCGGCCAGGTTCAGGGCATTGGCCTTGCCGCCTCGGTCATAGCGCACGATCGCCACGCCGCCATCCCGCTCGATTGAAACCATGCTCATGGGGTTCTTCCGCGCTTGTTTGGGAAAATCTGCTCGATATACTACCAAGTATGTTGAAACCCGCAAGGCTTCGGGAACGCCTCGGGGGCCACCTGCGGGTAAGTCCGTATCCGGCGGTGCTGGATGGCCAGAAGAAAGTCATGAAAAATAAGGCAAATAACAAGGAAGGAGACATTGATGAACGACGACGTTCGGGCGGCGATTCCTGACCGCCAGGCTTGCGTGCTGCGCTATTTGCTAGAGGCGCAAGCGGAAAAGATACCGGACAGAATCTTCGTCCGGTTCCACGGCGGCCCCACATGGACGTACGCCCAGACGCTGGCGCGGGTTCAGCAACGGGCGGCCACCTTGCGTCGGGAAGGCGTCAAGCAGGGCGACCGCGTGCTGTGCTGGATGGGCAATGGGCCTGAACTGTTGACCAGCTGGTTCGCCATCAATTACCTGGGTGCGGTGTATGTGCCGCTGAACACGGGCTTGCGGGGGCGGCCGCTGGCGCACGTGTTGGACAACGCGCAGGCGTCGTTGATGGTGGCGCATCGCGCGTTGGCGGGCCGCTTGCATGAGGTGGCGCCGGGGGCGCTGACGCGTGTGCTGCTGACCGGAGAAGACCCGCGCGACGCCCCGTTGCAGCCTCCCGCCGGGGTGTCCTTTGCGCCCTTGTCGGACGCGGCCGACGCACCCCCGCCGGCGCTGCTGGCGCTGGACGCGCCAATCGAACCCTGGGATATGCAGTCCATCATGTACACGTCCGGCACCACCGGCTTGTCCAAGGGCGTGGTCACGTCCTACGTGCAGATCTACACCATGGGGCCGGACGCATTCGACTGGATCACGCCGGACGACCGCTGCATGATCGCCGGCCCGATCTTTCACTGCGGCAGCACGCTGTACGTGTACGCCATGCTCGCCTACGGCGGGTCGATTGCGATGGTGCCGGAATTTCGTACCGACCAACTCTGGGACGCCGTCCGCGACACCGAAAGCACCGTGGTGCTACTGCTGGGCGTCATGGCGAACTTCCTGCTCAAGCAGGCGCCGTCTCCGCGTGACCGCGAACACCGCCTGCGCGGCGTCTTCATCGTGCCATTCGGCGAGGACGCGCCCGCGTTTCAGGCGCGTTTCGGGGTGGACCTTTACACCGTGTACAACATGACCGAAATCGCCAGCCCCTTGAGCGCCGGTCCGGGGTTGACCGAGGCCGGGCGCTGCGGCAAGCCCCGGCCCTGGTTCGAACTACGCGTGGGCGATGCGCAAGACCGCGCGGTGCCGGACGGCACGGTGGGCGAACTGCTGATTCGTTCGCATCGGCCCTGGGCATTGTTCTCGGGCTATTACCGCAACCCCGAGGCCACCGCCGCGTCCATGCGCAACGGCTGGTTCCACACGGGCGACGCGTTCCGCCGCGACGCCGACGGCACGTTTTTCTTTGTCGACCGCTTGAAGGACGTGATTCGTCGGCGCGGGGAAAACATCTCGTCGTTCGAACTGGAAGGGGAAATCTGCGCCCACCCGGATGTGCGCGAAGCGGTGGCCGTGGCCGTGCCCAGCGTACACAGCGAAGACGAGGTGCTGGCGGTGGTCACCGCCGTGGACGGGGCGAGGGTGGACGAGGCGGCGCTGATCGCATGGCTGGCCGAACGCGTGCCGCACTACATGGTGCCGCGCTATGTGCGCGTGGTGGACGACCTGCCCAAGACCGCCAGCGGCAAGCTGCAAAAGCATGTGCTGCGCAGCGAAGGCCTGGCCGACGGCACGTGGGACCGGGAAGCGGCGGGCATCAAGCTGCGCCGCGAACGGCTGGCTTGATTGGGCCACCCGGGCTAGGCGGGGCGGCATGAATGGCGCGACGCGTGGCGCGCGATACATGGCGCGCGATACCCCGCACGCCATCCCGTGCCGCCCTGCGCTCAGGCGCGCGTGCCCAGGCCCGCGATGATGGTGTGCACGACTTTGTTGGCCAGGATCTCGCGGTCGTCGCGCGTTTCGCCCAGGCGTGGGCGATACCAGACGGCCAGCCAGTTGATGGCGCCCAGCGCCGCCTTGATGGCCACCGATACGTCGTCGATGGCCAGTGATCCATCCTCCACGCCCTCGTAGGCTACGCGCTTGAACAAGGCCTCGAAATCGTCGCGGATGGTCATCAGCTCGGCCAGCGTCTGCCGCTGCGCGGGTGTGGTCGCGCCCAGCCGGTGCATGTGCACGCCCTGCACCACAACGGTCTCGAACGCCAGGTTCTCCATCATCGACAGCGCGTGATGCTTGAGCATCAGCGCCAGCCGGTGGGCCGCCGTGCCGGGTTCTTTCATGACCGGGCGCACCGCCTCGAAATTACGCCGCATGCCTTCGCGGTGCACGTCAAAGAACAGGTCCGTCTTGGAGCGGTAGTAGTGGTAGACGCGGCCCTTGGTGGCGCCCAGCCGGCGCGCAACATCGTCAATGCTGGACGCGTGGAACCCTTGCTCCATGAAGCACTCGGCCGCCGCGGTCAGCAGTTCAATGTTGCCCATGCCGTCATCGCGTGCAGCCGTCACCGTAGGTTCCCCATTCATGCGCGTTTCTCCATCCATGCGTCGCGGCAAAGCGCCCAGTTTAGCCAATCGCCCGGGGCCGGGGCGGGGTGCCGCAGCGCTGGGTGCAGGGGCGCCGCCTCGTTCGCACGGTCTATACAAATCCAAAAACCGAAGTTTATACTACTCGGTATGTTTTAGGCCCGGGTAATGTGGTTTTGCCCCGCTCTGGTTTGCCCCCGTCATCGTCTTCCCCTTTCACCAACGGCCGTCCATGACCCAAGACCTTGTTCAAGAATCCCTTATCGACCCGCAGGCCCTGGCGGCGCGGGTGTCGCAGGAAATCGGGGTGTCGGACTGGTTGACCGTCACGCAAGAACGCGTCGATCTGTTTGCCGATGCCACCGGCGACCACCAGTTCATCCACGTAGACCCGGAACGCGCCGCGCGCGAAGGCCCGTTTGGCGGGCCTATCGCGCATGGCTTCCTGTCCTTGTCCATGCTGACCGCATTCAGCTTGCAGGTACTGCCGGTATTCGAAGGCGCCGTCGGCATCAACTACGGCTTCGACAAAGTCCGCTTTCTGACCCCCGTGCGCGTCGGCGCGCGGGTACGCGGCCGCTTCGTACTCAGCGAATTCACGCCGCGTAACGACCGTGAATTCACCACCCGCTATGCCGTCACCGTGGAGATCGAGGGCGCCGCGCGGCCCGCGCTGGTGGCGGACTGGATCACCATGACCGTGCTTGAAGGATGAATGCCATGACCATACGCTTTGATGATCGCGTTGCCATCGTGACGGGCGCCGGCCAGGGGCTGGGCCGCAGCCACGCGCTGCAACTGGCCGCACGCGGCTGCCGAGTAGTGGTCAACGACTATGGTGGCGTGGTGCAAACCAGCGCGGTGCAGGCCGGCGTGGTGCAAACCAGCGCGGTGCAGACCGGCGCGGCGCCAACCAGCGCCGCGCAAGCCGTTGTCGACGAGATCATCGGCGCCGGCGGCCAGGCGATTGCCGACGGCGGCAACGTGTGCGACAGCGCCGCCGTCGACGCCATGGTGGCGCGCGCCATGCAGGCGTGGGGTCGCGTGGACATCCTGATCAACAACGCCGGCATCTTGCGCGACAAGACCTTCTCCAAGATGAGCGCCGACGATTTCAACGCCGTTATCGACGTGCACTTGCTGGGCTCGGCCAACTGCGCGCGCGCCGTCTGGCCAATCATGCGCGAACAGCGCTATGGCCGCATCCTGATGACGACGTCCACGTCGGGGATGTACGGAAATTTCGGCCAATCCAACTACGGCGCGGCGAAGGCGGGTGTGGTGGGTCTGATGAACGTGCTGCACCTGGAAGGTCAGAAGCACGGTATCCATGTGAATGCGCTGGTGCCCACCGCCGCCACCCGCATGACGGCCGAGATGTTCGATGCCGACACGCTGCGCGCGCTGGACCCCGCGTTCGTCACCCCGGCGGCGCTGTTCCTGGTGGCGCAGGCGGCGCCCAGCCGCACGGCATTGCTGGCGGGCGCCGGCACCTACGCGCGTCTGGCCATTGTGGAAAGCGCGGGCATGTATTTTCCCGAAAACGAACGCACGCCGGAAAGCATCGCCGCGCACTTTGACGAAATCGCCAGCCTGGACACGCTGATCGAACCGCCCGAAGGCCTGGCGCACGTTGCCCGCATCCTGAAGCGTGCGCAGGAGGCGGCATGAGCGCGGACGCGAACGGCCGGGGTAACGCGACTGCCCCCACCGCCGCCGCGTCCGACGGTGCCTCCGGCCCCGCCCCGCAACGCGCCACGCCCCACGCGCGCGGCGACTACCCGCGCTTGATGCCGATGACTACACGGCTGCGCGACACCGATGTCTACGGCCACATGAATAACGTGGTCTACAACGAATATTTCGACACCGCCGTCAACCAGACGTTGATCGAACTTGGCGTGCTGGACCTGCGCCAGAGCGCTGTGATCGGGTTGGTGGTGCATAGCCAGACGTCCTATTTTCGCCCGGTGTCGTTTCCGGATTCCGTCGTGCTGGGTCTGCGCGTGGGCCGCCTGGGCCGCAGCAGCGTCACCTATGAATTCGCGCTGTTCCGTGGCGACGACGAGACCGCCGCCGCGCAGGGCAGCTACACCCACGCCTATGTCGACCGCGCCACCAGCCAACCGGTTCCGTTGCCATCGGCGTTGCGCCGCGCGCTGGAGCCCTTGCTTCTCAAGTCTGCGTGATGCGCTGCCTTGCGTGGCCACGCTGACCAGAACGCCGCCCCGGGAGCCTCTGTGAACGCCCACACCCTGCCTCGCGTCACGTACTCGAATATCCACGCGGATTTTTCTTCGGTACACGACCTGCTGGACCAGCGCCTTCCTGACTTTGAAACGCGCATGCTGGGCCGCGACCATCGTCACCGTCTGAACGGCGAATTCGTGGCGGGCGAGGCGTTGCAGGAGGCGTATTCGCCGATCGATCATTGGTTGATGGTCGGCCGCTTTCCGTGCGCCGATGCCGACACGGTTGACCGCGCCATCGCGTGCGCCAAGCGCGCGCAGCCGGCCTGGGAAGCGCAAGGTTGGACTGCCCGCATCGCGGTGTTGCGGCGGCTGGCAATGGTGCTGTCCGAGCGCAAGCTCGACTTCGCCATGGCCACGATGATTGAAATCGGCAAGTCGCGCCTGGAAGCGTTGGGCGAAGCCGAGGAAGCGGTGGACCTGATCCGCTACTACTGCGATCAGGCTGAACGCAGCGACGGCTACCGGCAACCCCTGGCGCGCGCGTTCGACAACGAAAGCACGCAGGACGTGTTGCGCCCGTATGGCGTGTTCGCGGTCATCGCGCCGTTCAATTTTCCGCTGGCCCTGTCGGTCAACATGGTGTGCGCCGCGCTGCTGGCCGGCAACGCCGTGGTCTACAAGCCGTCGCCACGCGCCGCGCTGACCGGGGCATTGCTGCTCGGCGCCTGCGATGCCGCGGGCCTGCCGCCCGGCTGCGTCAACGGCGTGCATGGCGGCGCGAAGACGGGCGCGTTGCTGGCGCAGCACACTGCCATCGATGGCTACGCATTCACCGGCAGCCTCGATGTCGGCATGGACCTGCTGCAAACCGTGGCCGCCGGGCCCTACGCGCGGCCCGTCATTGCCGAGATGGGCGGCAAGAATCCCACCTACGTTACCGCCAGCGCCGATATCGATGTGGCGGTGCAAGGCGTGCTGCGATCCGCGTTCGGCCTGCAAGGGCAGAAGTGTTCGGCCGGGTCCAAGGTCTACGCGCATTCGGCCGTGTACGACCGATTCCTGGAACGCCTGTGCGCGGCGGCCGACGACATCGTGGTGGGCGACCCCCGCGACCGCGCCGTCTTCATGGGGCCGCTGATCGACGAAGCTGCGTGGCGGCGCTACCGCACCGCGTGCGAAGACGCCGACGCCTGCGGTCGAGTCCTGGCCGGCGGCCGCCGCCTGAACGCAGGCGAATTGGCGTACGGGCACTATGTGCGGCCTACCGTCGTCGCTGGCTTGCCGGCCGATCACCGCTTGAACCGCCAGGAATTATTCCTGCCCTTGGTGTCGGTATTGCCGTTCGACGATTTGCACGCCGCCATCGACGACGGCAACGCGGTGGACTACGGGCTGGCCGCCGGCTGCTATGCACGCGAGCAAGCTGAGATCGACACGTTCCTGAGCCGCGCCCAGGCCGGCGCGCTGTACGTCAACCGCGCCAGCGGCGCGACGACGGGCGCGTGGCCGGGCATCCAGACGTTTTGCGGCTGGAAGGGCTCGGGCATGACGGGCAAGGGCGGGCTGGGTCCGTACTACGTTGCCCAGTTCGCACGAGAACAAAGCCACACCGTCTGGCGCGCCTGATCCCGCAGTAGCCACAGTCCGCAGCACCCCCGGTCCGCAACACCCCCGGTCCGCAACACCGCGCCGTCACCCGCCTACGCCACATCAGGAACCCATCATGAGAGAAGCCGTCATCGTCTCCACCGCCCGCACGCCCATCGGACGGGCGTATCGCGGGGCATTCAACGACACCACCGCCCCGACCCTGGGCGGCCATGCGATATCGCACGCCGTGGCGCGCGCGGGCGTGGCGCCTGGCGAGGTCGAAGACGTGATCCTGGGCGCGGCGTTGCAGCAGGGCACCACGCACATGAACGTGGCGCGGCAGGCGGCATTGCGCGCCGGTTTGCCGGTACATGTGGCCGCGATGACGCTGGACCGCCAGTGCGCGTCCGGGCTGATGGCCATTGCGACGGCCGCGCGACAGGTCACGCAGGAAGGCATGGACATCGTGGTGGCGGGCGGGCTGGAGTCGATCTCGTTGGTGCAGAACGCCAGCATGAATCGCAACCGCTGGCTGGACGACGCGCTGATGCGCGAGCAGCCGGAAATATTCATGAGCATGCTGGAAACCGCTGAAATCGTAGCCAGCCGCTACGGCATCCCCCGCGCCGCGCAGGACGCGTACGCGTTGCGTTCGCAACAGCGCACCGCCGCCGCGCAGGCGGCCGGGCGCTTCGATGACGAGATCGTGCCGCTTTCCGCCGTCATGCAGGTCACCGACCGGGCCACGGGCCAGACCACCGCGCAGCCGGTCACGCTTGCGCGCGACGAGGGCAACCGGCCCGACACCACGCTGGCAAGCCTTGCGGCCTTGCAGCCGGTGTTCAAAAACGGTCAGCGGCTGGATACGGGCCTGCACATCACCGCGGGCAATTCATCGCAATTGTCGGATGGCGCGTCGGCCTGCGTGATGATGGAAGCGGGCGTGGCGCAACGGCGCGGGCTGACGCCGCTGGGCATTTATCGCGGCATGGCGGTGGCCGGTTGTGGCCCCGAGGAAATGGGCGTCGGGCCGGTGCATGCCGTGCCCCGCCTGCTGGCGCGGCATGGGCTGACCGTTGATGACATCGGTTTGTGGGAGCTGAACGAAGCGTTCGCGTGTCAGGTGCTGTACTGCCGCGACCAGCTGGGCATCCCCGATGACCGCCTGAACGTCAACGGCGGCGCCATCGCCATCGGGCATCCCTATGGCATGTCGGGGGCGCGCATGGCCGGGCACGCGTTGATTGAAGGCCGGCGGCGCGGGGTGCGTTATGCCGTCGTCACGATGTGCGTGGGCGGTGGCATGGGCGCGGCCGGCCTGTTTGAAATCGCGGGATGAGCGCGCGTCGGCGGCTACTTGGCGACGTTCTCGTCGTCCACCGACAAGCCGCCGTCTTTCATGATGCCCTGCGCGATGTCCTCGGCCGACTTGCCGCCAAAGCCATGTTCGCCCGCGGTGATGCGAAAGCTGTCGCCTTCCAGCGGGCTCATCAGCGTGGCCGACGACAGCAGGATGCCGTTTGACCGGATCTGGATGCGCTTGCCGACGCGGTCACGGGTGAAGTCGGCCAGGGCCTTGCGGCTGTCGGGTTTGAGTTCAATATCCACCACGCGTGCGCCGGTGTGCGGGTCGGATGACGCGGTGGCGCGCTGGGCTTGCAAGGTGACGCTTTCGGCGTGCGCGGCCAGCGGCATCGCCACGGCGGCGGCCACCGCCAGGACCAGGTGTCTCATTAGGGGCATCGCGGACTCCTTCTGTTGGACAACGCCAATATCCTAGCCGAAGTCGCGCGCCCCGTTAACGTCAGGGCTGGCCGGCCGGGCGCACGCCCAGCGCGCGCATCCAGGGCGTGTCCGGCAGCCCCTGGATGGGCGGCATGCCGGGCAACGCCATCCCCATGGGATTGCGCGTCACGTCTTGCAGCACGGCGGCCCACTCGCGCGGGTCCAGCGGTTCGCCCATGCGTACGCGCAGGTCCAGCAGATCCAGCGCGGCGCGGCGATGGCCGGCTTCGGCGGCGTCGCGAAACAGCCGTTCGGCCACGTTGTAGTTCTTGGGTACGCCGCGCCCCATCCCGGCCAGTTCGCCCAGATAGGTTTGCGCGGGCGCAAAGCCCTGGTCGGCGGCGCGCTGATACCAGCGGGCGGCAGCCTTGTAGTCTTGCTGCACGTGTTCGCCGTTCTCCAGGATCAGGCCCAAGGTCGTCATGGCCACCACGTCGCCCGCTTGCGCCCGCGCTTGCAGCGAGGCCAGGCGGGGTTCGTCCAGGTACTGCGCGCCACGTTCGACTTCGTATTCCCACGCGCTGATGCGCGCCTTGATCAAGTCGCGGCCCAGCGTGGGCGACGGGCCGCGCCCCGCCTGGCCGGGCTGGCCGGCTTGGGTCGGGGGCGTGGCGGGCGTCTGGCCGTCGGCCAGACTGGTGAAGGTCACCGTGCCGACCAGACTGCTGGCGTAGTGCGGAACCTGGCGGTAAGCGGTGGCCACCTGCACATCGCCCGTCAATTGCTTGAAGAAGGTTTCCACCGGCGCGGACGCGGGCAGCTCGGCCAACCCTTGCGCGAAATAAAACGCATAGGGGCTGTGGCGCGGGCCATCATTGCCAAAGCCGTCTTCGGCCGTGGCGCCGGGCTGCGTCGAAAACGCGATCAGCTCGCCGCCCGCCGGCACAGCGCGAACCAGGCCCACCGACGGTGCGCCACGCGTCAGATTGGTACGGCAGGCGTCCAGCACCAGCAGACGCGCACGCACCTGCGCGCGGCGCAGCGCTTGCGACACGCGCTTCAGGCTTAACGAGCCCTGCTGCGCCGTGCGGATGCGCACGTCGGCCAAGGCCACGGGCAGCTCTACGCCGAACAGGTAGTTCACGTCATCCACCGCCACCGCGTGGCCGGCGAAGTACACCAGCGCCAGGTCGGCGCCGTTTGCTCGCGTGGCGAATTCGTCGACGGCCGCTTCCATCTGTGCGGTGGTCAGGTCGGTCAGCAAGGTGACGTCGACGTTGCGGCGGCGCAGCGTGTCGGCAACCAGACGCGCGTCATTGACCGGGTTCGCCAGTGCATTGGTGGGCACGGCGTAGCGGGCGTTGCCGATGACCAGCGCATAGCGGCGGGTGGCCAAAACGGGCGTGGGCGTGGGCGCGGCGGTGGCGGCGCCCGGCGCGGACAGGCTTAGCGGGGCGGCGCCCAGCAGGCCGGCGCCTAGCAGGGCGGTGACCAGGCGGCGGCGGGCCCGGCTAAGGCTGGGGGCGGACGTGATGGGCATGGCGGACGTGGCGGACATGGCGGATCGGCATGGCTTCATGGCGTGGGGCAGGCTCCAGGCAGTGCCGCCGCAACGCCTGCCGCGCCCAGCGCCGTGGCGGCATCGTGCAGCGAGGATTCGCGCGCGGCGCTCAACACAAAGCGGCCGTCCTCGTCCGGTCCGGCCACGATGGACACCGCGTACTGCGCCAGGGTGTTGCGCAACTGTTTGGCGCTGACGGCGTCGGGCAGGTCCACCACCAAGCGCGGGCAAGCGCCGCCGCCGCGCGTCAGTGTGCCGTCCTGCACCGGCACGCCGTCGGACTGGAAACCCTCGCGCGGGGCTTGCAGCAGCACGACCACCGACAAGGCGATGGCCAATGCCCAGCCCAGCGGCATCAAGGGGCTGGCGGGCGTGGGCCACAGCCATTGCCACAGGCGCGTGCGTGGCGAAAGCGGTGCGGGCGCGGGGCGAACGTGTTCGGCCAGCGCGTGCAGAAATTGCGTGTCGCGCTCGGCCTGGCCGATTTCGTTATGCGCGATCTGGCGTGCTTGCGCCAGCAGGCGCCATTCGTCTACCTCGGCCTGCAATTCGGGGTTGCGCGCCAGCTCGGCTTCAAACGCGCGGCGCTCGTCGGCGTCCAGTTCCCCGGACAGGTAGGACAGTACGCGGTCTTCAGACATGATCAGTCCATTCCTTTGCGCGTGCAGTCGGTCACCAGCTTGCGCGCGGCATGCAGCCGGCTCTTGACGGTGGGCACGTGCAGGTCTTGCTGCTTGGCGATCTGTTCCATCGGCACTTCGTCCAGATACAGGAACATCGTGGCGCGCAAGGTGTCGCTCAGTTGGTTCAGGCAGTCGCGCATGCGCTGCACGACGGACAGGTGCTCGTACGCTTTGGCGGGGTCCGAGAAGGGCGATGGGTCGCCCACGTCTTCGGCGTCGTCAAACACGTTGTCCTCGTGCTGGGCATCGGCGTCCGGCCCGGTCCATGGCACTTCATGTCGCGTGCGCCGATGCATCTGGATCAGCTCGTGCAAGGACCCCCGGTACAGGTAGCCGCCCAGCTTGCTGACAGCCAGCTCGTGCGCCGCCCAGCCGCCGGCCGGCTGGCCATGCAGAAAGCCTTCATCCTTGAACGTGCGCGTTTGCAGGAATTTCATCAGCGCGTTGTTGAAGGCGTCGACCACGCCCTCCGGCGACGCGTTGAAGAATTTCTTGCGCAGCTTCAGCGTGATGTGCTGCTCGGCCTTGTTGCGGAAATCCAGCGCGTAGCGCGGGTCGGCATGCATGATGCGCAGCAGCGCGTCGACGTTGTTGATGACGTAGCGCTTGGGGTCGAGCGTGTTCATGGTTCAGTTTCTTGTTGTCGAACTGGACGCAGTAAACGTCAGCCCATCGGCAGGGAACGCCGCCGCCCTGCAAACCGAGGGCAGCGGCACCTTAGCCGTGCAAGGGCGGAAAATCAAGCGCGGCGGCGCAGGATGGCAACGCCACGGAGGGTGAAGCCGATCACGATGGCCAGCGACAGGTAGAAGCCAAATCCAAAGCTCATGTTGTTCCACAGGCCGGACGCCATATCGCCCGCCATGCCGCGGCTGGCGCGCGAGCCGCCCATGAACCCGGCGAACTGGCGCGTGGCCGCCATCAATTCACGCACCTGCGACACCACGCCCATCAGCGCGATCAGCCACAACGCCAGCGGCATGAAATACCCCAGGCGCGCCGCGCGTTGCGGCATCAGCGACGGCAGCAGGGGGCCCACCACGGCCAACAGCCACAACAGCGCATAGATGCCCGCGCCGGGTGCCTGGCCGCCCATCGACCCTTGCATGCCGCCGCCATTCTGCAAGCGCAGCAGGTCATAGAAGCTGAGGCTGGCGTTCGATCCCATCATGCGCACGGTCAGCACCGAGAACACGGTGGTGGCCAACAGGAACAGCAGCGCGCCCACGGCATCGCCACGGTTGACTCGGGCGGCGGCGGTGGCGGCCCAGCGCCCGCCGTGGGTCTTGGCCTGGGTCAATACGTCGCGCAGCTCTTTACCTTGCATGGTCATTCCTTTTCGGTTGCGGCAAATGGATGCCTGTACCAATGGCTATGCGCGGGGGGCAAAAAGGTTCGATTTATTTTTGATGGAATTTTTTTTCGATCTTTCTTCGATCTTTCTTCGATCTTTTTTCGATCTTTTTTCGAACCTTTTTCGATGCCGTGCGTAGCAAGAGGCAAGGGCACGGATTTTCCCGCTGCCAACCTTCCACACGGAGAACCCCCATCATGTCCAACCCCACCGCCCTGGCCACCCTGTATCAAACCGTGGTCCAAGATGAACTGGGCCTGGTCGCCCGCATCGATGAAGACGGCGACGTGATGTTCCGCTATCCCGACCTGGGCACTATGTTCTTCAGCGTGAGCGACGCCGATCCGGAATTCCTGCGCCTGGTGTATCCCAGCTTTGTCGACGCCAATGAACTGGGCCTGACCCGCGAGCAATTGCTGGAAGTCATGAACGCGGTCACGCATCGCTGCAAGGCGGTCAAGCTCAGCCTGGGGCAGGACCGCGCCGACAAGGCCGGGCGCATCTCTGCCTCGGTGGAAGGCTTTGTGGCGGGGCCGGACTCGCTGCCGGCCGAAGCGCTGCTGCGCGGCATCGTGGCGCGCTGCGTCAGCGTCATCCGTCATGCGGCCGGCGAACTGGTCAAGGACGCGCTGGAACAGAAGCAAAGCGCCGCCAGCTAAGCCGCGCTGAGCCTGACTACCCGCCGGAATTGAAACAAGCCTGGCCCTGCCTTGTAACTTTGAGATACATTGCGGGGCCGGTTTCCCGACACCTTGATGATTTCGATGCACCCGTTCTTATTCCGTTCGTTGCCCCTGCGCCTGATAACCATGCTGTTGTTGCTGGGAGGGTTGAGCGCGTGCGCGGTCCAGACCAACTCGCGCGGCAAGCTGGTCTACGGTGTGGACACGGCGGCGTTGTTCGGCACCGAGATCGGCCAGTTCCCATTGCAGGACGGCGGCGAGGGCACGCTGCGGCGCGAAGGCAAGAACTTCTCGGTCAAGCTGTCCGGCAACCAGCGCGTGGTGCCCCTGAAAAACGTGGACTCGGCTCGCATCGCGCGCACCGAGAACGTCGGCCCGCGCACCATCGTGGTCATCGAGACCCAACGGCGCAACTGCGACTACCGCTATACCGTGCTGGCCATCCAGGGATCGGACGTGCTGTCCTGGGACCTGGGCAACTGCCGCGACCGGCCCGCCGTGCTGGTGCAAGACGACCGCGCCGCCCTGACGCTGGACTTCCCGAAGGGGTCCGGCATCGAACGCTTCGTTTATACGCAGGACGGCCGCATGCGCCGTGGCGACGTGAAGTCTGTTGCCGGCATGAATCCGCGCGCCAAACCCTTTGCCGACGAATCGCTGTACCCGGCGGGCTACCAGGAATCGCTGCGCCAGTACGGCGTCTATCCGCCGCCCGCCGCGCCCGCCAAGCCCAAGCCTGGCAGGGCACCCAAGGCGCCCAGGCCGGGCAAGTCCGCGCCAGCCGCCCCGCCTGATTCGGCCCCGGCCACGGCCGTTGCCGCACCCGGCAATGGCCGCATGGTGCCGCCGCCCGTGCAGCGGATGCCCGGCAGCGACACGCCCGCCGCCGTTAGCGCACCGCCGCGTGGCGGGGCGTCGCGCGTGCCCGCCAAGCTGGACCTGCCCGACGAGGAAATCACCTCGACCCGAATCGACCTGAGAGATTGACGTGCGGCAAGCCCAGATTCGCCAAATCCTTATCCTGATCGCCCTGACCGTTGTCTACCTGAGCTTTGAACTGGGTTTCAACGCCCGCCTGCTGGACGTGGTGGGCAGCCGCGCCACGCCCCACGACATCGAAGAGCTGGAGTTCTTCGGCCGCACGCTGTCGGGCATCGCCGCCGCGCTGGTGGTGCTGCAACTGCTGTGGACGCGCCGCCTGCGAACGGGTGGCCAGCCGTCGTTCCTGAAGATCGTCGTGGCCTGCGCGGTGACCGCGCTGGTGGTGTTCGGCGCCATCAAGATGCTGGTGAACGTGCTGGTGGACACGCGCGATGCCGACTTTCGCCGCGTCGCCACCAACGCCGGTCTGCTCCAGCGGTCGTTGGTGCAGGGCGACCTGCACCTGGATGGCCTGGTGGACGATGGCGTCTATGCGCGGCCCGAGGGCAAGGCGTTCCTGGCCGTGTTCCAGGTGCTGCTGTCCAACATCGACAACCTGGACGAAAAGGTCGAGCCCAAGAAACGCCAGGTCATCCGCAGCGACCTGCAACGCCAGATGAAGACGTTTTCGTTTGACGGCCGCGACGTGCGCATGACGGCGCCGGGCATCCGCGGCTATCACCAGGTCTACACCAGCGTGATGCAGTCGGTGGCGGACCGCTGGAAGAAATATGCCGGCGTGCCGGTCGCGTCCGACATCGGGCTGGCGCGCGAGCAGGACCGCGCGTGGTCCGATTACCGCAATAGCCTGTCGCGGCGGGGCTGGACGCCGGAACGCGTGCCCGCCCGCTACCAGGGCCGCGTCACGCAAGATGTGCGCAAGCGCATCCCGGTGCCTGCCGATTGGCAGCCGCACGACCGCGCCACGTTCAACGAGGCCGTGGCCCAGCAGTATTGGAAGACCATGCGCAGCCGCACCGTGCATGTGGAAGGCGACGCCATTCCGCCCGGCCTGTCCTACGAGGATTTCGTGGTGCGACCCGGCGTGCAAAAGTTGCTGCGCCAGACGCTGATGGTGCCGGCCAGCATGAACGTGGCCGCCAACTACACCGATCCCGCCAGCTTCAAACGCTTGTACGACGGCATGCTGGACCGCGCCGTCGACGAGGCGATGCCACGCTTTTCCGCCAGCGCGTCCGATTTCCAGCGCGGCGGCCAGCATCAAAAGCTGGGCGAGGACGCCGCGCGCGCGGCGATCGTGCCGCCGGTCGCGTTGCTGTGTTCGCTGCTGGGCGCGGTGGGCCACTTTGCCAAGCTGCTTTATCTGATCGCCAAGCTGGTTGTGTGGCTGCGCACACCCGCCGGCCAGCAGCCCGGGCGCACGGCGACGCGTGCCGCCGGCCTGGCCTTGGTGCTGACGCTGGTGTGTGTATGGACGGCGTTTTCGTTCATGCAGAACAGCGTGACCCAAAGCGAACTGTTCCAGCAGATGTCGCGCGCCGAGGTCGGCCGCGATGATGAATCGCTTGGGCAGGCGCTGCGCCGCCGCGTGCTGGCCAACGTGGCGCACGTGGTGGTGGTGGGTCAGGCGTATACCTATCCCTTCAACGAAGCGGTGCGCACCGGCTTGCTGGGCGGCATCAAGTATGGATATCACGGCGATGCAGGCTAAACGCTGGATGGCGGCGCTGCTTGCCGCCGCCATACCCTGGTCGGGCGCCGGCGCCGCGTGCCTGGGCATGCAGGTGCACGCGCATCGCGGCGCGCCGACGTTGCCGGAGAATTCGCTGGCGTCCATTCGCGCGGCGTATGCGGGCCAGTGGGACGGCGTGGAAATCGACATGCAGCGCCTGAAGGATGGCCGCTGGGTGTTGCACCACGATGTGCTGACCGGCAGGTCGGTCACTGGCGTCGGACGCCGCGCCGTGCTGCAACTGAGCAGCGCGGATTGGCGAGGCGCCAAGCTGGCCGGGCAGGGCGGCGGGCAGCCGCCGCCGTTCCTGGACGACGCGCTGCAAGTGGCCGCCACGCAGCCGGCCAAGACCTTCAACGCCGAACTCAAGGTTGTCTACCGCGATTGCGCGCCGGTGGGCAAGCTGGTCGCCGGCATGAAGACCGCGCTGCCGCACGGCAACTGGATGATCACGTCGGCGTTTCCCGAGGCACTGCGCTGCGTGCGCGGCACGGACCCCGATGGCTATCTGGGCCTGATCGTGTTCGACCCGCGCCACGCGGACGCCGTCAGCGCGAACCCGCTGGGCAAGTACGTATCGCAACGCGCCACCGCGCCCTCGCTTAACCGCCAGTGGCTGGCCAATCTTGCCAAAACGGTGGGCGCGCCTGTCGGTGTGCATGTGGACGCGATGACGCTGGCCGCCAACCCGCAATTGCTGCGTGACGCGGCGGCGCAATCGGTGCGCGTCTTTGTCTACGCGGTGGGCGGCGATGCGGCCTTGGCGCAGCAACTGCGCGCGACGCGGCAGCGCGAAGGCTACCTGCCGTCGGGCGTGATCATCGACGGCGACGCGCAGGCGTTCTGCCGCGCCGTCGGGGGTTGAAACGCCGGGGATTGGGCATACACTGAACGGCAAATTTTTCCGTTCACCGTCCGCAAGGAAACCCCATGCACGCCCGCGCGATTTCGTTCTTGTCCTGCCTGCTGCTGGCCGGCGCCGCCCACGCCGGCTCGGCGCCGGCCGAACTGTCTTGCGTATCCGATAGCGGCAAGGTCGCGATAAAGGGCACGATTCCGTCGCCGTCCTCCGAGGACCTGGACATCACGCTGAGCTACTTCGACGCCACCCTCGCCCTTAACGACACGACGACCCAGGGCAGCTATGTGGTGTCGGACTTTCCGCAGTCCGTGTTCCTGTTGCTGGTGCCTTCGCCAGGCACGGCGCTGACGCTTTACGCGCTGCCGTCCACCATGGCGGTGGAAAAGACCAGCGACAGCGGTGACATGGCGGGCAAGTTCCAGGCGAAGTTGAAGGCGCCCCGGCCGCGCTCGGCCACGGGGGCGCAGACCCCGGCGGCACTGACGGCGACGCTGAACTGCGAATATCGGTATTCGCTGTAAGGCCACAGGATGGGCCTTCGAATGGTCCGTTCAACAGGCCACAGGCCATTTGAGGAGACAACTTTGAACACCACCCCGATCGCGGGCGAACCGCCGTTGTGCCTGGCCCCGCTGCCCGACATGGACGCCGCCACCTTCGATATCCCGCCCGGCGCCTGCGACACGCACGCGCACGTCGTCGCCCCGGACACCGCGGCCTACCCCTTGGTGCCCGAGCGCACCTACACGCCGCCGCCCGCGCCGGAATCGGCCTACCTGGCCATGCTGCAAAAAACCGGCATGTCGCGCGGCGTGCTGGTGCAGATCAGCGTCTACGGCACCGACAACCGCTACATGCTTGAGGTGCTGTCCCGCCACCCCGACACGTTGCGCGGCATTGGCGTCGTGTCGCCCGATGTCACCGACCACGAACTGGAAGCCATGCACGCGGCCGGCGTGCGCGGCCTGCGCATCAATGTGCTGTTTGGCGGCGGCATCGGCTTTGACGCCATGGAAACGCTGGCGCATCGCATTGCCGATCTGGGCTGGCACATGCAGTTCCTGATGGACGCGCGGCAATTGCCCGAGCTGCTGCCCCGCATGCGCAAGCTGCCGGTGCCCGGCGTGGTGGACCACATGGGGCACATGCCGGTGGCTGATGGCCTGGGCAGCCCCGGCTTCCAGGCGCTGGATCACCTGGTGCGGGACCACGGCTGGTGGGTGAAGCTGTCGGGCGCGTATCGCATCAGCGAACGCTTTGACGATTTCAGCGACGTGACGCCGTGGGCGCAGGCGCTGATCCAGGCCGCGCCCGACCGCATGCTGTGGGGCAGCGACTGGCCGCACGTGCACCAGACCCGCATGGTCAATACGGGACGCCTGCGCAACCAGCTGGCGCTGTGGGCGCCGGACCCCGACGTGCGCCATCGCATCCTGGTCAGCAACCCCGAACGCCTGTACGGGTTCGCCCCGACGCGATAGCCGCGCATCGCCAGAACAACAACACAAGAGACAAGCCATGCAATGGTATAGAGAGCTGAACAAGACCGAACGCCGCACCTTCATCGCCGCGTTCGGCGGGTGGGCCATCGACGCGCTGGACTTCATGGTGTTCACGTTTGTGATTGCCACCTTGATGACCCTGTGGGGCATCGACAAGGGCCAGGCGGGCATGTTGGGCACCGTGACGCTGCTGTTCTCCGCCATCGGCGGCTGGCTGGCCGGCATCCTGGCCGACCGCTACGGCCGCGTGCGCGTGCTGCAATACACGATCCTGTGGTTCTCGGCCTGCACGGTGGCCATCGGTTTTGCGCAAAACTTCGAGCAGTTGTTCGTGCTGCGCGCGTTGCAGGGTCTGGGCTTTGGCGGTGAATGGGCCGTGGGCTCGGTGCTGATGGGCGAAATCGTGCGCGCCGAACATCGCGGCAAGGCGGTGGGCACCGTGCAAAGCGGCTGGGCGGTGGGCTGGGGCGCGGCAGCAATCCTGTACACGCTTGCGTTCTCGGTGCTGCCCTCGGAATGGGCGTGGCGCAGCCTGTTCTGGATCGGCGTCCTGCCTGCGCTGCTGGTGCTGTACATCCGCAAGAACGTGCCGGAACCCGAGGTGTTCCAGCGCGCGCAGGCCAAGGTGCAAGCCGGCCAGGAGCGCGCCTCGTTCTGGACGATCTTTTCGCCGGCGCTGATCAAGACCACCGTCATCACCGCCATCCTGTGCACGGGCGTGCAGGGCGGCTATTACGCCATTACGACGTGGTTGCCCACCTACCTGAAAGTCGAGCGGCAATTGTCGGTGCTGAATACCGGCGGCTACCTCATGGTCATCATCCTGGGGTCGTTCTGCGGTTACATCGCGGGCGCCTATCTGGCCGACCGGCTGGGCCGACGCGCCAATCTGCTGATCTTCTCGGTGCTGTCCACCATCAGCGTCTACGCCTACACGCAGTTGCCGTTGACTGATCACCAGATGCTGTTCCTGGGCTTTCCGCTGGGCTTTGCCGCATCAGGCATTTTCAGCGGTATCGGCGCCTACCTGACCGAACTGTTCCCGTCCGGCGTGCGCGCATCGGGACAGGGGTTTGCGTACAACTTCGGGCGCGGCATCGGCGCTTTGTTTCCCAGCCTGGTTGGTTTTCTCAGCCAGACGCACGGGCTGGGTTGGGCCATTGGCGCCTTCGCCACCGGCGCTTATGCGGTGGTGATCATGACGGCGCTGCTGCTGCCGGAAACCAAGGGGCGCGTGCTGGAATAAGCGCTACCCGGCAACACTCAAAACGCCGACAAGGCCCGGGCATCGTCCGGGCCTTTTTTCTTTCGCCTAGGGTTTACCCGGTAGGGTTTACGATCCTAAATTTGTATGATGACCCGATAACTTATATTCATGAGACAAGTCATCATGCCGTCCTGGCCATCACCTTCCCATTGCGTTCCAGCGCCTGTCAGCCCCTGCTTTCCAGGGGTTTTTCATGACTGACGAAGCCCGCATCCGCGAAGAAATCTGCGTCGTCGGGGCCAGCCTTTACCAGCGCGGCTACACGGTCGGCGCCGCCGGCAACATCAGCGCGCGGCTGGACGACGGCTGGCTGATCACGCCCACCGACGCCTGCCTGGGCCGGCTTGACCCGGCCGAACTGGCCAAGGTCGACCTGGACGGCAACTGGGTGTCGGGCGCCAAGCCGTCCAAGACGCTGGTGCTGCACCAGGGCATCTATCGCGCCAGCCCCGAATCGCGCGGCATCATCCATACGCATTCCACGCACCTGGTCGCGCTGACGCTGGCCGGGGTCTGGAAAACCGACGAAGTGCTGCCGCCCATCACGCCCTATCAAGTGATGAAGGTGGGCCGCGTTCCGCTGATCGCGTATCGCCGCCCCGGCGACCCGCAAGCCGCGGCCGAGGTCGAAGCCGTGGCCGGCCAGGTGCG
This sequence comes from Achromobacter sp. RT286_PF, assembly GCF_059760425.1. NCBI lineage: Bacteria > Pseudomonadati > Pseudomonadota > Betaproteobacteria > Burkholderiales > Alcaligenaceae > Achromobacter > Achromobacter sp. RT286_PF. The sequence continues at coordinate 62,441 of NZ_JCBAMR010000016.1, forward strand.
CGGCGCGCTGTTCGAACGGCTGGGGCCGGTGGTGTGGGAACGCTCGGTGGCGCATGCCTCGTATGCGCTGGAAGAGCTGGAAGAAACCGCGCGCCTGTGGCTGATGAGCCAGCCGCGTCCCACGCCCTTGTCTGCCGACGCCATCGAAGAATTGCGCACAGCGTTCGGCGCGCGCATCTAAGCCCATCAACCGCAAATAAAGTCGCCTGGCCGCCTTGGCGCGGACCGGTGCGGCGCATTCTCCTGGAGACTTTTCATGCCCCCGATGGAACTGGCGTCCGGCGCCAACCCCGCTGCCGCTTCGGCATCCCAACCTGAATCCCGCGAAACCGCGCGCGCCTACGCCAAGGTGTTCTGGCGGCTCGTGCCGTTCCTGATGCTGTGCTATGTCATTGCCTACCTGGACCGCGTCAACGTCGGCTTTGCAAAGTTGCAGATGTCGCAAGACCTGGGCTTTAGCGAAACCGTGTTCGGGCTGGGCGCGGGCGTGTTCTTCATTGGCTACTTCCTGTTTGAAGTGCCCAGCAACCTGCTGATGCATCGCCTGGGCGCGCGCATCTGGATCGCGCGCATCATGATCACGTGGGGCATCCTGTCCGGCATGTTCATGTTTGTGGAAACGCCCACGGGCTTCTACATCCTGCGCTTCCTGCTGGGCCTGGCCGAAGCGGGCTTCTACCCCGGCGTGATCCTGTACCTGACCTACTGGTACCCGGCGCATCGCCGCGCCAAGATCATCGCGCTGTTCATGTCCGCCATCCCCGTGGCCGGCATCTTCGGCAACCCGCTGTCGGGCTGGATCATGGAAGCCTTTCACGGCACGCACGGCTTGCAGGGCTGGCAGTGGATGTTCCTGATTGAAGCCATTCCCGCGCTGCTGATCGGCGTGGTCACCATCATGTACCTGGACAACGGCATCGCCAGCGCCAAGTGGCTGACGTCCGACGAAAAGCAGCTGCTGACGCGCGAGATCGAACAGGACCAGAAGCAGACCGGCACGCAAAAGCACTCGTTGCGCGCGGTGTTCGGCGACAAGCGCGTGTGGTGGATGTGCCTGATCTATTTCGCCTTCGTCGCGGGGCAATACGGCCTGACGTTCTGGATGCCCACGCTGATCAAGTCCACCGGCGTGACCGGAGCACTGAACATCGGCCTGCTGTCGGCCATTCCGTTTATCTGCGCCATCATCGTGATGAACCTGCTGGGCCATTCGGCGGACAAGCGTCGCGAACGCCGCTGGCACTTGATCGTGCCGGCGCTGGCGGGCGCCATCGGCTTTACCGCCGCCGCATCCTTTGCCGACAACACCGTGGTGTCGCTGATCTGCCTGTCGCTGGCCGCCGCGGGCGTGCTGACCTGCGCGCCGTTGTTCTGGTCGTTGCCCACTGCCTTCCTGTCGGGTACCGCGGCGGCGGCGGGCATTGCCATCGTCAACTCCGTGGGCAACCTGGCCGGATTCGCCAGCCCCTACATGATCGGCTACCTGAAAGACCTGACGAACTCCACGGCGTCCGGCATGTACGTGCTGGCCGCCGTGCTGGTCATCGGGGCCATCGCGGTGTGGTTCACGCCCGCCAAGCTGGTCAATCGCTAAGGCGTTATTGCCGCGTAGATAAACGTTATTGAACAAAGGACTCGCCATGCCGCGCCTGGCCGCCAACCTGACCATGATGTACACCGAGCATCCGTTCCTGGATCGCTTTGCGGCCGCCGCAAGCGATGGTTTTCAAGGGGTGGAGTTTCTGTTTCCCTACGACTACGCCGCCGCCGATATCCAGGCGCGGTTGCGCGATAACGGCTTGACGCAGGCCCTGTTCAACGCGCCGCCGGGCGACTGGGCAGCGGGCGAGCGCGGCATTGCGTCCTTGCCGGGGCGCGAAGATGAATTCCTGCGCGGTCTGGACCAGGCGCTGGAATATGCGGCGCAACTGGGCAACCGCAGCCTGCACGTCATGGCCGGGCTGATTCGGCCGGAGCAGGACCGCGCGGCGCATCGCGAGGTGTACGTGAAGAACCTGGCCCACGCCGCGCGCATTGCGGCAACGGCCGGCATCACGGTCGTGATCGAACCCATCAACACGCGCGACATCCCTGGCTTCTTCCTGAACCGGCAAGACGACGCCCAAGCCATCTGCAAGGAAGTCGGCGCCGACAACCTGAAAGTGCAATTCGATTGCTATCACTGCCAGATCGTCGAAGGCGACATCGCCAAGAAGCTGGAGCGCGACATGGCCGGCATCGGCCACATCCAGATTGCCGGCGTGCCTGACCGCCACGAGCCCGACGTGGGCGAACTGAACTATCCCTACCTGTTCGACCGCATCGACGCGCTGGGCTATACGGGCTGGATCGGCTGCGAATACCGGCCCAAAGCGGGCACGCGCGCGGGCCTGGGCTGGGCGCAACCCTATCTTGCCCGGCGCTGAGGCGTACAAGGCTGCGTTGATCAACATCACGTTGCTTAGCACCGAATTGCACATCACCGAATTGCAAACCACCGAGATCGCATCATGAAAATCCTGATCACCGGCGGCGCCGGATTCCTGGGCCAGCGGCTGGCTCGCAAATTGCTGGAGCAGGGCACGCTGACGCTGGACGCCAACGGCCCGCAAGCCATTACCCGCATCGACCTGCTGGACGTCGTCAAGACCGATGCGTTCACTGACCCGCGCGTGCACTCGCAAGTGGGCGACATTGCCGACCCGGCCGTGCTGCGCCAGGCCATCGACACCGACACGCGCGCCGTCTTCCATCTGGCGGCCATCGTCAGCGGGCAGGCCGAGGCCGATTTCGACTTGGGAATGCGCATCAACCTGGACGCCTCGCGCGCCTTGCTGGAAGTGTGCCGCGCGCTGGGTCACCAGCCGCGCGTCATCTTCACCAGCTCGGTAGCCGTGTACGGCGGCGACTTGCCCGACACCGTGCGCGACGACACCGCGTTGAACCCGCAGTCGTCCTACGGCACGCAAAAGGCCATTGCCGAACTGCTGCTGGCCGACTACACGCGGCGCGGTTTTGTTGACGGGCGCGTGCTGCGCCTGCCCACCATCAGCGTGCGCCCGGGCCGCCCCAACGCCGCGGCATCGTCCTTTGCCAGCGGCATCATCCGCGAACCACTTAACGGCGAAACCGCCGTCTGCCCCGTGGGCGCCGACACACGTCTGTGGCTGTTGTCGCCGCGTGCCGCCATCCAGGCCCTGATCGCCGGGTGCGAGCTTTCGGCGGACGCCGTGGCCGACCGCGCGCCCATCAACCTGCCGGGCGTGTCCGTCACGGTGGCCGACATGGAACAAGCGCTGCGCGAGGTCGCGGGCGATGACGTCGCCGACCGCATCACGTGGCGGCCGGACGAACGCGTTGAACGCATCGTGGGCAGCTGGCCCGGCCGCTGGGACATTACACGCGCCAGCCGCCTGGGCTTGAAGGGCGACAACAGCTTTGCCGACATCGTCCGCGCCTACGTGGCCGACGACTTGCCGCGTTGATACGCGGCGCCATTCTTACGACATTCCGGACGAACCCGCCATGAGCCTTCCGCAATCCACTCCCCGCCGCGTCGGCGTCATCGGCCTGGGCGCCATGGGCGCGGGCATCGCCCAAAGCCTGCGCCGCGCCGGCCACGACGTGCACGTGTACGACATCCGTTCCGAAGCGGCCGCAGCCTTTGCCGCTGATGGCGGCGTGGCCTGCGCCACGTTGGCCGACATGGCAGCCGCCTGCGACATCATCATCAGCGTGGTGGTCAACGCCGCGCAAACCGAATCGGTGCTGTATGGCGATGTCGGCATCGCCACCGCCTTGCGGCCCGGCGCCGTGTTCGTGATGTGTTCCACCGTGGACCCCAACTGGTCCATCGCGCTGGAAGCACGCCTGGCCGAGCAGGGCGTCCTGTACCTGGACGCGCCGATTTCCGGTGGCGCCGCCAAGGCCGCCGCCGGCCAGATGACGATGATGACGGCAGGCGCCAACGCCGCCTACGACGCCTGCGGCGCGGTGCTGGAATCCATGGCCGGCAAAGTCTATCGGCTGGGCGACCGCGCGGGCGCGGGCAGCAAGGTCAAGATCATCAACCAGTTGCTGGCCGGCGTGCACATCGCGGCGGCGGCCGAAGCGATGGCGCTGGGTCTGCGCGAAGGCGTGGACGCCGATGCGCTGTACGAGGTCATCACGCATAGCGCGGGCAACAGCTGGATGTTCGAGAACCGCATGCCGCATGTACTGGCCGGCGACTACACGCCTTTGTCGGCCGTGGACATCTTCGTGAAGGACCTGGGCCTGGTGCTGGACACCGCGCGGCACAGCAAGTTTCCGCTGCCGCTGGCTTCCACCGCGCATCAGATGTTCATGCAGGCGTCCACCGCCGGGCATGGCCGCGAGGACGACAGCGCCGTCATCAAGATTTTTCCGGGCATCACCTTGCCGGAGGCAACATGAGTATCAACATCAAGCTTGGCTGCATCGCCGACGACTTCACGGGCGCCACCGACCTGGCCAACAACCTGGTGCGCGCCGGCATGCGCACCGTGCAGACCATCGGCGTGCCGGGTGAGCCTTTACGCGCGGACGCGGATGCCGTGGTCGTGGCGTTGAAAACCCGCACGCTGCCGGCCGATGAGGCCGTGGCGCAATCGCTGGCCGCGCTGCACTGGTTGCAGCAGCAGGGCGCCCAGCAGATCTATTTCAAGTACTGCTCTACGTTCGACAGCACGCCGCAGGGCAACATCGGTCCCGTCACGGACGCGCTGATGACGCAGCTGGGCACGCCGTTCACCATCGCCACGCCCGCCTTTCCCGACAACAAGCGCACCGTCTTCAAGGGCTATCTGTTCGCGGGCGACGTGCTGCTGAACGAATCGGGCATGCAGCATCATCCGCTGACGCCGATGACCGACCCCAACCTCGCGCGCGTGTTGCAGGCGCAAACCTCGCGCAAGGTCGGGCTGATCGATTACAGCGTGGTGGCGGCGGGCGCGGATGCCATCCGCGCGCGCATCCAGGCCTTGCAGCAAGAGGGCGTTGAGATCGCCATCGTGGATGCCGTGTCCAACGACGACCTGCTGACCCTGGGGCCCGCGCTGCGCGACATGCCGCTGGTGACGGCGGGCTCTGGCGTGGCCATCGGCCTGCCCGGCAACTGGGGCCTGGCGCCCAGCACCGTGGCCGTTGACGTGCGCGCGCCCGGCTTGCAAGCCGTGGTGGCGGGCAGCTGCTCTACCGCCACCAATGCGCAGGTAGCCGCGTTCATTGAAAGCGGGCGGCCCGCGATGGCGTTGGACCCAATGAAGCTGGCATCGGGCGAAGACGTGGTGGAGCAGGTGCTGGCATGGGCCGCGCCGCGCATGCAGGACGGCCCGGTGCTTGTGTATTCCACCGCGCAACCGGATGCGGTGAAAGCCGCGCAAGGCGCGCTGGGCGTGGCGCGCGCGGGCGAGATGATCGAGGCGGCCATTGCGCGCATCGCGGTTGGCCTGGTGGAGCGCGGCGTGCGCCAACTGATCGTCGCGGGCGGTGAAACCTCGGGCGCCGTGGTCCAGGCGCTGGGGCTTGCGCAGATCACCATCGGCGCGCAGATCGACCCGGGCGTGCCGTGGTGCGCCGGTCATTCGCCCGTGGCGAATGAAGACGTCAGCATCGCGCTGAAGTCAGGCAACTTCGGATCGCGCGACTTCTTCATCAAGGCGTTTCGCTGACGCCGATTCAGCCATACACACAAGCAGGAGGGCAGGCAGTGGCCAGCAAACAGAACAACGCGCTGAAAGGCGGCTTGAAATCACGGCACCTGACGATGATGTCCATCGCCGGGGTCATCGGGGCGGCGCTGTTCGTCGGCTCGGGCAAGCAGATCGCGCTGGCCGGCCCCGCCGTGATCCTGGCGTACCTGGGCGGCGGCATCCTGGTCATCCTGGCGATGCGCATGCTGGGGGAAATGGCCGTGGCGCAGCCGGACACGGGTTCGTTTTCGACCTACGCCGACCGCGCCATCGGGCGCTGGGCGGGGTTCACCATCGGCTGGTTGTATTGGTATTTCTGGGCGTTCCTGATGGGCTGGGAGGCCTATGTCGCCGGGCAGATCCTGCACGGCTGGTTTCCGCAGGTGCCGGATTGGGGCTACGCGCTTTTCATCACGGTGTCGCTCATCATCGTCAACTTCATGAACGTGCGGAACTACGGTGAATTCGAGTTCTGGTTTGCGCTGATCAAGGTGATTGCCATCGTGGCGTTCCTGGTGATCGGCAGCCTGGCGGTGGTGCACCTGTGGCCCTGGGGCGAGGCGCGCGGCGTGTCGCAACTGACGGCGCAGGGCTTCATGCCCAATGGCATCAAGTCGGTGGTGGTGGCCATGCTGGGCGTGATGTTCGCGTTTATCGGCGCGGAAATCGTGACGGTGGCCGCCGCCGAATCCGCCGACCCCGCGCGCGAGATCATCAAGACCACGCGCTCGGTGGTGTGGCGGATCAGCCTGTTCTATGTCGGCTCCATCTTCATCATCGTGTGCCTGGTGCCGTACAACGACCCGCTGCTGTCGCAGCCCACGCACGGCAGCTACAACGTGGCGCTGAGCCGGCTGGGCGTGCCGCATGCGCAGGCCATCGTCAATTTCATCGTGTTGACCTCGGTGTGCAGCTGCTTTAATTCGGCCTTGTATACCGCGTCTCGCATGCTGTATTCGCTGTCGCGTCGCGGTGATGCGCACCGCATCATGCAGGTGACTGGCCGGCGCACCGGCACGCCTTATGTCGGCGTACTGGTGTCCAGCGTGTTCGCCTTCTTGGCGATCTGGATGATGGCGACGTCCAAGATGGATCTGTACGACGTGCTGATGCAGGCCACCGGCACCATCGCGCTGTTCGTGTACCTGGCGATTGCGCTGTCGCAGCTGCGCATGCGCTATCGCTTGCAGGCGCAAGGCGTGGAACTGACGTTCAAGATGTGGCTGTTTCCGTGGCTGACCTATGCCGTCATCGTGTGCATCATCGCCGCACTGATCACCATGGTGGTCGAAGGCACATACCGCAACGAAGTGGCCTATACGTCGTTGCTGGCGGGCGTGATTGTTGCGATGGGGCTGGTGGCGCAGCGCTTTGGCATCGGCACCGGCGGGCGCCGCTTGCAGGTCAGCGGTGCGCCCGGCTAAGGCGCTTGGCCGCGTTGACCATGTGGATGCGCGCGGCTTCGCGCGCGCCTTCCACGTCTTGCCGGCGGATGGCCTCGACGATGGCGACGTGCTCTTGCAGCACGTCGCGCATCAGGTCGGCGTGGCGTGCTTCGTTGCCGCGCGTGACGCGCGTGGCGGCTTCCAGAAACTGGCTGACAAAGGCCAGCGTGGTCAGAAAATACGGGTTGCCCGTGGCGCGCGCGATGCTGCGATGAAAAGCCACGTCTTCCTTGACGCCGTCGCCGCCGTCCGCCACCGCCTGCGAAATGGCGGCCAGCGCGTTGTCGATATCCGCCATGTCGCGCTTCTTGCGCATGGCTGCGGCCTGCGCCGCGATTTCGGTTTCCAGCGCGCGCCGCAGGTCCACGATGTGCAGCACCGCGTCCAGTGAGGTGAGTTCCGTCGCATCGATCCGCAGCGCCCGATTACCCGTCAGGCCGGTAACGAAGACGCCGCTGCCTTGCCGCGCTTCAACAATACCGTCCTGCCGCAGGCGCGACACCGCTTCGCGGATGACGGTGCGACTGACGCCGAACTGCTCGGCCAGCGCCGCTTCGGTAGGCAGTTTTTCGCCCGGCGGCACGCGGCCTTCGTCGATTTCGGCGAGCAGGCGCTTGGTGACCGTGTCGGTCAGCGTGGGCTGGGAAGGAAGGCGGGGGAACACCATGGGTATCAAGGGCAGGAGTAAGGCGGGTGCGGGGCAACGACGCCGGTCGCGGATGGCGATGCTGGACGTCTGTCGCGTGTTGACGCTGACGCTGACGTTGATGTTGACGTTGACAGCAGCGCGTGGCGAGGCCCGGCGGCAATCATAACCGGTAGACCGGCGCTACCGACGCTATCGGCGGGGTGGGCGGTGCTGGGCGTGGGCCTCGTGCAGGCAGTCGATGAAGCAGCGCGCGGCGGGCGTGGGCGGCGAGTCGGCGCGCGTCAGGATCGACACCCGCGCGGCTGGCAGTTCGTGCAACAGCGGCACCATGCGCACGTCGCGCGGCAGCAGCCGGTGGTCGAACAGATTGCGCACGAAGATGCCCAGCGCGTCGCTGTCCGCGATGATGGCCAGGGCCACCGCGATGGACTGGCACGGAATCACATCGCGCGGCGCAGGCAGTTGTTGCGTTGCGAAAGCCAGCCGCAGCAGGTTGGCCGGCGCCTGGATGTTGCCGGGCAGCAGCCACAGGGCCTCGTGCAGATCGGCCAAGGTGCGGGCGTGGCGCAGCGGATGCCCGGCTCGCGCGCCCACCGCCAGCGGCAGCGTGAACAGTGTCGTGCGGGCAAAGCCGTCGTCGATGTCGCCGTCGTATTCCGTTTGCACCAGAAAGTCGTAGCGGCCCGATTCCAGTTGTTCGTGGCTGAAGGGCGGCGCCACTTCATTGAACGCCACCGATACGCGTGGCATGCGCGCCCGGAAGGCGGCCAGCGCGGCGGGCAGCACCGTCAGCGCGGCCGAACTGATGGCCAGGTTCAGGCTGCCGCCTTCGCCGTCGCGCATCTGCCCGATCTCTTCCTGGGCGCGCCGCGCTTCTTGCAGGATCACCACGGCGCGCTTGTACAGCGCGTCGCCGTACGGGGTCAGTTCAACGCCGCGCGCGCTGCGGCGCACCAGTTCGGCGCCCACGCTTTGTTCAAGCTCGCGCAGGCTGCGGGTGGCGGCGGGCTGCGTCACGAACAGGGCGCGCGCCGCCGCGCGGATGCTGCCGTGCTCGGCGATCAGGACAAAGGCGCGCAATTGGCGAAGATTCATGGCGTGGGGATGGAGGGGGCAAGGAGTGATGACGGGGCCGGGATGGGCGCGGCTATAACAAAAAGCTCTCACTGGAACAAAAATACTGTCTTTTCCTTATCGTCCGCCATCCGTATATTCACGCGGACGGGGCAGGCAAAGCGACCGGGACATGAAGCCCGGCGGCCATCAGGCCAACACGGCGCGGTCAATGCGTGACGCGCGCCGCGTGAAGCGGGACCATCGCCCCGGCAACGGACATCAAGGGGAAATCATGTCTATCGCCATCGCCGCCGATTCCGGCCGGCAGCATCTGCATTCATCGACGATGCGTCGGCGCGTCATTGCCGGCACCACCATCGGCAACGCGCTGGAGTTCTTCGACTTCACCGTTTTTACATTTCTGATGCTGGTCATCGGGCCGCTGTTCTTTCCGGCTGCGTCTGGCTACGGCCAGTTGCTGTTGACCACCGCCACCTTCGGCGTGGGCTTCCTGATGCGACCCGTGGGCGGCATGCTGATCGGGTCGTACGCCGACCGCCACGGCCGCCGCGCCGCCATGACGCTGACGCTGTGGCTGATGGGGCTGGGTTGCGCGCTGATCGCCGCCGCGCCCACCTATGCGCAGATGGGCGTGGCCGGGCCGGTGCTGATGGTGCTGGCGCGGCTGATCCAGGGTTTTGCCGCCGGTGGCGAGGTGGGCGCGTCCACCACCTTGCTGGTGGAACACGCGCCGGCCAACCAGCGCGGCTTTTATTCCAGCTGGCAGTTCGGCAGCCAGTCGCTGGGCGTGATGCTGGGCGCGCTGACGGTGGCGCTCTTGACCGCCACGCTTAGCCCCGAACAGATGCAGACGTGGGGCTGGCGCGTGCCGTTCGTCATCGGCATCCTGACCGTACCGGTGGGCGCCTACATCCGCCGCAACCTGGAAGAAACGCTGGAGGCGCCGGAATCGTCTAAGGGGAATCACGCCCGCCAGGCAGTGCAGGCGGGGCATACCACCGCCGCCACGCACACCACCGCCGCCGCGCATTCCCCGGCCAGGGCGGCCGCCTCGCACCTCACCCCGGCGGCCTCCACCGCGCCGTCCCACCAACCGCTGCGCCGCGTGTTCACCGAGCACAAGGCGCAGGTCGTCAAGGGCATCCTGCTTGTCATCGGCGGCATGGTGTGCGCGCAGATCATCGGCTTTTACATGCCCGCCTACGCCAACAAGCAGCTGGGCCTGCCCGCCACGTCCACGCTGTTTGCCAGCGTGGTGCTGGGCGCCATCGGCTTTTTGATCGCGCCGTTTGTCGGCATGCTGGCGGATCGCGTGGGGCGCAAGAAGGTCATCTTCTGGTCGCGCGCCGCCACGGTGTGCGCCTTGCTGCCGTGCTTTGAATGGCTGGTGTCCGCGCCCAGCACGGCGCGGCTGATGACGGTGATTGCGCTGCTGGCCGTGTTGCTGGCCTTGCAGACCGCGCCCGTCATCACGATGCTGCCCGAGCTGTTTCCCAAGGCCGTGCGCACCACCGGCATGTCCGTCGTGTATGGTCTGGGCATCTCGGTATTTGGCGGCTTTGCGCAGTTCTTCGTGACCTGGCTGCTGCATGTCACCGGCAACCCCATGGCGCCCGCCTGGTATTTGATGGTGACCGTCACGCTTTCCACCGTGGTGCTGTTCTGGATTCAGGACCGCACCGGCCATGCAATCGACACTCAGGAGGCATGATGCCCAGCAGTACAAGCTACTTTCCCCGCAGCTACGCCGAATCGCGCGAGCGCTTTGTGGCGGATGCCGAGCGCCTGGGCGCGTCCGTCGCGTCCTACCCGATCGAGGCGGTGGGAAGCGAGGGCGAAGCCTTGGCCACCGACGTTGCGCTGATCGGCGCGCCCGACGCCAAGCGCCTGTTGATCATGACGTCCGCCACGCATGGCGTCGAAGGCTTTTGCGGGGCGGGCTGCCAGTTCTCGCTGATGGACGACGCGCCGATGCTCAAGCGCGCGCGCCAAGCGGACGTAGCCTTGCTGCTGGTGCACGCGGTAAACCCGTACGGGTATTCGTGGATGGCGCGTACCGACGAAGGCAACGTCGACTTGAATCGCAATGCGCAACCCTTTGACGGCACGCCGCTGCCGGTCAACGCCGGCTACGGCGCGCTGCATCCGCTGCTGCTGCCCACGCAATGGCCGCCGTCCGACGACAACCAGCGCGACCTGGCGCGTTACGTCGCCGAACATGGGCAGGCCGCCTTTGCGCAAGCCGTGTCGCGTGGTCAGTACACGCACGCGGACGGCTTGTTCTACGGTGGCGCTGCGCCCGCGGCCTCGCTATCCAACCTGCGCCGCATCCTGCAAACGCATGCCAGCCCCTATGCACATATTGGTTGGATCGATGTGCATACCGGCCTGGGGCCGCGCGGCCATGGCGAAAAAATCTACGCCGGCCGCCGCGATGACGCCGAAGTGGCGCGGGCGCGGCAGTGGTGGGGCCTGGACATTGCCGTGCCGTTTCAGGGGACATCGGCTTCCGTGGACATCACGGGTCATCTGGCCAGCTTGATCTATCAGGCCTGCCCGCAGTCATCGCCCACGCTCATGGCGCTGGAATACGGGACGGTGCCCTTTGACGACATCGTGCTGGCGCTGCGCGGCCGCAACTGGCTGCGCGCCAACCCGGATGCCCCGGCCGCGCTGCGCCGCGACATCCTGCAAGCCACGCAGGACGCGTTCTATTGCCACGCCTATGACTGGCACGGCATGGTGCTGGGGCAAAGCCGCGTGGCGGTGCTGCAAGCGCTGTGCGGGCTGGAGGCGGCGCGCTGACGCGCTGACACGCCGGTGCGCCGATGCGCCGGTGCGCCGATGCGCCGGTGCGCCGGTGCGCCGATGCACCGGCGCATGACGGACGGTGCCGAGGCCTCCGCGCCGTCATTCCAATTGAAACCCCGGGTTGCACCTGCCCCTGTTTTCATACCGAGACGGGTTGCACCTGCTTACGCCGCGCGCGTCGGGAATTACCCGCGTCGATGCGGCGTCGGGCGCGCAATGTTGGGTAATCCCTAGTTGAACGGCGCAGCAACCCATCGATATGCTTCGGTTAACCGAGAGAACCGAAGAGTTCCATGCGGAGGAGTTTTAAACCGAGCCGGCACCTCGCTGACAAGGAAACAGGATTTGCATAGCGCGCCTCCTTTGAACTCGGCCGTCACGGCCGCCCGGGTCAAGCCCATACGCGTGATCCCCTGGGCAACGTGGCTGCACCGAGTTTTCGTCGTACTGATGTATGCGTTCATGCTCTGCCCCATCGTGCTGGTGGTCTGGCTGAGCTTTTTCAAGGACGCCATTCTCTACTTCCCCCCGTCCGGCTACACGCTGTCCTGGTACGTCAAGGCCTGGGAAAATCCCGCGTTCGCCAACGGCTTCCTGTTCAGCCTGCAAGTGTCGCTGGTGGCCGCCGCCATCGGCGTGGTGATGGGCGTGCTGGCCGCGGTCGGCATTGCGCGCTACCGCTTCCAGGGCAGCAAGGGCATCAACACCTTGCTGCTGTCGCCGCTGCTGATCCCCGGCATCGTGGCGGGCGTGGGCATCTACCTGTTCTATCTGCGCGCCGAGGAAATGCTGGACCAGGACATCATCGGCACCTTCGGCGGCCTGGTCATCGCGCACGTCTGCCTGACGATTCCGTGGACGGTGCGCCTGGTCACGGCCGGCATGGCGGGGCTGGATGGCTCCATCGAGGAAGCGGCGCGCAACCTGGGCGCCAGCGCGCCCAAGGCCTTCATGCGCGTGACCCTGCCCATGCTGCGCCCGTCCATCGTGGCGGCGGCGCTGTTCAGCTTCGTGGTGTCGTTTGAAAACCTGGAGCTGTCGCTATCGCTGGTGGGCCCGGGGCGCACCACGTTGCCGATCGCCATCATGCAGTACCTGGAATTCAATCTGGACCCGACCATCGCTTCGGTGGCTTCGGTGCAAATCCTGCTGTTGGGCATCATCATGCTTGTGACCGACCGCTATGTGAAACTCAGTCAGGTGGTGTAAGAAATGGCGAAGGTCTCAATCGAGAATATCCGCAAGCAGTTCGGCGCGGCGGTGGCGGTGTCCGACTTTTCCCTGGAGATCGCCGAAGGCGAACTCGTCACGTTCCTGGGGCCCAGTGGCTGCGGCAAGACCACCACGCTGCGCATGATTGCCGGCTTCATTACGCCGACGGCCGGACGCATCCGCATCGGCGATACCGACGTCACCCGTTTGCCTGTGCACAAGCGCGATACCGGCATGGTGTTCCAGCGCTACGCGCTGTTTCCCCACATGACGGTGGCCGAAAATGTGGCCTTCGGGCTGGAGATGCACAAGGTGCCCAAGGCCGACCGCGACGCCAAGATCCGCCGCGTGCTGGACATGGTGCGCATGACGGAATTGCGCGACCGCTATCCGCGTCAATTGTCGGGCGGACAGCAGCAGCGCGTGGCGATTGCCCGCGCGCTGGCTATCGAACCCAAGGTGTTTCTGCTGGACGAGCCGCTGTCCAACCTGGATGCCAAGCTGCGGCTGGAAGTGCGCGAGGAAATCCGATCGTTGCAGCAGCGCTTGGGCCTGACCACGGTATTCGTCACGCACGACCAGGAAGAGGCGCTGGCCATTGCCGACCGCATGGCCATCATGCATGACGGCATCGTGCAGCAGGTGGGCGCGCCCGCCACGCTGTACGAGCGTCCGGCGAATCTATTCGTGGCCGACTTCCTGGGCAAGATGAACGTGTTCACGGGGCGCGGCCAGGCCGACAACCAGTTCCATACCGATGCGGGCCAGCGCATCGCCACGCCGGATGGCGCGGGCGCCACGCATGTGGGCGTGCGGCCCGAGCGGGTGCGCCTGGCCGAGCAGCCCCTGGGCGGCAACGCGCTGGCGGGCGTGGTGGAATCTTCGCTGTACCTGGGGTCGGTGCTGGAAGTGCGCGTGCAGCTGGAAGGCGGCAACCGCATGATCAGCCAGATCGTCAATGGCGGCGCGGGCCGCGCGCAACCGGCAACCGGCTCGCGCGTGTACGCGTGCTTCGAGCCGGAAGACTGCGTGGCCTTCACGCAATAGGAGCCGCCATGACGACCGCAACCGTAGACGGCCGGCCCAGCCGCTGGCTGGGGCCCGGGCTGGCCTTTCCCGCATCGCTGGTGGTGCTGGTGATCATCCTGGTGCCCATCCTGCAACTGGCCCGCTACAGCTTCAACCATTTCGATCCGGCGGAGCTGATGCAAACCGCCTTCACCTTCGAAAACTACGCCAAGTTCTTTGGCGACCCTTACTACCGCGACATCTTCTTCACCACCTTGTGGGTGGCGGCGCTGTGCACGGTGCTGGCCCTGGTGCTGGGCTTTCCCGTGGCGTATTTTCTGGCGCGCACGCAAAGCCGGTACAAAAGCCTGTTTGTGATTCTGCTGGTGTTCCCGCTGATGGTGGGCAACGTGGTGCGCGCGGCCGGCTGGATGGTGGCGCTGGGCAACGCCGGCGTGGTCAATGCGGTGTTGCAGGGCCTGGGCGTGATCGACAAGCCCATCACGCTGATGTACACGCCCACGGCGGTGGTCATCGGCACCACGGCCGTGGTCATGCCGTACCTGATCCTGACATTGCAAAGTGTGCTTGAAGGCATGGACCTGTCCGTGGAAGAGGCGGCGCGCAATGTCGGCGCCAACTTCTTCACGACGTTTCGCCGCATCGTGTTGCCGATTGCCGCGCCGGGCGTGGCGGCGGGCACGATGCTGGTCTTTATTCTTTGCATGAACGCCTACGCCACGCCGGTGCTGCTGGGCGGCTCGGGCCTGACGATGATGGCGCCCGCGCTGTACGACCAGATCACCCGCGCATCGAACTGGCCGTTTGGCGCCGCGCTGGCCGTCATCCTGGTCTGCGGCACGCTGGTCATCGCACTGATATCGAACTGGCTGATCCATCGGCGCTACATCAAGACCATGGCGTCTTGAGCCCGAATCACAACAAGGAAATTTCATGGCATCCGTATTGTTCAAGAACGCGAACCTGCTTGATCCCTTGCAGGCCGAATTGCTGGAAGGCCACCATGTGCTGGTCGAGGACGGCGTCATCAAGGAAGTGTCGGACAAGCCCATCACCAGCGCCTCGGCGCAGGTGATCGACGCGGCTGGCCGCACGCTGATGCCCGGCCTGATCGACCTGCACGTGCACGTGCTGGCCACGCAGTTGAACCTGAGCACGCAGGGCGTGCTGCCCGATGCGCTGGTGATGATGCGCGCGGTGCCCATCATGGCGGCGATGCTGCGCCGCGGCTTCACCACGGTGCGCGATGCGGGCGGCGCGGGCTGGGGCCTGAAGTGCGCCGTCAACGAAGGCACGGTCAAGGGGCCGCGCCTGTTCATCTCGGGCCGCGCCATCAGCCAGACGGGCGGCCACGGCGACCCGCGTCCGCGTTCCGACCACCTGCGCCCCATGAGCTTTTGCGGCTGCTGCTTTCGCGCGGGCGACATCGGCCGTGTGGCCGACGGCATCGACGACGTGCGCAAGGCCGTGCGCCAGGAACTTCAGATGGGCGCGGACCAGATCAAGATGATGGCCTCGGGCGGCGTCGCATCGCCCACCGATCCCATTGCGTCCTTCGGTTATTCGGAAGAAGAAATCCGCGTCATCGTCGACGAAGCCGCCAGCCGCCAGACGTATGTGATGGCGCATTCCTACACCGCCGACGCGATCGAACGCGCCGTACGCAACGGCGTGCGCACCATCGAGCACGGCAACCTGGTGGATGAGCGCGTGGCGCGCTTCATGGCCGAGAAGGGCGCCTTCGTGGTGCCCACGCTGGTGACCTACGAAGCGCTGGCCAACGAAGGCGCCGACTATGGCCTGCCGGCGGACTCGGTTGCCAAGATTGCCACCGTGCGCACCGCCGGCCTGCACTCGCTGGAAATCTACAAGAAGGCGGGCGTGAAAATCGGCTATGGCTCGGATCTGCTGGGCCCCTCGCAACGCCTGCAAAGCGACGAATTCCGTATCCGCAACGAAGTGCTTTCCACCCAGGAAGTGATTCAGTGCGCCACCACCACGGCAGCCGAAGTGTTGAACCAGGTGGGCCAGCTTGGCCGCATCCAGCCGGGCGCGCTGGCCGATGTGCTGCTGGTGGACGGCAACCCGTATCGGGACTTGTCCTGCCTGTTGGGGCAGGGCGAGCACATCGCGCTCATCATGAAGGGCGGCGAAATCGAACATAACGGACTGGGGGTGTAAGCGCCATGAGCGATCCCACGTTTTCGCAATCGGAAGTCGGCGAAGAATCCCGCGACGTCAATGCGGCCAAGGGCTGGCATCCGCCTTCCGCGCCGGTGTCGCGCGACCGTGGCCTGGGGCCGTTTCCCCGGCTGATCCTGCGCGGCGCAACCATCATCGACGGCACCGGCGCGCCGCCCTGGGGGCCGGTCGACATCGTGATCGAAAACGACCGCATCACTGCGCTGGTCAACGTGGGCACGCCGCACAAGGCCATCGACCCCAAGCGCCGCCCGGGGCCGGGCGACCACGAAATCGACTGCCACGGCAAGTTCGTCACGCCTGGCTTTGTGGACGCGCACGCGCACATCGGCACGCCGTATCACGCCATGAGCGGCATCGTTCCGCCCGCCGACTACATCTACAAGCTGTGGCTGGCGCATGGCGTGACCACGGTGCGCGAAATGGGCGCGATGGGCGGGCTGGGCTGGACGATGGAGCAGCGCGAACTGTCCGCCGCCAACAAGATCGCCGCGCCGCGCATGGTGGTGCACAGCGTGTTTCCCGCCGTGAACGACCGCGTCAAAACCATCCACACGCCCGAGCAGGGCCGCGAATGGGTGCGCAAGCTGGCCGCGCGCGGTGCGGACGGCATCAAGTTCTTTGGCGCGCCGCCCGCCATCATGGAAGCCGCGCTGGACGAAGCCGCGCAACTAGGCCTGCGCTCGGGCTGCCACCACGCGCAGATGGCCGTGACCCGTGTGAACGCATTGAAGTCCGCGCGCTGGGGACTGACCAGCTCCGAACACTATTACGGCCTGCCCGAAGCGCTGTTCGAAGACCGCGTCGTGCAGTCGTTTCCCACGGACTACAACTACAGCGACGAGTACTACCGCTTTGCCGTCGCCGGCCAGACCTTCATGCAGGCCGCGCAGCCGGGCTCGGCCAAATGGCGCCAGGTGATGGACCAGTTCCTGGAGCTTGGCCACACCTTCGTGCCGACCTTCAATATCTACGACGCCAACCGCGACCTGATGCGCGCGCGCCGCGCGGACTGGCACGACGACTACACCTGGAAGGCAGTGTGGAAGTACTTCCAGCCGCAGCGCGGCGGGCATGGCGCCTACTGGTATCGCTGGAGCACCACCAACGAAATCGAGTGGAAACAGAACTACCGGCTGTGGATGCAGTTCATCAACGAATACAAGAACCTGGGCGGTCGGGTGTGCGCGGGCAGCGATTCCGGCTTCATCTTCCAGATCTACGGCTTTGGCTTCGTGCGCGAACTGGAACTGCTTCAGGAAGCCGGCTTTCATCCCATTGAAGTGCTGCGCGCCGCCACCTCGCAAAGCGCCGCGTTGCTGGGCATCGACGACGACACCGGGTCGATCGATGTGCAAAAGCGCGCCGACCTGCTGATCCATGATCAAAATCCGCTGACCGATTTCAAGCTGCTGTTCGGCACCGGCGCCATGCGCCTGAACGACGACACGGCCAAGGTCGAATGGCAGCGCTGCCTGCGCACCACCATCAAATCCGGCGTGGTGTACGACACCGCCGAACTGCTGGCCGACGTGCGCAAGATGGTCAAGGACAGCTGGGCGGAAGACGTGGATGGCGAACGCCCGCCGTTTGGCGGCGCGCCGTCGGGTTCGCCTTGCGAAAGCGCGGACGAGGCAGGCTGACATGGCCGTGGACCTGTTCCTGTCGTGCGGTTTCCTGGGCAGCGGCAAGACCACGCTGCTGGTGGATTACCTGCGCGATCCGGCGTCCCGCGACACCGGCGTCATCGTCAACGAGGCAGGTGAAATCGGCGTGGACGGCGCCATCGTTGCAAACGACAGCGACAACGTGCCGATGACGCTGATGGCCAATGGCTGCGTGTGTTGCTCGTTGCGCAGCGACCTGGTCTATACCTTGTCGGCGTTGCTGGACGCGCCGCGCCCCGAGGGCGAAGGCCCGTTGCAACGCGTGATCCTGGAATGCAGCGGGCTGTCGCGGCCCGGCCCGATCATCGCGTCGCTGGCTGACCCGGAACTGGCCAGCCGGGGTTTGCGGCTGACGGTGGTGTGCACCGACGATTGCGCGCGCGACCCTGATGCGTTGGCCGAGATGGATGAGGCCATGGCGCAGTTTGGCGCTGCGCACCGCATCGTGCTGACCAAGACCGATCTGCTGCCGGCATCCGAGCTTGCCGGCCGCGCCGCGCGCGCCGCCGCGCTGAACCCGCTGGCCGATATCATTGCCGACCCCGACCGCCGGAGCGCCGTGCAAGCCGCCTTTGCGCTGTCGCAAGGCGTCGCCGACTTGGCCGGGCTGGCCGCGCGCATGCTGATCGCGGGCGGCGCCGGCGCCAATGCCGCGCACCCGCGCATCCGCGTGATGGCAGCGCGTGCGCGGGACGGCATGAGCTGGACCGATTTTTCCGAATGGCTGGATAACCTGGCCGGCTTGTGCGGCGAACGGCTCTTGCGGCTCAAGGCCGTAGTGCGCGTGACGGAATGCGCCGAGCCCATCCTGATCCAGTCGGTAGGCACGACCTTCAGTGCGCCGCAACGGCTGACGCGTCAGCCCGATGCACGCGATGCCATCATCGTCATCGCGCGCGACATCGACGCGGCCGAAATCCAGGCGCTGGCACCCGATGCGCCGGTCCAGATGCTGGTTTGACCGGTTTGAAAACCCAAGGCGCGCGGGCGGGCACAGCCGCTTGCGCGCCACCGTAGCAAGTCGTCAGTTCCCCTTCGATACGAGGTTGTTATGCAAGAGAAAAACCTGACTCGCCGTGGCTTCATCAAGACCGCCTCGGGCCTGGCCCTGGCCCCCGCGTTGGGCTGGGTGCCCGGCATGGCGCACGCCGCCGAAAAAGACCTGGTCGTAGGCACGTGGGGCGGCGACTACCAAAACCTGCTTCAGCAGATCATCAACCCCATCGTCGACAAGCAAGGCGTGAAGGTGGTGTACGACACGGGCAACGCCGTGGGCCGCGTGACCAAGTTGCGCGCGGAAAAGAATTCGCGGCGCGGCAGCATGGACGTGGCCCTGCTGGGCGAAGTCGATATGTATGACGCCGAACGTTCCGGCACGCTGGAGCCCATCGACGTCAAGAAGCTGCCAAACCTGGCGCACGCGATTGCCGCGCTGAAAACGCCGTATTCGATTCCGCACATCTTCAGCGCGATGACGCTGGTGTACAACACCGAGAAATTCCCGACGCCGCCGGACTCGCTGCAAGTGCTGCTGGACCCGAAGTGGAAAGGGCAGGTGGGTTTCTCGGACATTCTGTACCTGTACAACTCGGTCTTCGTCGGCCTGGGCGCGGGCGGGGACACCAAGACGTTTGATGGCGGCAAGCGCTTCCTGGCCAAGCTCAAGCCCAATGCGCCGCGCATCTATCCGTCCAACGAGGCGGTGGCGTCCGCATTCAAGTCCGGCGAAATCGCCATCGCCTGCATGTGGAAGGCGCGCGCATTGCAGTGGAAGGACAGCGGCCTGCCGCTGGGTTTCGTGATCCCGAAGGAAGGCTCGGTGCCGGTGTCGTTCGAAGCGGGCGTGGCCAAGAACAGCCGCAACAAGGACGCGGCGTGGGAATACCTGAACGCCATGCTGGACCCGCAAGGCCAGATCGGTTTCGCCGAAAAAATGGGCTACGCGCCCACGGTGACCAACGCGACACTGCCCGAGAACCTGAAGCGCGTCGGCTTCACCGATGCCGAAGTCAAGCTGCTGCACGCGTACGATTTGAAGGGCCTGACCGAACGCAAGGCCGACATCCTGGAATTCTGGAACAAGGAATTCAAGGCGGGTTGATGGGGCGGATGATCTGACGGCGGGGCCGGGCGCCCGGCCCGCCCGTCGCCGCGCTTGCCGCAATCATCCCCGCCGCGCCGCCTCGATCCGGGCGACGTCGATCTTGCCCATCGTCATCATCGCTTCGAACACGCGCTTGGCGGCGGCGCGGTCCGCGCCCGTGTAGGCCTCGGTCAACACACGCGGCGTGATCTGCCAGGACAAGCCCCACTTGTCCTTGCACCAGCCGCACTCGCTTTCCCGCCCGCCGTTGCCGACGATGGCATTCCAATAGCGGTCGGTTTCTTCCTGGTCGTCGGTCGCCACCTGAAACGAAAACGACTCGTTGTGCTGAAACGCCGGCCCGCCATTCAGGCCCAGGCACGGGATGCCCATCACGGTGAACTGCACGGTCAGCACTTCGCCTTCCTTGCCTGACGGGTAGTCGGACGGCGCATGATGCACCGCGTCCACCGAACTATCGGGAAACGTCTGCGCATAGAACCGCGCCGCCTCCAGCGCGGTGCCGTCGAACCAAAGGCAAATGGTGTTCTTGGGAATCATCGGGAGTCTCCTGGTGGGATGAGAACCCGTTGACGCCTGGCGTCCGAACAACCGGCGCGCATCGCGTGCAGGGTCTCGTGATGTCGAGAATACTCGGTCGCAGGGCAGGATTGGCGGTCGCTAAATCCCGTTTCAACTGTCAGATTCACGGGGCGATTCAGACCGGATTTGTGCGTATCTCAATTGAGATACATAACGGCCGCTTCATTACCGTAGACTCCCATGGCACCGACGTCCATGTTGCATGTTCGTGTAGACGAAGAGCTCAAGGCCGATGCGGCGAAAAAACTCGCCAATGTCGGGTTGACGATCTCGGATGCGGTGCGCATCCTGCTGACCAGGGTGGCAAAAGAGGGCGGTTTGCCTGCCGGGCTGGCGGTTGATGCCAAGAGCTACGATGCGTGGTTTCGCGCAAAGGTCCAGGAGGCGCTCGTCGATACGCGTCCAGCGGTTTCCCACCAGGAGGTGATGGCCGAGGCGCGTGCCTTGCTCAGCAAAAAGAAGCATCGTGCCGGTTCTTGAATGGCGCCAGACGGCTCGCGAAGACCTGCTGGCGATTGTTGAATACCTATCGGACGACAGCCCGGCGGCTGCGCTTCGCTTGCTTGATGAGATTGAGCAGAAGGTGGCCAAGTTGCGCCGGCGTCCACGGCTTTATCGCGTGGGGCGGGTCGCGGGAACCAGGGAGATGGTGGTCAAGCCCCCCAAAACTTCATCGCATTGATTCTGAAATGTTATATCATTCGTCCGCTGTTTGTAATGATATAACATCCGAGAGAACGTAGATGAAAGGCAAGAAGCTGGGGTTCAAGAAGGCAGGCCGGGTGGCAGCAAAGGCGCGCGGGCCGCGTCGGGGAAGCCTGAAACCGTTGGTGTGTTCGTTGATGCTGATCGCGCCGGTGGCGCAGGCCGAGAGCGATGCGGACGTCAACCGCGCCAAGACGTTGGCGCCCATTACCGTGTCGGCCAATCCACTGGGTCTGGACCTGAACAGCACCACGCTGCCGGCGTCCGTGCTGGAAGGCGACGCGTTGATTGAGCAGCGCACCGGTACGCTGGGCGAAACGCTGAAGAACCTGCCCGGCGTGAACAGCGACACATTTGGCGGCGGCGCCAGCCGCCCGGTGATTCGCGGCCAGACCGCGCCGCGCGTGAAGGTGCTGTCCGATGGGTCAGAAGTGATGGACGCGTCCAGCATCTCGCCGGATCACGCCGTTACCGTGGAACCGCTGCTGGCCGAGCGCATTGAAGTGCTGCGCGGGCCGGCCACCTTGCTGTACGGCGGTGGTGCGATTGGCGGCGTGGTCAACGTGGTGGACAAAAAAGTGCCGACCGCCGTGCCGGAAAAGGGCGTCGAGGCCGAAGCGGAACTGCGCGGCGCAACCGGCACGAAGGAACGTGCGGGCGCCGTCGGCATCACCGCGGGCGAGGGCCAGTTTGCCGTGCGCGTCGAAGGGATGAAGCGCCGCACCAGCGACTACGACGTGCCCGACTGGCCGGGCGGCAAGCTTGAAGGCTCGTACAGCGAATCCGCGCAAGGCTCCGTCGGCATGTCGTGGATTACGCCGCACGGCTACGTCGGCCTGGCGTTCACGCATCTGGAAAGCAAGTACGGCTTGCCCGGCCACAACCATGAATACGAAGGCTGCCACCCCCACGGCACGCATTTGCATTGTGGCGGCCACGACGATCACGACCACGAAGAAGAAGGCCACGACCACGATCATGATCACGAACATGGCGGCGTGCCGTACGTGAAGCTGCGCAGCAACCGCCTGGACCTGCGCGCCGAATACCAGGACCCCTTCGCCGGCTTCGAGAAAATCCGTGTGCGCGGTGGCTTGACGGACTATCAGCACGACGAGATCGAAGGCGGCGAAGTCGGCACGCGTTTCAAGAACAAGGGCTATGACCTGCGCGTGGAATTGCAGCACAAGCCCATCGCCGGCTGGCGTGGCGTGATCGGCATGCAGAACGCGTATAGCGACTTCAGCGCAGAGGGCGAAGAAGCCTTCCTGCCGCGCAGCCGCACGCGATCAAACGGTTTGTTCGTGCTTGAGGAATACCAGCTGAACGACTGGCGCTTCGAAGTGGGCGCGCGGCAGGACTGGCAACGCATTTCGCCCGAAGGCGGCGCGCCGCGCAGCAGCCTGTCCGGCACGTCCCTGTCGGCAGCGGCCATCTGGGACTTTGCGCCGCAGTATTCCGTCGCGCTGTCGTTGTCCCGTTCGCAACGCTTGCCCAACGCGCAAGAGCTGTACGCCGATGGCGTGCACCTTGCCACTAATACGTATGAGCTGGGCAACGCGGACCTGGGGCGCGAAACGTCGCACAACATCGACCTGACGTTGCGCAAGCATGCCGGCGACACCACGTTTTCCGCCAGCGTGTTCCACAACCGCGTGAAGAACTATATCTATGCCAACACGCTGGACCGCTACGAAGACTTTCGCTTGATCGAGTACACGCAACGCGACGCGGAATTCACCGGCGTGGAAGGCGAGCTGCGGCACCAGTTCACGCCTGTGTTCTCGGCCGCCGTGTTCGGCGACTACGTGCGCGGCAAGCTGACGGGCGGCGACGGCAACCTGCCGCGCATTCCGGCGGCACGCGCCGGCGTGCGCGGGAATGTGAAGTGGCAACAGTGGTCGGGCGGCGTGGAATACGCGCGCGTGTTCTCGCAGAAGGACATCGCGTCGTACGAAGACAGCACGCCGGGCTACAACATGGTCAACGCCGTAGTGGCCTATCGCGGCCGCTATGGCGACACGGGCTACGAAGTCTATGTGCGCGGCACCAACCTCTTGAACAAGCTGGCCTACAACCACGCGTCGTTCATTTCCTCGGTGGCGCCGCTGCCGGGTCGCAGTGTGATGCTGGGCGTGCGCATGACGTATTGATGCAGTGCGGCACACCAAGCGGGAATCGCGCGCATCAGTTCGCGTGGTTCCCGCGTGCCAATCGATTGCACGAAACCGGCCGGCGGTGTGCTAAGTTGCCGGAATTCCCGTCCGGAATTCTCGTCCGGAATCCCCGCTGGAACCCCAAGCCACCGCCATGCTGAAATTCGCCGCCAACCTATCCATGATGTATCAGGAATATCCGTTCCTGGACCGTTATGCCGCCGCCGCGTCGGATGGCTTCACGGGGGTCGAATGCATGTTTCCGTACGCCGAACCCGCCGCCTTCGTGCGGGAAAGGATGGACGCGGTGGGCGTGTCGCAAGTGCTGTTCAATGCACCGCCGGGCGTGACGGCGCGCGGTGAACGCGGGCTGGCGGCATTGCCCGGCCGGCAGGCGGAATTCCAGGCAGGGATTGAACATGCCTTGTCGTATGCGACGACGCTGTCTTGCTCCAATGTGCACGTCATGGCGGGGTTGGCGCCCGACGGCGTGCCGCGCGAATCGCTGCTGGATTGCTACCGCGAAAATCTGGATTGGGCGGCGCGCCAGGCGCGATCGGCGGGTGTCACGTTGCTGATCGAACCCATCAACACGCGCGACATCCCGGGCTACATCCTGAACCGCCAGAGCGAGGCCCACGCCATCGTGCAGGCCGTGAACGCGTCGAACCTGAAAGTGCAGATGGACCTGTACCACTGCCAGATCGTCGAAGGCGACGTCACCACCAAACTGCATGAGTACCTGCCCACGGGCCGCGTGGGCCACGTGCAGATCGCGGGTGTGCCGCACCGCCACGAACCGGATCGCGGCGAGCTCGATTACGGCTGGGTATTCAACGTGCTGCGCGAACTGGACTACAGCGGCTGGATCGGCTGCGAGTACCGCCCGGCGGGCCACACGTCGGCCGGCTTGCGCTGGCTGAACGCGGCGCGCGGCTAATCGCGGCGCGCGGCTATCGCGGCGCGGCTGAACGCCGCGCTGTCCCTGTCCCCCTGTCGCCTTCTTCTGCCCTCATTTCCCCCTGCATTGCCGCCCGAAACGCCGGGCTTGCGGTCGTGCCGAAAATAGTTAATATGTTAATCAAAATAAATGCAAACCAAGGTCGAGGAGGCCGGGACATGATGACAAGCATCTTGCCGCGCACGTGGCGGGCCGTGGCGCTGACCAGCGCCGCTGCATGGTTCAGCCTTGCATGCAGCGTCGCTTCGGCGGGTGAATTCCCCGACCATCCCATCCGCTGGCTGGTGCCGTTCAGCGCGGGCGGCGGCAGCGATATCGCCACGCGTATCGTCGCCAGGCACGTGGGCGAATCGCTGGGACAGACGGTCGTGGTCGAGAACCGGCCGGGTGCCGCGACCATCGTCGCCGCGCAAGAGACCGCGCGCGCCGCGCCCGACGGCTACACCTTGATGACCGCAGGCATGAGCACGCTGGCCTTGAACCCCTGGCTATACAAGAACCTGCCCTATGACCCCGCCCGCAACCTGACCCCGGTGTCCACGCTGGTGTCCCTGCCGATCGTGCTGGTGACCTCGCCCACTTCCGACCTGTCAGACATGCCCGCCGTCATGCGCTACCTGCGCACCGACAAGCCGGGCAGCTATGCCTCGCTGGGCGTGGGCAGCCCGCATCACCTGGCCATGGAGCTGTTCCTGGAATCCATCGGCGGACGCGCCACGGCAATTCCGTACAAGGGCACGCCGCCCGCCTTGCAGGACGTGGCGTCGGGCGTGGTGCCGATGATGATGGCCGACTTGGCCGCCGCGCGGCCGTTGATCCAGGCCGGCAAGCTGCGCGCCATCGCGGTGCCGGCCGCGCAGCGCTCAGCCCAGTTACCCGATGTGCCGACTTTTGCGGAAGTGGGCGGGCACACGTTCGAGGCGGCGGCCTGGCAAGGCGTGGTGGCGCCGGCCGGCACGCCCGCACCCATCGTCGATAAGCTCAGCCAGGCCATCGTGGCCGCGTTGAAGTCGCCCGACGTGGTCAAGCAACTGACCTTGCAGGGCATGGAACCCACGGGCAGCACACCGCAAGCCTTTGCCGACTATGCGCGCGCGGAAAACGAACGCTGGGGCGCGGTGATCCGGCACAAGGGCATTTCGGCGGAATAGCGCGGGATCAGTCGCGCCTGGGGCGCTTAGTCGCGCACCCTGGCGCGGCGCTTCTTGCCGCGCTGCGCCGTGGCCGCGCAACCCGCCGACGCGATGACGATGCCGGCAATTGCCAGCCATTGGGTTTGCGACAAGTGTTCGTTCAGCACGATCACGCCGGCCAGCGCGCCCATGGCCGGCTCCATGCTGAGCAGCACGCCAAACGTCTTTTGCGGCAGGCGCCGCAGCGCGATCATTTCCAGCGAGTAGGGCAGCGCGCTGGACAAAATGCCCACGCCGATGCCCGCCAGAATCAGCTTGGGGTCCAGCAAGGCCATGCCCGCATGCGCGACGCCCACCGGCAAGGCCACCATCGTGGCCGCCAGCAAACCCAGTGACGTCGCCTGGCCGCCATGCACGTTGCCGGCCATTTTTCCGAAGACGATGTATAGCGCCCAGCACACGGCGGCGGCCAGCGCGTAGGCAATGCCGGTCGGGTCCAGGTCGTGCAGCGACTGGCCGGTGGGAATCAACAGCACCAGCCCTGCCAGCGCGCAGCCGATCCACACAAAATCAATCGCCCGCCGCGACGTCAGCACGGCCAATGTCAGCGGGCCGGTGAATTCAATGGCGATGGCGATGCCCAGCGGCAACGTGCGCAGCGCCATGTAGAACAGCAGGTTCATGCAGGCCAGCGTCACGCCGTACAGCGCGATCTTCGCTGCGTTTTGCCGCGTCAACGCGAAGCGCCACGGTCGCCAGAACGCAATCAGGATGATGGCGCCGATAACGATGCGATAGGCGGTCGTGCCCTGCGCGCCCACCTGGGGAAACAAGGACTTGGCGAACGACGTGCCGATGCACAGCGACGCCATCGCGCCGATCAGCGACAGGGTGGGAAGCAGGGTCGAGCCCGTGGCGTTGTGCCCGGTGTTCAAGGTGGCGGCGGTCATGGGTGCTAGGTAACGCTCAATGCAGGAACGCGCGGACGCGCAACAAAAAACGAGGTTCAAGGCGCCAGCGTGGCGGCCGTGGAGTAAAGCACGTACAGCGCCAGGCCCAGCATCACGGCGCCCAGCAAGCCTTGCTGCATGCGCAAGAACCAGGGGTTACGCCCGACCCAACCACGAATGCGCGACGCGCCGTAGGCAAAGCAGCTGCCGTAAGGCAGGCTGAGTACTTTCATGGTGATGCCCAGCACCATCATCTGCACCCACACGGGGCCGTTTTCCGGCGAGGTGAACTGCGGCAGGAAGGCGATCATGAACAGCAGCACCTTCGGGTTCAGCAGGTTCGTCATGAAGCCCTGCCAGAACGCATCGCGCGCATCGCCCGGCCGCGCCGACAAGGACACGTCGGCCGCCTGCGCGCAGCGGATCATCGCCTTGATACCCAAGTAACCCAGATACAAACCGCCCGCTGCCTTGATCGCCACGAACAGCGTCGGAAAGGATTGCAGCACCGACGCCAGGCCCAGCACCACGGCGGGCACCTGGATGAAACCGGCCGCCACGTTGCCCAGCACGCTGTGCAAGGCCGGGCGAAAGCCTTGCGTCATGCCGCGCGACAGCGTCAACGCCATGTCCGGGCCGGGCGTGAGTTTAAGCGCCGCGTCGGCGGCAAGAAAAAGCAGAAAAAGCTGGAGCGACGGCATTGCAACGGCGGCTGATTGGCGTGCCCCACGGCAGGGCACCGGGGACGGAGGGCTCTCAGTGTACGCACGCCCGCTGATTTTTTCCTGCGTCCGGCGGCGGCCGAATGAAGTTTCCCGTCGAATTGGGGCCGGACCTGTTCGCGCCCAGGATTAGAATCTGCGCAAGCCCGGAATCAACCCCGACCTTGGCCCGCAGCCCGCCCACAGCCCGGGCCGTTATCCGGCCTGTAGTCCGGCCCGCCAGCCGAAGCCGCCACCGCGTTTCCGACCTCCCCCCGTTCCGAGACCCCAATGGAACTAGACGATTTTGATCTTCAAATCCTGCAAAGCTTGCAGGAAGACAACCAGCGCACCAGCCAGGACGTCGCCGAACGCGTGAACCTGTCGCCGGTATCCTGCCTGCGCCGCATGAAGCGGCTGCGCGAATCCAAGGTAGTGACGGCCGATGTGTCCGTGGTGGACCCGGCCGCCGTGGGGCGCGCCATCATGATGGTGGTGCTGGTGTCGCTGGAGAGCGAACGCGCCGACAAGCTCGACCTCTTCAAGCGCGCCATGCACGGCGCGCCCGAGGTCATGCAGTGCCTGGCGGTAACGGGCGAAGTCGACTTCGTGCTGACGCTGACCATGGCCGACATGGCCGAATACGACGACTTCGCCCAGCGCCACTTCTGGGGCAACCCGAACGTCAAGCGCTTCTCGACGCTGGTGGTGATGAGCCAGGTGAAGAACACGTTGACGGTGCCGGTGGCTACATCGGCTTGAGGCCCAGCGTCTGGATCATCTGGCGGTACTTGGCGACCTGAGCGGTGGCGTAGGCGTCTGCGTCGGGCTGGCTCATCGGCGCCAATAAGCGGCGCCCCTCGGCTTCCATGCGGGCGCGCAGGTCGGGCTGTTCCAGCGCATAGCCCACGGCACGACGCAAGGTGTCCACTTCGGCGGCGGGCGTGTCCTGGCGCACGTAGTAACCGCCCGCGATCGTGTAGACGAAATCGGGGATGGTCTTGCTTTGCGATATCAGCGGCAGCTTGGCCAGCGCAGCGGGCAGCGTGTCAGAAAAGCTGGTCAGGATCTTCAACTGCTGTTGCGCGGCCATGCCCTCCATCGCTTGCTGGTAGGGCAGTACCGCAAAATCAACCTGGCGTCCGATCAGGTCTTGCAGCGCGGGCGCCGCGCCGCGATAGGGCACGTGCAGGAACTCCGCGCCCACGCGCCGGCCCAGGTATTCCGTCATGATGTGATACAGCGAACCGACGCCCACACTGCCGAAGGTCAGGGGGCTGGCGCCGGACCGCTTGGCGTAGGCAATGAATTCGTCCACGGTATTGACCGGCAGGTCCGCGCGCGCGAGCAACACGATGGTGGCTTCGCTGATGGGCTGCGTCAGCCGGAAGTCTTCGGGCTTGTAGTGCGCGGCGGCGTTCAGGAACGGGCTGAGGATGACCTCGTTGGGCGACCCGTGCAAGAACGTGTAGCCGTCCGGCGCGCTGGTCAACACGCGGCGCGCGCCCAGCATGCCCGCACCGCCGCCCACGTTTTCCACCACCACCTGTTGCCCGAGCGCGTGCGCGATGTGCACGCCAAACTGGCGCGCGGACGCATCGCTGGCGCCGCCCGCCGGATACGGCACCACCAGGCTCAGGGGCTTCTTGGCCGGATAGTCCGCATGGGCCAGCGGCGTCATGGCACAAGCGGCAAGGCAAACGGCGGCCATCCGGGCCGGTAGATTCCAACGCATGCTGCTTCTCCCTTGTCATTTCTGTTGGCGCGCAGCCGGTTTTCCGGTCTGCCGTATGCAGTCTAGGCAGCGGCGATTGTTCGCATCAATGACTGGCGGGAGGTCCGATCATTGTGATTTTTGCATCGATGGAAGCGGCCGGCTGAGGCGCGGCCAGCTCAGGCGCGGCCGGCCTAGGCGCGGCGGGACTCCAGGGCGGGAAAGGTCTTCAGGATGTGGCGCAGCATGCTGGCCGTGGCGGGCGGCAGATGCCGGCCGGCCAGGCTGATGACGTGCGTGCGGCTGTTGTTCAGGATGGGGTTGGCCAGCGGCAGCGACACCATCTGGCGAAACTGCGCGCCCTTGAGCGGCACGGACAGCGGGTTCACCACATAGCCCAACCCCTGGCTGGCGAATTCCCACAGGATCTTGAAAGAGTTGGTCAGCAGCGCGGGCTTGAGCTTGACGTTTTCGTCCAGCTCGGCCGCCTGGATGTGCTGGCGCACGCCAAACGATTCGTCCATGGCGGCCCACCCGTAGGGCGCCAGGTCGGCCAAGCGCAACGCACGGCGCGACCGCGCCAGCGGGTGGTCTTTGTGCACGTGCACGCGCATCGGCGCGGCGCGCGAATAGTGCGATCGCAAGCGCACGTCGTTGGGCGGCTGAAAGGCCAACGCAATCTGTACGCGCTCTTGCACCAGGCAACGCACGGTCTCGTTAGTGCCGGCCACGTGGATGCTGTAGGTGATGTCGGGGTGCTTGCGCACGAAGGACAGCAGCACGGGCTCCAGCACCATGTCGACAAAGCCCTCGCCCAGCGCCAGTTCCACATGGCCACGCGTTGCGCTTTTCAGGTTGTTGACTTCGGCCTGGAAGGATTCGTTCAGGTCCTGCTGACGGCGGGCGAACAGCGCCACCAGGCGGCCGGCGTCAGTAGGCACCACGCCGCGCCCACGGCGCTCCAGCAGCGTCAGCCCGGTGTCTGCCTCCAACCGGGCGATGGCGCGACTGATGGCGGACGGATCGGTATTGAGCTGATCGGCGGCGGCGCGCAACGTGCCGGTTTCTATCACTTGCAGCAAGCAGAGCGTCCGTTTGAACTCCAGGACATCATCCATGATTGGTTTCCATGACGGGCTTCCAAGAAAGACGCACCCCGCGTATTCGGCCGGGTTGCATCGTTGCAAAAACCGCATCGATAAGACGCAATCATTGCTATCGGCTTTGTACCCGCGCCTGTCTATAGTCGATAGCCGTATTTCCCCCAAGCCTGCCTACGGAGAGACCGCAACATGGCTAACGTCCCATCGCCCATCAGCCCGGAACTGCTGCGCAACATGCGCGAATGGCGTCGCGACCTGCACGCCCATCCCGAAACCGCCTTCTGTGAATTCCGCACGGCCGACGTGGTGGCGCGCGAATTGGAGCGCGCGGGTGCCGTGGTGCATAGGGGCTTGGGCAAGACCGGCGTGGTCGGTACGCTGGCGCGGGGCGCGGGGGCGGTGATCGGGCTGCGCGCCGACATGGACGCGCTGGACATGCAGGAACTGGGCGACGCGTCGCACCGGTCGACCATTGCCGGCAAGATGCACGGCTGCGGCCACGACGGGCATACGGCCATGCTGCTTGGGGCAGCGCATCACCTGGCCGTGGACCCGGAATGGCGTGGCACGCTGCACCTGATCTTCCAGCCGGCCGAGGAACACGCGGGTGGCGGGCTGGCCATGGTGCAGGACGGCTTGTTCGACCTTTTTCCCTGCGACGCGGTGTACGCGCTGCACAACTCGCCCAATCTGCCGTTCGGCACCGTGTCCACGCGGGTGGGCACGGTGATGGCGAATTGCGACACGTATGAAATCAACGTCACCGGCAAGGGCTGCCATGCGGCGCAACCCGAGCATGGCATCGATCCCATCGTGGCGGCCGCGCAGCTGGTTACCGCCATGCAGGCCATCGTCAGCCGCAATGTGAAGCCCACCGACGCGTTGGCGCTAAGCATCACGCAGATTCATGCCGGCGATACCTGGAACGTGGTGCCCAACAGCGTCATGTTGCGCGGCAGTTGCCGCACGTTGACCGCCGCCACGCGCGACTTGGCCGAACGGCGCCTGCGTGAAGTGTGCGCGGGCGTAGCGGTGAGTTCCGGCGCCCGTATCGAAGTGCAGGTGTTTCGCGGCTATCCGGCGTGCGTGAACACGGAAGCCGAGGTGCAGCTGGCGGTCCGTGCGGCGGCGCGCGTGGTGGGCGCGGACAAGGTTGATGCGGCTTGCACGCCGCGCATGGGCTCGGAAGATTTCGCCTATATGCTGCAACAGCGCCCGGGCGCATACGTGTTTGTCGGCGCCGGGCGGCCAGGCGTTGAAAACCCGCCTGTGCATAACCCGTACTACGATTTCAACGACGACATTCTGCCGCTGGGCGCGCATTACTGGGTGGAACTGGTGAAGACGGCGATGCCGATTTAGCGCGGCGGGGGGCGGGTTTCTGACGGCTCGTGGGTGGCGGAAGGGGCGGAAGGGACGCGAGTAGTGCGAGTAGTGGCAGTAGAGGCAGTAGAGGCAGCGGACGCCGATTCGGCTGCCGCCGATGCGACGGGTGCGCCTGCACGCGCCAACGCCGCGCCCGCTTCCTCCGACACCGTGCGCAGATGCAGATCGCGCTGCGGGAAGGCGATTTCGATGCCGGCCTGGCGCAGCGCGTCGTACAGGCGCGTCAACAGGTCGCTGCGGATGTCGATCCAGCGGTCGAAATCGTACGTCCACGCGCGCACACTGAAGTCCAGCGTGCTGGCGCCGATGCCCATGAACAGTACCGTGGGCGCGGGGTCGGCAACGATGCCTGGCGTGTCGCGGGCGACGGCATCAAGCAGCGCGATCGCCTGGCGAGGGTCGGTGCCGTAGGCCAGGCCGATGCTGGCTTCAATGCGGCGGCTGCGGTCCAGCATGGTCCAGTTGGTCAGCTTGTCCGACAGCAGCGTGCCGTTGGGCACGATCACGTCGGCGCCTTCGAATGTCTTGATGCGCGTGGCGCGCATGCCAATGTCGCGCACCTGGCCGGACGTGCCGCTGATCTCCACCACATCGCCCGGTTGTATCGGCCGCTCGAACATCAGAATCAGGCCCGATACGAAGTTGTTCACCACGCCTTGCAAGCCAAAGCCGATGCCCACGCCCAGCGCGCCGAAGACGATGGTCAGCTGGCTGGTCTGGAAGCCCGCCGCCGACAGCGCAATGCCCAGGCCCAGCAGCAGCACCAGGTAGTACGACAGCGACGCAACGCTGTTGCCCACGCCACGCGGCAAGGCCATGCGGGTCAGCACTTCGTCGCGCAGGACCAGGCGGATGGTGCGCGCCGCCCAGAAGGCGATGATCACCGAAATAAAAAACAGCAGCACGTTGCCCAGGCTGATGGAAACTTCGCCGATGGTCAGCGTGTAGGACAGCACTTCGGTAACGAATGCATAGGTGGCGCGCAGGATGCGAAAGCGGTCCATGGCGTAGACGGCCCAACCCACCGCGGCCGTTGCGGTCAAGAGGCGGATCAGCAACTGCACCAGCGGCGGCGCGTGTTCGCGCGCCAGCCGGAAGCGCGAGATGCCTTGCCGGGTCAGCAGCAATTGCAGCAGGGTGGTGATGACCGTCACGCCGGCATAAAGCACCAGCCCGAAGTAGCCGCAGCCGATCACTGCGCTGGTCAGCATTTCGGCCAGCGACACATTGCCGAACAGGTTTGCGACCAGCGACACGCCCAGCAAGGCGGCGGCGCCCCAGGCGATGGCGCGCAAGATGGACGCCAGCCGTGCCGAGGCGGCAGGGTGGACCTGACGGCGGGTGCGGTGCAGCAGCCACAGGATGGCGGCCAGCGCCAGCGCGGTCAGCGCCACGGTGGACAGGCGGTAGAACAGCGTGTTGGCCAGGAACAGAAAGCCCAGGCGCTCGGCCAGGAACAGTGCGGTGATTACGTGCGGCCATTGGTCCAGCTGGCGTCGTGCGGACGGCGGCAACAGGCGCAGCACCGGCACGGCGGCCAGCACCAGCGCTACCTGCTGCACCATCAACGGTGCGTCGGGCTCCAGGGCCAGCACGCCCAGCATCGATAGCAGCAACCAGGTGGACAAGGGCCGGCCCAGCACACCGGCGGCGGTTTCGCTCATGACGCCCGCGCGAATCGCGTCGCGACTTTTTCTTGCCAGCCACAGCAGCAGCGGCAGCAGCAACAGTTGCAGTACATGCAGCGCGCGCTGATTGCCACTGCCCGCCGCGCCGTAGTCGCGCGCGAAGCGCACTTCGATGTCCAGGCCGGTGCGCAGCAGGGCCAGGGTGTCTTCGCCCGTGTCCTGCGATTTGCCTGCATCCCAGAGCGGTGGCGAATCGATGCGCATCAGCCGCGCGTCGATATCGTTGATGGCATCACTGACCGCGCGGTGACCCGCCTTGATGCGTTCTTCGACGGCGTTGGCGCGCTGTTCAAGCGCGGCCTGGCGCGAGAGCGGAATGGACAGGGCCTGCGCCGCCGCCGTCAACTGCGCCTGGACGGCATCCACGCGGTCGGCCAGCGCGGGCGGCAGGCCGGCGGCGGAGGAAGAATCCTTGATGGCCTGCCATGCGGCGCGGCGGCGCAGCAGTTCGGCGGCGTCGCTGGCGTACCAGGCGGTCGCCTGGCGCAGGTCCGCCTGCCAGCGCGCCAGCCGGTTGGCGTCAAAGACCCAGTGCCGCTCCAGGCTTTCCACGCGCATGATGGGCAACGTGCGCAGTTGGGCAGGCTGGAATTCGTAGAGTTTTTCGTCGGCGGATTTGCCGATGGCCTCAAGCGCCGGGCCCAGGGTAGCGTCGGGGTCGGTCACGGCCACGCGCTGCAACACGCCCTCTGCGTAGCGGGTGTCGCTGTCCGCTCGCAATGGAATGTCCGCCATCTGGATGGCGGCGGGCGGGGCAGGCGGCGATGCCGAAGGTGGGTCGGCGATGGCCACGCGGGCGGCGGCCAAGGCCAGCAAGCCTAGGGAACATCCGAACAGGTACTTGAGGACTCTGGCTCGGACGCGCATGTCGCGACTCCGTGGGGATGCTGCGAGGCGGGGGGCAATCCACTCTAGCGCATCACCAGTCCGCCGTCCACGAACAGCACTTGCCCCGTCATGAAACCGCTCCAGTCAGACGCCAGGAACAGCACCGGCCCGGCGACGTCCTCGGGGCGGGCGATGCGCCGCAGCGGCGTGGCCGCAATCAGCTGCTCGCGAAATGATTCCTGCGTGGCGCCGCTGGCGTCGGTCGGGTAGACCAGGCCGGGGGCCACGCAATTGACGCGCACGCCATACGGCCCCAGCTCAACCGCCAGATTGCGGCTGAATGCCACCAGCGCGGCCTTGGCAGTGGTGTAGTCGTGGTACGGCACCACCGGATGTTCGACCAGGTTGCTGGCGATGTTGACGATGCAGCCTTGCGCGCGCTGCTTGAAATGCGGCAGGGCGGCGCGGCACACGTTGAATGCGGCGCCGACCGCGCCATCGAACTGCGATTGATAGTCCTGCCATTGCAGCGCATCGAAAGCGGTGCGCTGGCGGGGGTCGAACGCGTAGGGCCGCAAGGCATTGTTGACGACGATGTCCAGGCGGCCGGCGTCTTGCACGATGCCGTCGACCATGGCGCGCACGGCGTCGGGCACGCCGACGTCCGCCTGCACGGCCCAGGCATCGCCGCCGGCGGCCTGGCATTGCGCGACCACGCTGTCGGCCGCGGCCGTGTTGCGTAAATAGTTGACCACCACGGTGGCGCCTTCACGCGCGAAGCTGCGCGCGATTTCGGCGCCGATGCCTCGGCTGGCGCCCGTCACCAGCACCACCTTGCCTGCGAATTTCAACGCCGCATTCATGTCATGCCTCCGGCAACAAGTGGGTGTCGACAACGGCGGCGATGTCGATGGGTTGTTTGATGAGGCCCAACGCGTGGTAAGCGTCCGCCGCCTGTTGCAGCAAGCCGATATCGATGGAGCCCAAGGGCCTGCCGCCGGATGCGATGGATGCGGCGTTGCGCAGCCGGATCACTTCCAGGTTGACGGCCAGATCGGTGCCGTCAAGGGCGCGCTTGCCGGCCAGTTGGGCCGCTTCTTCGGGATGCGCGATCATCCACGCGGCGCTGTCGCGATAAGCCTTCAGGAAGGCACGCAGCAGGGCCTGCTTTTGCGGCAGTGCCGACTCGCGCACGACGAACAGGTCGCTGGATACGTTCAGGGTGTCGCTGACCTGCATCACGTTGACCTCGCGCAGGCCGCGCTTGCGCCCCACCAGCAAGCCGGTGTCGGTGGCGGCGGTGGCGTCCACTTGCCCTTGCAGCAGCGGCGCAAAGTTCAGCACGCCGGTGACGACGATTTCAACATCGGCTTCGGTAAGCCCGGCCTGATGCAGCATCACCAGCAGGTTCTGGCGCGTGCCGCTGGACAGGCTGTAGACGCCGATGCGCTTGCCCTTCAAGTCGGCCGGCCGCGTGATGTTGGCCGACTTCAACGACACCACGTTGAAGACGTTTTGCGGATAGATGTCGTAGATGGCGCGCAGCTTTTCGCCCTTGTCCAACGCCATGAAAAACGAGCCGGGGTCGGTGAATGCCACGTCGGCCTGGCCGCTGAGCAGGTTGCGGATGGCGTCGCCACCGCCCGCGCCGGGCAGGTAGACAAGGTTGACGCCCTGCGCCTTGAAGAAGCCCTTGTCGGGCTCGGCCAGCAGGTTGGTGATTTCGCTGATGGGCTTGCTCCAGCCCGCCAGCGTGACGGTGCCGCTAACGGCTGTGGCCGAGGCGCCCTGGGCGCGTGCCGCCAGCGGCGCCACGGACGTGGCGGCAAGGCCTGCGGCGGCCGTCAGCAAGGCGCGGCGGGTGGGGGAAAAATGCATGGATGCGGTCCGGATGAAAGTCATGATTGATCGGCGTAGGGACGCAGCAGGCGTCGTTCCAGCATCAGCGTGGCCTGATAGCCCAGCAACCCGATGGCGGCAATGGCGGTCAGCGCGGCGAACATCAGGGGCGTGTCCATCATGCCTTGCGCGGCGATGATGACGGCGCCCAAGCCTCGGCTGGCGCCGATGAATTCGCCCACTACGGCGCCCACCAGTGCCAGCACCAGCGCCACGCGCAGCCCCGCCAGGATGCCCGGCAGGCCGGCAGGCAGCTTCAGCCGCAGCAAGGTTTGCGCGCGCGTGGCGCCCAGCATGCGAAACAGTTGCAGCCGGTTCGGGTCGACCTGGCGCAGCCCGGTCAGCGTGTTTTCCATCAAGGGGAAAAAACAGATCAGCGCGGTCATGACCACCGTGGGCGCCATGCCGAAGCCGAACCACACCACGAACAGCGGCGCCAGCGCCAGCTTAGGGACAACCTGGCTGACAATCACGTAGGGTTTGAGCACGCGGTCCAGCAAGGCCGATTCGGCCAACGCAATGCCGATGCCCAGGCCCGCCGCGCCGCCGATCGCCAGGCCCAGCAGCATCTCGGCAAGCGTTGCGCCGATGTGTGGCCACAGGTAGCCGGTGGCCAGGCTGGTCCACAAGGTTTGCGCGACGGCGGACGGTGCGGGCAGCACCAATGCCGAGATACCGGCTTGGCGCACGGTGATTTCCCAGGCGCCAAGCAGCGCGATAAGCAGCGCCAGCGCCAGCACGCGGAATCGAATGGCGGGCGTCATGGGCGCGCCCCGGTCATGAATTCATACACCTGCGCGCAGGTGGCGTTGAACGCGGCGCCGTGCCGCATGGCTTGCGTGCGGGGCGCGGGCAGGTCCACCGGCAGGTCGGCCAGCATGCGGCCCTGGTGCATGACGGCCACGCGGTCGCCCAGGTAGACGGCTTCGCTGATGTCGTGCGTGACGAACAGCACGGTGGTATTGCGCAGGCGGCACATGCGCAGCAGGTCGTCTTGCAGCTCGCCGCGTGTGATGGCGTCCAGCGCCGCGAAGGGTTCGTCCAGCAATAGCAAGGCGGGTTCAAGAATCAGCGCGCGGGCCAGCGCCACGCGGCTTTGCTGGCCGCCGGACAGTTGGCGTGGGTAGTGTTGTGCGTGGTCGGACAGGCCCAGCATGGACAGCAGATCGTGCGCGCGCCGTGCGTCTTCCGGCAGCGGTCGGCGTTGCAACGACACGGGCAGCAGCACGTTGTCGATCACGTGTTGCCAGTCCAGCAGCGTCGGCGCTTGAAATACATAGCCCAGCTGCGGGCCGGGCGCGGCGGGCGTGCCGTCTTGCAGCACCACGCGGCCGGACTGCGGCGTCAATAGCCCGGCGGCGAGTTTCAGCAGCGTGGTCTTGCCGCAGCCGCTGCGACCCACCAGGCAATGAAAGCCGCCGGCTTGCAGGCGCCAGTCGATGCCGTTCACGATGGGCGCGCGGCCGGGGTAGGTGTAGACCGCCCCGTCGATGTGCAGGAAGGGGCGGGACGGGTCCGCAATCATGGTTCGTACGGCGCGTAGGGGTCGGCGGCGGTTTCGGCGGACTGTTCGATTTCCGTCATGCGCACCAGGTCCAGCAGGTTGAAACGGCCGTCGTGATGCCAGCCCGCTTCGGGCATGCTCATCGCGCCAATCGCGCTGACGCGGGTAACGCCTGCCGCGCCCAGCTGATCGGCCAGGCGATACAGCTCTTCGGGCGTGGCGGCCACGCCCGCTGTTTGCAGGTAGTGGTGGTGGGGCGCCACGCGCGCCGCCACCTCATCCAGCGTGTCGATACCGGCCACCACGATGCTGCGTTGCAGGGCCGTGGGCGACAGGGAAGGCGCGGTGTCCACATAAGAGACCGTCCACGCGGCATCGGGGTCGCCGATCAGCACGTCGGCGGCGTTGGACGGCAACTGCCATTCGATGGACTGCCGCCATTTGGCCAGCGCCGCCGATTCGGCCAGATCCAACGCGCGGCGCGGAAAGCGGCGATGCAGATTGGCCAGCTCGCCCGCCAGGTAAGCCGCAAAGTCGCGCGGCGATACCAGGCCGCCACGCTGCACGTAAAAAATCTGCGGCGAATAACAGCCCTGCTGGTCGTAGCGCATCACGTCCCATGCCGCACGGCGCGCCAGGGCGGGCGCCTTTTGTGCGTCCAGCGCGGCCGCGCTGACCACGCCAAAGCCCAGCTTGTGGCCATGCGGCAGAAAGCGCGTCGTGACGGGCAGGCGGCGCTGGATGGCATGCAGGGCATCGTTACCGCCGTACGCCACGACGGTATCGGCCTGCGCGTACAACGCGGCGGCGTCGTCCTCGCCCGCGCCACGCCACCAGACCACGGCCAGGCAGTCGGCCAGCGGTGGGTGCACCTCGGCCAACAGGTGCGCGAACCAGCCGGCAAACAGCGGCTCGGCGCTGGGCAGCTTGCCAATATTGCCGGCCTTGACCAGCAGGCCGCAGATCAGGCTCCACAATGCCAGCGCGGGCACGTTGCCGGCCCAGCTGTGCACCAGCAATTGCGGGCCATGCGCGCGCACCGCGCCGCCCTTGGCCGCGGGCTGAAAGCCGTCCAGCACCTTGGGGTTGGCGAAGTCTTCGGCCACAAAGCGATGCAGCTGCGGCGCGCGGAAGGTCTTGAAAAAGCCGGTCAGGCCCAGCCGCACCATCTGCCCGTCATAGCCGCTGACGATCGGCAACAGCGCATCGGCTTGTTGCCGAACCGGGTCGTTGGCATCCAGCAACCGGGCGATGGCGCGGTCGATGACGTTGATGATCTCCGACACCGTCATCGTCTTCAGATGCCGCGCGCTGGCCTGCTTGACGCGTTCGGCCAGCGCTTGCATCTGTGCGGCGGTCAGCACCGGCACGGCCACATCCACGCGCCGGCCGTCCTGCTCGAAGGGCAGGGTCTGCCATTGGACATCGGCCGAGGTCAGCCCCGGCAGATAGCCCGCTTGGACGCGTTGCACGCTCATGGCCGCGCCGACTGAATGAATTCTTCGACGGCCAGCGAGCAGCCCTTGGCCTGCGCGCCTTCAGCACGGCCCAGCAGCAAAAAGCCGCCATCGGCGGGTTGCCCGACGTCTTCAGTGAGGATGGTGCTGACCGAGTTGAAGTTGCCCAGGTCGCAGTGCGCCAGGATGCCGCGTTCGCCCGCGGGCACGGTGCGGCCGCTGGCGGGGTCGACCAGGCGCGAGCGAATCCAGTGCGGCCCCGATTTCACGGAAGGGACGGTGGCATTGCCGTCGTCATAAAACTGGGTGCTGAGTTCGGTCATGCCATACATGTTGATGCACAGCGATCGCGGCACGCCCAGCAGCTCGGACAGCTCGGAATAAAAGGTGTCCAGCGGCAGCTCGCGCGACTGGCCCTTGTAGCCGCCGGTGTCCAGGATGCGGCTGCCCGGCGGCAAACGGAACGTGCGGCCCGCGGTGCGCAGCGCATCGATCACATGCACGAAGCTGAAACTGGCGCCCAGCAGCGCATAGGGCTGGCCGTCGCGTTCAGCCTCTTCAAGGCGACGCCACAACCCATCCAGGTCGATGCCCTGCGGCGACATGAAATAGCGGCTGTCTTCGGTGCCGAACGCGGTCTTGGCCAGGGCCAGATAGTGGGCCAGCGACGAATTGGGCATGGCGGCTTCGTCCGGAAACAGAATGCCCATCGGCAGGCGCGGCGTGCCCCGCATGACGCGCGCGGCGAAATTGCGCGTCATGGACAGGTCGTAAACCTCAAGATGCGGGTGAAAGTGCCGCCCGCGCATGTCGGCGCGCGTAGTGCCGCTGGTCATGAAGACACGCTCGTCGGCCCGAGGCGCCTCGCAGCGCAGCTCCATCGCCTTGAAGGCGTCGATGGGCACGGCGGGAATGTCGCTCCAGGTCTTCACATTGCGCACGGTCGCGCCGCGCCGCTGGCAAAACGCGCGATACGGCCCGTTGGCGCCATATTGATACGCAAAAAGCCGTAGCGCCATCCGGTCGAACTGCGCATCGGTGCAGCCGTCCTGGGCAATGAATTCAAGAAGTTCCGCGACGGGCGGGGCAGCGTTGTTCATGGGCGTTCGTCGATTCCGGTACAAGGAAGCTCCGAAGCCCGCCCGCGCAAGCGGCGCAAGGGCGCGGCAGGGTCGGACGATTGCTCTTCTTACGCCGGCATGAACCGGGTCAAGTTCGCGGGTCTGAATCTCAGCACTGGCGTGCACCCCGGAGCGAAGGCAATGTTAACCCGCTCTAGGGTTCGCCGCTTAGGTCGAATCCAATTGACAAATCAAAGCAAAAAGCCCCGCAGTAGTGAATACCGGCGGGGCTCAAAGCTTGAATCTTTGGTGGCCTGGGGCGGAATCGAACCACCGACACAAGGATTTTCAATCCTCTGCTCTACCGACTGAGCTACCAGGCCAACACGTACACGGTGCAAAAAGCCCAGCGCGGCGGCTGGGCTTTTTTTGGGACTTGATATTGCTATCGCAATCCCAATAATTCTTTTGGTGGCCTGGGGCGGAATCGAACCACCGACACAAGGATTTTCAATCCTCTGCTCTACCGACTGAGCTACCAGGCCAACGAAGTCCGCAACTATACACAATTTTTTTTGCCCACGCCAGCCGTAGGGGCGGATCCGCCAACTATTTTTCGCCCCGTCGCGCCTGCCGACTGTTGGGTGAATGGAACGGAAGGTGCGACGCAGGGTCGCGGAAGTGGGCGCAAATGGCCTGGGGATAACCCGCAGGGGTATAATCTTTCAGTCATTTTCGTGGCAGTTCTTTACGCATCCACATGTCGGTCGCTGTCCTTGCCTTCGGTCTGAACCACACGTCCGCGCCGGTTTCGGTTCGCGAACGCGTGTCCATGCCCGTCGATCTGGTCAAGCCTGCACTG
The DNA here is from genome assembly GCF_059760425.1 of Achromobacter sp. RT286_PF. NCBI lineage: Bacteria > Pseudomonadati > Pseudomonadota > Betaproteobacteria > Burkholderiales > Alcaligenaceae > Achromobacter > Achromobacter sp. RT286_PF. The sequence continues at coordinate 103,038 of NZ_JCBAMR010000016.1, forward strand.
GAAGGTCTGCGTTCGGCATTCGGCGGTTCCGTCCGTGAAGCCGCCATCCTGTCCACCTGTAATCGCACCGAAATCTATTGCGCGGCCGACGGTCACGTCGCTGATCAATTGCCCGCCTGGCTGGCTGAACATAACCGCCTGGACGCCGGCACGCTGCGCCCGCACCTGTACCGCCATCATCAAGACGACGCCGTCCGTCACGCTTTCCGCGTGGCCAGCGGGCTGGACTCCATGGTGCTGGGTGAAACCCAGATCGTGGGGCAGATGAAAGACGCCGTGCGCGCCGCCGGCGAAGCCGGGTCGCTGGGCACCTTGCTGCACCAGATGTTCCAGCGTACGTTCTCGGTGGCCAAGGAAGTGCGGTCGCAGACCGCCATTGGCGCACAGTCGGTGTCCATGGCCGCCGCCGCCGTCCGCCTGGCCGAGCGCGTGTTCGGCAACCTGGACCAGGCCCGCACGCTGTTCATCGGCGCGGGCGAAATGATTGAACTGTGTGCCACCCACTTCGCCGCGCAACGCCCGCGCAGCATGGTGGTGGCCAACCGCACGGCCGAGCGCGCCGAAATCCTGGCCAACCGTTTTTCGGCCAGCACCATGAAGCTGTCCGACCTGACGGATCGCCTGTCCGAGTTCGACGTCATCGTTTCCTGTACGGCAAGCTCCCTGCCCATCCTCGGCCTGGGGATGGTGGAACGGGCTACGCGCCTGCGCCGCCACCGCCCCATGGTCATGATCGACCTGGCCGTGCCGCGCGACATCGAGCCCGAAGTCGGCCGCCTGGACGACGTCTATCTGTATTCGGTGGACGACCTGGGCCGGCTGGTGCAGACCGGCACCGACGCGCGCCGCGCTGCCGTGGTGCAGGCCGAAGCCATTATCGAAACCCGCGTCCAGGGCTTCATGCACTGGATGCAGTCCCGTGAAGTGGTGCCCGTTATCCGCGACCTGCACCAGGCCGCCGAAGACGTCCGCGCCGCTGAACTGGAACGCGCGCGCCGCCTCCTGGCGCGTGGCGAATCGCCCGAAGCCGTGCTGGAACAGCTGGCGCACGGGCTGACGCAAAAATACCTGCACGGCCCGCTGGCGGCCTTGAACCGCAGTGAAGGCGACGACCGCAAGCAACTGCTTGCCTGGATGCCGCGCCTGTTTCCCGGCCGCGATTCCCGCCGTTAGCGAATCTGCCCCACGCCCCGCCTCCTGGCGGGCGTTCGTCTTGTGGGCGCCCGCTATTCCCGTTTTTTCTTTGGTCATTCCCCCATGAAATCTTCCATGCGCAGCCGGCTGGAGCATCTGTGTAACCGCCTGACCGAGGTGGACGCGTTGCTGGCCCAACCGGAAACCGCGTCCGATATGGACCGTTTTCGCAAGCTCTCGCGCGAACGCGCCGAGCTGGAACCCGTGGTCGACGCGTTCACCGCATTTGCCCGCACTGAAGAAGACCTGGCGACGGCGCAGGAAATGCTGTCCGACCCCGACATGAAGGCCATGGCCGAAGACGAGATCAAGTCGGGCCGAGGCAAGCTGGAAAGCCTGGAAAGCGCATTGCAGCTCTTGCTGCTGCCGCGCGACCCCAACGACGGGCGCAGCGTGTTCCTGGAAATCCGCGCCGGCACGGGCGGCGACGAAAGCGCGTTGTTCTCGGGCGACCTGCTGCGCATGTACACCCGCTATGCGGAAGCGCGCGGCTGGCGCGTCGAGCTGATGTCGGAAAGCGCCTCGGAGCTGGGCGGCTACAAGGAAGTGATCGCGCGCATTGATGGCGACGGCGCCTACGGCCGCCTGAAGTTCGAATCCGGCGCACACCGCGTGCAGCGCGTGCCGGCCACCGAAGCGCAAGGCCGCATCCACACGTCGGCCTGCACCGTGGCCGTGATGGCGGAAGCCGACGAGATGTCGGAAATCGTCATCAACGCCAACGACCTGCGCATCGACACGTTCCGCGCCAGCGGCGCGGGCGGCCAGCACATCAACAAGACCGATTCAGCGGTGCGCATCACCCACTTGCCGACCGGCCTGGTGGTGGAATGCCAGGATGACCGCTCGCAGCACCGCAACAAGGACAAGGCCATGCAGGTGCTGGCCGCGCGCCTGAAAGACAAGGAAACGCGCGAGCGCCAAAGCAAGGAAGCCGCCGAGCGCAAGAGCCTGATCGGCACGGGCGACCGCTCCGAGCGCATCCGCACCTATAACTTTCCGCAGGGCCGCGTGACGGACCACCGCATCAACCTGACGCTGTACAAGTTGCAGCAGATCATGGAAGGCGACCTGGAAGAACTGACCGGCGCGCTGATCGCCGAGCATCAGGCCGAGCAGTTGGCGGCGCTGGGCGACGACCTCTGACGCGCGCGCGATGACGACGCCCCAGCTCAAAAGCCTGCTGCTCGACACCCGCCTGCCGCGCCTGGAAGTGCGGATGCTGCTTGAGCACGTGCTGCAAAAGCCGCGCGCATGGCTGCTGGCGCACGACACCGACCCGCTGGACCCCGACGTTGCCGCCGCCTTCAACGCGCTGCTGGCGCGCCGGTTGGCGGGCGAGCCGATGGCGTACCTGCTGGGCCACCGCGAATTCATGGGTCACCGATTCACCGTGACGCCCGACGTGCTGATTCCCCGTCCCGACACCGAAGTGCTGGTGGAAACCGCGCTGGAGTGCGTGGCGGGTATCGCCGGGCCTGCCGTGCTGGACCTGGGCACGGGCAGCGGCGCCATTGCGATCTCCATCGCCCTGGCCCGACGCGATGCGCGCGTGATGGCGTCCGACGTCAGCGCCGCCGCGCTGAAGGTGGCGGCGGCCAACGCGTGGGATCTGACCGCATCGGTGCGTTTCGTGGAAGGCAGCTGGTTCGATGCGGTGCCGGCCGGCGAGGGTTTCGATCTGATCGTGTCCAACCCGCCCTATGTGGCCAGCAACGACCCGCATCTGGACCAGGGCGATCTGCGCTTTGAACCTCGCGGTGCGCTGACCGACGGCGCGAGCGGGCTGCAAGACTTGAGCCGCATCGTGACGGGCGCCGCCCAGCACCTGAGGCCGGGGGGCGCGCTGTGGCTGGAACACGGCTGGGACCAGGCGCAGGCGGTACGCGGCTTGCTGGCCGATGCCGGGTTCGAGAATGTGCACAGCCGCCACGACCTGGCCGGCATCGAACGAATTTCCGGCGGACGCCGGCCTGCCGCGCGCGGTTGACCCGGGCCGTCTGTTACAAGAGTTTGGCGCGGAAAACGCGTTTGGCCTGACCCGCTTCCGGGGATTTCGGGCGGATTTTTCCGCTGTACCTATAATTGGCGTATTCCGTTATGCCTGTCCAAGAGACCACCATGAGCGACGTTCAAGAATTCATCCGCGAAACCGTGACCCAGCACCCCGTTGTGCTGTTCATGAAGGGCACCGCCCAATTCCCGCAGTGCGGCTTTTCCGGCAAGGCCATTCAAATCCTGAAGGGCTGTGGCGTGAAGAAGCTGGTCACCGTCAACGTGCTGGAAGACGACGAAGTCCGCCAGGGCATCAAGGAATTCTCCAGCTGGCCCACCATTCCCCAGCTGTACGTGGCCGGCGAATTCATCGGCGGCTCGGACATCATGAACGAGATGAATGAATCCGGCGAACTGAAGACGCTGCTGGAGCAATCCGGCGCCACGGCTTAACGCCGCGATGCGGCGGCTTGTTATCGGCATCACCGGCGCCACGGGCGCGTTGTACGCGGTGCGCATGCTGCAAGCCTTGCGCGGCGTGGATGATGTCGAGACGCATCTGGTGGTGTCCGCCTCGGGTGTGCTGAACATCAAGCACGAGCTTGATGTCAGCCGCCACGACGTCTACGCGCTGGCCGACCACGTGCATTCGGTGCGCGATGTGGGCGCCACGCTTGCCAGCGGCGCATTCCAGACCGCCGGCATGGTGATCGTGCCGTGTTCGATGCGCACGTTGGCGGCGGTGGCCCATGGCCTGTCCGACAACCTCATCACACGCGCGGCCGACGTCACCTTGAAGGAACGCCGGCGCCTGGTGATGCTGGTGCGCGAAACGCCGTTCAACCTGGCGCACCTGCGCAATATGACCGCCGTAACCGAAATGGGCGGCATCGTGTTTCCGCCGCTGCCGGCCTTCTATCACCGCCCGTCGTCCATTGAAGAAATGGTGGATCACACCGTAGCGCGCGTGCTGGAATTGTTCGACATCATCGTGCCCGGCCCGCATTGGGAAGGCATGAAGTAGCCAGGCCGCTGCCGGTGTGCCGCGTGAAATGAAACAGCCCCGCCTGCGGGGCTGTTTGCATGCTGGCGGCGGCCCGGGCTTACTCCACCAGCCCCAAGCCATTAAGCGCTGCCAGATTTTCCGGCCATTGACGCGCGCGGGCGTTTTGCAATTCGATGCGCGCCCAGGCCATCCAGCCCGCCCATTCAATGCGCTTGTCCCACGCCGTGCCCCAGGCCTGCAAAGCCGCCAAGCCAGCTGCCGCATGCGTTTTGGCCGCGTCGAAATCGCCCGAGGTCAGCGCCAGTTGCGCCAGCAGCAAACGCGGTTCGCCCACCCACGGGTTATGCGCCACGGCGGCTTCCAGAAGATGGCGCGCGCTATCCATTTCCGTCAGCGGGTGCATGCGCGTGATGACCTGCCAATACAGCGCGCTGGCGGCGGCTTCGTCGCGCGGGCTGAGCGTGGCGCGGCACGCGTCGAACGCCGGCGGGACGGGGATGCCGGTATCGGCCGGCATGCCGGACAAGGGCGCCAGCAAGTGCGACAGCATCGACAGGATATTTGACGGCGGCTTCAGTGGGCCGGGCCACAACGACGATGCCCAGTTGGTTTTCAGATCACGCCGCTGCTGCTGCGGATACCCGGCGAAGATTTCGTCTTGCCAGCTGTGCCATTGTTCGCCGATGTCGGCGGCGGACACGACGATGAACGCGGCGACCTGGCGCGGCGTCAACGTAAACACCTGGCCATCGGTGCCTTCAAGCGTCATGCCCGCACTGCCCGTGCCTTGGCCCGCCAGCACGGCCTGCACGAACTTCGTGCGAGGCATGGCGCAGAACAGGCTGACCCATTCCTCGGCTTCGTCGCCCAGCACGTTGCGCAACGTCTCGCGTTCGCGCTCGCGGTCGAACAAGGTCAGGTCCACGTATTCGTTGCCGTACACGCTGTGGAACAAGCCCAGCATGCGCACTTCGCGCGGCTGGTTCCACAGCGCCAGCGTGCGGTACACGCCCAGCAGATGGTGCTTGAAGGTGCCGGCCTTGTGCCAGTCTTCACCGGCGCTGCGGGCGAACAGCAGGTCCAGCAACGCGGGCAGGTCCGCATCGATGGCTTGGTAGTGGTCGGCAAGCAAGGAGCGCGCGTGCGGGTGTAGTTCGGCGGATGTGGGCATGGCGTGAATGCGGATGATTGATGGCAGCCGCTATTGTGTCCGCATGACGCGGGCTTGTCATGGCGCGGCGCTTTATACGATTTCGCGCATATCAATATGAATATTCATCGCTTCCGGTTTTGTAGGACGCTGCATAGAATCGCGGCTCATTCTTTCTACTTTCAGAGATCCCTATGCGCCCTATGCGCCTTCGCCATTCCCTCGCCGTATTCGCCGTTGTGCTCGGATTTGCCGGCACCCAAGCCATGGCGCAGGACGCCGAACTGAAGGTCGGCGTCACCGTGGGTCCGCACGCGCAGATCGGCGAAGTGGTGCAGCAGGTGGCGGCCAAGCAGGGCCTGAAAGTGAAGCTGATCGAATTCAGCGATTTCATCCAGCCCAACGCCGCGCTGGACGCCCGGGAACTGGACCTGAACATCTATCAGCACAAGCCTTTTCTGGACTCGCAGAACAAGGCGCGTGGCTACAAGCTGGTGCCGGTGGCCACTGCCGTGGTGCAGCAGATGGGCATCTACTCCAAGCGCCTGAAGTCGCTGGACGACCTGCCGCAAGGCGGCAAGGTGGCGATACCCAATGACCCCACCAACGGCGCCCGCGCGCTGCTGGTGTTGCAGGCGGCCAAGCTCATCAAGCTCAAGGACGGCGTGACGGTGACGGCGTCGTTGTTCGACATCGTTGAAAACCCCAAGCAGCTGAAGTTCATAGAGATCGAAGCGGCGCAGTTGCCGCATTCGCTGTCGGACGTGGACGCGGCGGCGGTCAACTCGGCCTACGCCATCCCGGCGGGCCTGTCGCCCGCCAAGGATGCGCTGGCGCTGGAAAGCAAGGACGCGCCCTTTGCCGCCGTGGTGATCGCCGCGCGTGAAGACAACAAGAACGACCCGCGCATTGCCCGCTTCATCAAGGCGTACCAGTCGGACGAGGTGAAGGCGTTTGTGGCCAAGCAGTTCCCGGGGGCGTACTCCACGTCCTGGTAAGCGTCGCGCCCGCGTCTGGCGCCTGACGATCAGGCGTAGCGCCTGAGTCTGGCGCCTGACGATCAGGCGTACTTGCCCGTCAGCCCGCCGTCCACGACCAGCTCGGTGCCGGTGATGTACGACGCATCGTCCGACGCCAGGAACGCCACCGCTTTCGCCACCTCCCAGGGCGTGCCCATGCGGCCCATGGGCACCTGCTTGTCGCGCGCGGCCAGCGCGGCTTGCAGGTTGTCGGGGTCGAACATGCGCGCCACGTTCTGCGCCACGCGCGGGGTATCGATCAGCCCGGGGATCACGGTATTCACGCGGATGCCGTCAGCGGCATATTGCTGCGCCGCCATGCGCGCAAAGTGGATGACGGCAGCCTTGCTGACGCTGTAGGCCAGGTGTGGGTAACCCGTGTACCGGATGCCAGCAATGGACGACACCGTGACGATGGCGCCGCCGCCCTGTTGCCGCATCACGGGCGCCAGCAGGCGCGTGGCGATCAGCAGGCTGGTCACGTTTACCTGCTGGATGCGGTCCCAGTCTTGCAGCGAAATATCTTCCGGCCCGCCCACCTTGCCGATGCCCGCGTTGGCTTGCAGGATATCGATGCGGCCGTAGCGGCGCAGCGCGGCGTCCACCGCCGCTTGCATGGCGTCGGGGTCTGCCACGTCGGCCTGCACCGCCAAGGCGCTGCCGCCAATTTTTTCGACTTCATGGGCGGCGTCTTGCGCGGCCGCCAGGTCCACGTCCAGCGCCACGATGGCGGCGCCTTGCCGCGCCATCGTCACGCAGCTGGCGCGGCCGATGCTCCAGCCGCTGGCGGACGCGCCGGCGCCGGCTACCAGCGCGACCTTGCCCGCCAGCCGGGTATCGGTGCCCTGCGCCGCCGTCATGCCGGTCCTCCGTCCTCTTGCTGATGCGTCTTGCCCTTGCCGACGTAAGGAATGGCGTGGTCGATGGTTTCCCAGATGTAGCGGCCCGATGGGCTTTGCTGTTCTTCGGCCACGTGCGACACCAGGCCGGCCGCGCGCGAGATCACGGCAAAGCCGCGCATCAGGTTCGTGGGTACGCCGATTTCGCTAAGCAACGCGGCCACCGCGCCGGTGGCGTTGATGGTGATGTGCTTGCCATAGGTCTCGTCCACGGCGGCGGCCAGCAGGCGCAACGCGTTCAGCGACGCGCCCTCCAGGTCCGGCTCGGCCTCGGCCAGCGCCAGCAGCTTGATGGAACGCGGGTCGTCGGGCTTGTGCAGATGGTGGCCAAAGCCGGGCAGCGCCTGGCGCTGTTCGCGGAATTCGCGCGCGATGGCCAGCGCTTCGGCACGGCCGTCCGCCGCCTGCTTGATACGGTCCAGCAGGCGCGAGCAATTTTCCATGGTGCCCACGAATTGGCTGCCCACCGCCATCAAGCCGGACGCGACGGCGCCTTGCAGGTTTTCGGGGGCGCTCATGTAGATCAGGCGCGTGGCGATGGCGCTGGGCGTCATGCCGTGTTCCATCAACGTGACCAGCACCGCGTCCACGATGCGCATGTCCACCGGGCGCGCGTCGCGGCCCAGGATCTGCATGATCATGACTTCGGTAAAGGTCTTCTTGCCGATCAGGCCGTCAACCAGATCGACGTCGCGGTACGACATGCCGGTCAGATGATGGGCGCAAAGGCGGGTTTCGGGTTGGTTCATGGCGTCTCCTTTTGTGCGGCGTCGCGCACGGCATTCTTCAGGACCTTGCCCACGCTGGAGCGCGGCAGGCTGTCGTGGATATGGAACTGCTTGGGCGTGGCGACCGGCCCCAACAGTGCGCGCACATGCGCCTTCAGCGCGTCGGCATTTGCCTGCGCGCCAGGGTGGAACTGCACGGCGGCGTGCACGGCTTCGCCCCATTTGTCGTCGGGCAGGCCGAACACCGAGCATTCGTACACGGCCGGGTGTGACGACAGCGCGTTCTCGACATCGACCGGGTACACGTTGAAGCCGCCGGTGATGATGACGTCGCGCAGCCGGTCTTTCAGGAACAGATAGCCGCGTGCGTCGATCAGGCCCGTGTCGCCGGTGTGCAGCCAGCCGTCCACCAGCGTTTCGGCGGTTTTCTCGGGCAGGCGCCAGTAGCCTGTCATCGTCAGGTCGCCCTGCACCACGACTTCGCCGATTTCACCGCGCGGCAACAGCGTGCCGTCGGGCGCCATGATGGCCACGTCGGACAGCCACGTCGCCCGCCCGACCGAAGCGCGGTTGCGCGGATCGTTCAAGTCCGACGGGCGCAGCACGGTGGCGATTTGCGGCGCTTCAGTCTGGCCATAGGTGGTGCCCAGCACGGGGCCAAAGAAGTCGCGCGCGCGGTCTATTTTTTCCGGCGGCATCGGCGCGCCGCCGTAGATCAGGTTGCGCAGCTTGGGAAAGTCGGCGCGCGACACGCCGTCCTGCGCCATGATCATGTAGATCAGCGTGGGCGGCATGAAGCTGAGCGTGCCGCCGCGCTCGCGAAAGGCGGCGGTGATGGTGGCCGGGGTCACGCTGTCCAGCAGCAGGTGCGCGCCGCCGCAGGCCAGTATGGGCAGCATGTAGGTGCCGGTGCCGTGGGTGATGGGCGCGGACACCACGTAGCGGTCCTCGCACGTCAGCTGCCAGCTGGCGATCTGGTTGATGATGCCGGCGTTCCACGCGCGGTACGGTTGCATGACGCCCTTGGGCAGCCCGGTGGTGCCACCCGTGAACTTGATGGCCTGCGTGGCGTCACGGGACAGCGCGTGGCGCGTGGGCTCGTGTCCGGCGTACTGACGCAGCAGCGCGTTCAGGCGCAGGTTTGCACCGGTGCGGGTGCTCGTGCCCTTGCCGCTGCCAGTGGAGGTATCAGCGTCCGTGGCTGTGCCCCTGTCAGCGTCCCCGTCTCCGTCCCCGTCCGCATCGTCAAGGTGGATGCGGGCGCCGTCCGCCCACGGCGCCAGCGGGTCGCCGGTGGCGTCCACGATGACGATGGACGGCGTGGTCGCATCCAGGATGCGCCCGATCTCGCGCGCGGTGCTGCGATAGTTAAGCGGGACCCAGATCTTTCCGCTGGCCAGCACGGCCAGCAGCGCCAGGATGTGCCGCGCGGAATTTCCCGCGCACAGGGCCACGCGCGTTTGCGGTTCGGGGTCCAGGTCTTGCAACGCGGCCGCCAGGGCGCGGGTACGGGCTGCCAGTTCGGCGTAGCTCACCGCCCCTTCGGGGCCGTCCAGCGCAATGCGTTCGGGATACTGCTCGGCCGCGCGGAAAAAGAAATCGATCGGGTACACCCTGTGCTCCTGAAAACTAGTTGGCCTTGATGTCGGCGCGTTTGACGACGGCGGCCCATTTGTCGATTTCGCTGTCGATCTTCTTGGCGAAGGTCTCCGGCGTGTTGGGCGTGGTCGGCGCGTAGAAGCCGGCCTGCTTGTAGGACGCCTGCAAGGCGGGGCTGGCCAGTGCCTGGTTCAGCGCTTCGTTCAGGCGCGCGATGACGGGTTGCGGCGTGCCGGCGGGCGCGACCAGGCCAAACCACGATTCCACGTCAAAGCCCGGCAACCCGGATTCAGCCAGCGTGGGCACGTCCGGCGTGGCGGGCAGGCGCTGCGGCGATGTCACGCCAATGGCGCGCAGCTTGCCGGCCTGCACGTGCGGCAACGACGAGGGCAGGTTGTCGAACATGGAATCGACCTGGCCGCCCAACAGGTCGGCCACGGCCGGACCGCTGCCGCGATACGGCACGTGCAGGATGTCGGTGCCCGTTTCCATCTTGAACAGCTCGCAAGACAGGTGGATGGACGAGCCGCTGCCCGACGAGGCGCAGGTCAGCTTGCCCGGATGCGCGCGGGCATAGGCGATGTATTCCTGCACCGTCTTGACCGGCACCTTGGGGTTGACCACCAGAATGTTCGGAATGGTCGCGACCAGGCCGACGGGCTTGAAGTCCTTGATGAAGTCGTAGTTCAGCTGGCTGTACAGGCTGCGGTTGATCGTGTTGGCGATGGAACCCACGTACAGCGTGTAGCCGTCCGGGGTGGCGCGCGACACGATCTCGGCGCCGATGTTGCTGTTGGCGCCCGTCTTGTTTTCCACGACGAAAGTCTGGCCCAGCGCCTCGGACAGCGACTTGGCCATCAAGCGCGCGACGATATCGGTGGCGCCGCCCGCCGCGTAGCCCACCACCAGCGTTACGGGGCGATCGGGGTAGGGCTTGGCCGCCAGGGCAGGGGCGCCGGCGACCAGCGCGCTGCCCAGGGTCAGCGCAAAGGCGGCCAGCCGCCTTGTGTATGCAGTCTTCATGAATGTCTCCGTCCTGTTTTGTCTAATATTTGGACAGATCTTCGTCTGCCCGTTTTGATATTGGGCTTTGATGGAAGCGTCAGCAACGCAGGGTGTCCAAAATATGAACAAAGCGGAATTGGAGTCGGAATCGCAGTCCTCGGGGCCCGTGGTCTTGCGCCGGGGCCTGCGGGTGCTGGGGGTGTTGCGGCAAGCGGGGGCGGGCGGCATGCACGTCACCGACATTGCTCGCGCGGCGGGTATGCAGCGCTCTACCGCGTATCGCTACCTGGAAGTGCTGGTGCAGGAAGGCTATGCCCTGCGCGAGTCCGAGGCGCCGCGCTGGCGCATCGCGGAACTGGGCGTGATGATGGCGGGCGACCCGCACGCGCAGGCCGTGCGCGGCCTGCGGCCGGTGCTGCGCCAGATCAGCGACGTGACGGGGGATTCCGCCTTTCTGATTTGCCGCGCGGCAAACGATTCGCTATGCCTGCATCGCGAAGTGGGCAATTACCCGGTGCAGGTATTGGCGGTAACGGTGGGGCACCGCCAGCCATTGGGCGTGGGCGCGGCCGGCCTGGCGTTGCTGGCGGCATTGCCGCCGGCCGAGGCCGATGAAGTGGTGACGCAGAACGAAAAGGCCTTGCGCGCCTATGGCGGCATGACCGGTGTGCAGATGCGGCGGCTGGTTGAGAACACGCGCGACCGGGGCTGGTCGGTGGTGGGCAACGCGGCGGTGCCCGGCGTGCTGGGCGTTGGCGTCGCCGTGTGCGACGCCAACGGTTATCCGCGTCTGGCGGTCAGCGTATCCAGCCTGATCGACCGGATGCAGGCGCCGCGCCAGCGCAGCATCGCGGAACTGATCCGCGGCCAGCTGGCGCAAGACGACGTCAAGCCGCGGCCGGGGTCGGCGCGCGATACGTCTTCTGGTAGTGCACCGTGAACGTATTGAAGGCGTCCAGCGCCTTTTTGGGGTCGTGGCCCGGCTTGACCAGAAAGCTGGTGAAGCCGACGCGCGCCTGGTAGTGGATGGTGTCGATCATCACGTCGCCCACCGCGCGCAGTTCGCCCGTCCAGTGGTATTGCGTGCGCAGCAGCTGCGCCAGCGAATAGCCACGGCCGTCGGTGTAGTTGGGAAAGTCCACGGCGATGAAGGCGATGCCGGCGGGGTCCAGCGTGCCGTCGGGCTCAGCCAGGTCACGCAGGTCGGCGTCGGGTTCCAGCAGCACGGCCACGGGATGCTTGTGGCGGCGCAAGGTGGCGCGCGAGGTTTTCCAGATGGAAAGCGGCACGATCCAGCCGGGCTCGTCCGTGGGCACCTGGCCCTCGGCGGCCACTTCGGGTTCGGGCACGAACGGGCGCGCCGTGTCGGCTTGCAGGCGGCCGTCGCGGATCAGGTGCGGGCCGGGGGCGTCGTGGGCGTAGAGGTCAGGCATGGGCGGGTTCGGCGCTTTGTACGGGTTTGGCGAAGGCGGGATCGGCGTAGACGTCCTGCTTGAAGGGGTCGATGCCGACGCGGTCCACCACGTCGATGAAGCGTTCGGTTTCGCTGTCGCGCAAGCCCAGGTAGGTGCGGATCAGGCGGTCGACAACGCCGGGCACCTGTTCGCGTGCGAACGAGGGGCCGATGATGCGGCCCACGGCAGCGCCGCCGCCGCGCGTGGATTCCAGGTCGGGCAGGGGCTTGGCGGCGCCGTTCTGGCGGCCACCCAGCGTGACCTGATACCACTCTTCGCCGGCCTTATCGACACCCAGGATGCCGATGTGGCCCACGTGGTGGTGACCACAGGAATTGATGCAGCCGGAGATGTTCAGGTCCAGTTCGCCGATTTCGAACAGGTAGTCCAGGTCGTCGAATTGGCGTTGGATGGCTTCGGCCACGGGGATGGACACGGCGTTGGCCAGCGCGCAGAAGTCGCCGCCCGGACAGGCGATGATGTTGGTCAACAGGCCGACGTTGGGCGTGGCCAGGTTCAGCGCTTCCAGCTTCTGCCAGAGCTCGTGCAGGCGGGCGCGGCGCACGTCGGCCAGAATCAGGTTCTGTTCGTGCGAGACGCGCAATTCGCCGTAGCCATAGGCATCGGCCAGGTCGGCCACGGCGTCCATCTGGTCGGCGGTGATGTCGCCGGGCGGCACGCCGGTGGGTTTCAGTGAGACGGTGACGGCGGCGTAGCCCGCGACCTTGTGCGCGTGCACGTTGGTGCGCAGCCAGCGCGCAAAGCGCTTGTCGCCGGCGGCCAGCGCGTCGGTGTTGTCGGCATCTTGCGCGGCGGCGGCATCGTATTGCGGCCACACGAAGCGGGCCTTGATGCTGTCCACGAAGTCCTGGGTGATGGTGTCGGGGCCGTCTTTGATCAGCTGCCACTGTTCATCGACCTGCTGCGCATAGACCTCGGGCGTCAGGTCCTTGACCAGGATCTTGATGCGCGCCTTGTACTTGTTGTCGCGGCGGCCGTGCAGGTTATAGACGCGCAGCGCGGCTTGCAGGTAGGTCAGCAGGTGCTGCCATTCCACAAACGGGTTGATCAGCTTGCCGACGATGGGCGTGCGGCCCATGCCGCCGCCGACCCACACGCGAAAGCCCAGCGTGCCATCGCGTTCAACGGCTTGCAGGCCGATGTCGTGCACGCCGACGGCCGCGCGGTCTTGCACGGCGCCGCTAACGGCAATCTTGAACTTGCGCGGCAGGAAGGCGAATTCGGGGTGCAGGGTGGACCACTGGCGGATGATCTCGCACCACACCAACGGGTCGACAAGTTCATCGGGCGCGACGCCGGCGAAGTGGTCGGTGGTGGTGTTGCGGATACAGTTGCCGCTGGTCTGGATGGCGTGCATCTGCACGGTGGCCAGTTCGGCCAGGATGTCCGGCACGTCTTCCAGGCGGGGCCAGTTGAACTGTATGTTCTGGCGGGTGCTGAAGTGGCCGTATCCGCGATCCCATTTACGGGCGATGTGCGCCAGCGTGCGTAGTTGGCGCGACGCCAGCATGCCGTAGGGAATGGCCACGCGCAGCATGGGGGCGTGGCGTTGGATGTACAGGCCGTTCTGCAGGCGCAGAACGCGGAATTCATCTTCGGTGAGCTGGCCGTCGAGGAAGCGGCGCGTCTGATCGGCAAACTGCGCCACACGCTGCTCGACAAGCTGCTGGTCGACGGGGTCATACACGTACATGTCTACTGCCCTTGTGGTCTTCTCGGTCTATGCCCTGTAGCGTCCGGCGCGCAGCGTCGGAAAAGGGGATTCATAACCGTAACAGCCAGCAGACGGCAGCGTCTAAGTCATTCTCGTAATATGGAAATAAGGCCCCCACGCTTCGCGCCTTCGGCGCTCTCTGCCCCCCAAGGGGGCGTTTCCTCCCTTGGGGCGGCCCTGCGGGAGGAAAGGGTCCCTTCGCGCAGCGCTATTACAAGGCGGCAGTTACTGCCCAGCGCGCGACCAGGACCAGCAGGATCACCAGGACCGCCGCCAGCAGCAGCCCGGTTGCAATCAGCGGGCCGGGTTTGTTGTGGGCGATGTCGGCGTGGTAGCCGCGGCCGCGCCGCACGCCGAAGAAACCCCAGAGCACGGAGCGGACCGTGCGCAGGAAACTAAGCATATGCGCCTCGTGGCGGATGAGGGGAACTGGCACTGTAGGCGCTGGCGGGCGCGCCAAACAGAGGCAGATTCGCGTCAGGCGACCGTATCAGTTGGCGGCGGCGCCGGGGTGCCGATGCCGCGCACGATGTGTTCCAGCAATTCGCGCGCAGCGGGAGAAATGTGGCGGCCGGCGCGGCTCAGCACGTGCAGGCTGCCCTGGTTCAGGATGGGGTTGGCCAGCGGCAGGCTGGCCAGGCGCTGGGCGCGCATGTCGGCCGTGACGGCGATGGGCGGCGTCAGCGCGTAGCCGATGCCCGCCGCCGCGAACTGCCACAGCGCCTTGAACGACGACGTCGTCAGCACGTTGCGCAAGCGCACCTGTTCACTGATCTCGGCCGCCTGAATGTGTTGCCGCACCCCAAACCCTTCCTGCATCGACGCGCCGGGGTGATCCGCCAGATCGGTCAGCAGCAGGGGGCGGCCCAGCCGGGTCAGCGGATGATCCTGCCGGACGATGGCGCGGATGGGTTCGGGCCGCGAATAATGCGTGCGCAGCCGCGCGTCGTTGGGCGGCTGGAACACCAATCCTATATAGGCGCGGTCGTCCACAATGCGCTGCACGATCTCGGACGTGCGCGCGACATCGATGTCCAGCGTGACTTCCGGGTGGCTGCGCCAGTACCCGGGCAGCACGCGGTCGAACATCAGTTCGACGAAGCCTTCGCCCAGCACCAGGTCGATATGGCCGCGCTCGGCTTTGCGCAGGCTGTCGATTTCAGAGAAGAAGCTTTCCTGGATGTTCTGCTGCCGCTTCACATAGCGGGCCAGGATGTGGCCGGCGTCGGTGGGCACCACGCCGCGCCCGCGCCGTTCGAACAGCGCCATGCCGCAGTCGCGTTCCAGCGCGGCGATGGCGCGGCTGACGGCGGACGGGTCCATGTCCAGCACTTCGGCGGCGCCACGCACCGAGCCCCGGCTCATGACCTGCATGAAATAGTGAGTGCGGCGGGCGTCGAGTTTTTCGTCCATGGCGGGTTCCAGGCGGGCGGATGCGGCGGCAGATACACAGTCCCGGTTAAGGGTTTACCCGTATCGAAACCGATGCCGTGCAAAATTTTCCCAGGAAAAGGCCGTGCGTTGCATTTTACGCAACGTTTATGCGCGGGCGGTGTCATGGTTGCCTGAAAGACCCCCGGCGAAAATTCCGCCTGCTGCCGCAGCGCTGCGTTTGCCCGGCACGCGCACAAAATCTACTCACGTTCATCAGGGGAAATCGATGTCTCTCGCCAGCGCCAGTCTGGCCGCGCCTTCCATGTCGCTATCCGCCCGCGTTCGAATGCTTGCCGCCATTTTGTTGGTGGTGGGTATTTCCGAAGCGATCGGCAGCGTCACGTTTTCGGTGGGGCCGGGCAAGATCGTTCTGCAACCGATGCTTTGGGCCATCTTCATTGGCGCCATCGTGGCGGCTTTCGGCCAGCGGCTGCCCGTGGGCGCCGGCATCGACAAAGCCATGCAGACCCGCATCAGCGGCTATCTGCAATACGCCTTGCTGCCCTTCCTGGCCAAGCTGGGCCTGATGGTGGGCGGCGCGTTGCCGCAGGTGCGCGAAGCCGGCTGGGCGCTGGTGTTCCAGGAATTCGGCCACTTCTTCGGCACCATGGCCATCGGCCTGCCGCTGGCGTTGCTGCTGGGCATCAAGCGCGAAGCCATCGGCGCCACGTTCTCGGTGGGCCGCGAGCCCAGCCTGGCCATCATCGGTGAACGCTACGGCATGAATTCGCCCGAAGGCCGTGGCGTGATGGCCGAGTACATCACCGGCACGGTGATCGGCGCGCTGTTCGTCGCCCTGATGGCCGGCTTCATCACCAGCCTGAACATTTTTGATCCGCGCTCGCTCGCCATGGGCGCCGGCGTGGGCTCCGGCAGCATGATGGCCGCGGGCGTGGGCGCCATCGCCTCGCAGCAGACGCCTGAAATGGCGCATCAGGTGGCCGCGCTGGCCGCCGCCGCCAACTTGCTGACGACCGTGGTCGGCGTGTACTTCACGCTGTTCATCTCGCTGCCGACCACGATCTTCCTGTACGGCAAGCTGGAGCCGGTGCTGGGCCGCTGGTCGCGCGGCAAGGCGTCTGAATCGGTTGTGGACGACAGCGTGTCGGAAGACGTTCCGGCGCATAACGCCAAGATGGGTTTTGGCGACCGCCTGACCGCCTATGTCATCTGCGGCCTGTTCGCGCTGGTGGGCAACCGCCTGGGCTACAACGTGCCGTTCATGGACGCGTTGCCGGGCATGGGCATCATCATCCTGCTGGTGGTGCTGACCGACCTGATCCTGCGTGTCGTGCCCAAGCTGCCGGCCGTGTTCGTGCTGTCGCTGATCGCCATGACGGCCGGGTGCCCGGGCGTGCTGCCGTACTCGGACCAGATCATCGCGCTGGTCGGCAAGGTGAATTTCCTGCCGTTCACCACCGTGATCCTGGCCATGGCCGGGCTGTCGATCCTGAAAGACCTGCCGGCGTTTCGCAAGCTGGGCTGGAAGATCGTGGTGGTGTCCCTGGCCGCCAACGCCGGCACCTTCATGGGCGCCACGATGATCGCGGAATTCTTCCACTGATCGATCCGAGCGGGGCGGCGCCGATGGTGCCGCGCTGAACGCGAATGAAAAAGCCGCCTGACGTTGTCAGG
>NZ_JCBAMR010000017.1:0-117533 GCF_059760425.1 Achromobacter sp. RT286_PF
AAGAAGACGTCATACGAGATTTGTCCCGTGGTCTCGTGGCCTTGGAGTGGTGTATAAGAGCCAGTTTTAGCCCTCTGTTTTTTTAACGATTCTCCTGGTTCATTCCCAGGATCGGCATCATCACCGCCAGCACGATCAGCAGCACGAACCCGCCCATCAGCAGGATCAGCGCCGGTTCAAGCAACGCCGTCATCGCCATGGCGCGGCGTTCCAGGTCGCGCGAGAGGTTCTGCGCGCCGCGATCCAGCAATTCCGGCAAGCGGCCGGTTTTCTCGCCGCTGGCGATCAGGTGCACCAGCAGCGACGGGAACACCTTCTGCGCGCCCAACGAGGCCGATAGCGCCGCGCCTTCGCGCACGCGGGCCGACGCCTCATCCACCGCCAGCCGCAGCACATCGTTGCCCAAGGTGCGGCGCGCCGCTTCCAGCGCCGTCAACAAGGCCACGCCGCTGCCGCACAGAATGGCCAACGTCGACGCAAAGCGCGCGGCGTTCACGCCCAGCACAAAGCGGCCCGCCAGCGGCAGCCGCAACACGCGGGCATGCCAGGCGCGACGCGCGGCCGGCGCGCGCAGCGTGTAGCGCCACAGCACGATGGCGGCCACCAGCACCGCGCCCGTCACCGCACCCCATTCACGCACGTAGTCCGACAGCGCGAGCATCACGCGGGTCAGCATCGGCAGCTGCTGCTTGGCATGGTTGAACGCCGACACCACTTGCGGCACGACATAGCCCAGCAGAAAGATCACGATGATGACCGACACGCTGGCGACCACGGCCGGGTAGATGAACGCCGTCATCACCTTGCTGCGCAGCGTGTTGCGTTCCTCGATGTAGTCCGCCAGCTTTTCCATCACTTGCGCCAGGTCGCCGGATTCTTCACCGGCGCCGATCAGCGCGCGATAGATCTCGGGAAAGTCGCGCGGCCGAGCCGCCAGCGCGGTAGACAAGCGATGGCCGGCGCGCACGTCGTCGCGCACCGCGCCCAGCGTGGCCGCGATGTGTTTTTTCTCGGCTTGTTCAAGCGTGGCCGACAGCGCGGCGTCCAGCGGCAGGCGCGCGGCCAGCAGGCTGGCCAACTGGCGCGTCAACCAGGCCAGGTCCGCATCCGACAAACGCGTGCGCAAGCTGGCGCCCAGCCCTTGCGCGCGCGCCGCCGATGCGGTGGACAAGGGCAGCAAGCCCCGGCCGCGCAGCTGGTTGCGGGCACCGCGCTCGGTGTCGGCATCGATCGTGCCGCGCACGATTTTGCCCAGCGCGTCGGTGGCTTCGTATCGATAGGAAGGCATGGCGAAAGCAGGGGGCGCCGCGCGAATCAAAAACGCGCAAAAGCCCCGAATTTAAAGGGTTTGCAGCCCGTATGTTGCATGTCAAATATGACCGTAGTGTTGCACTGTCACCCCGTATACTCCGACGCGATTTCACGTTTTTTCACACTTGCATTCACGTCTGAAGGCACCTATCTCGTCATGCGTCACATCGCGCAATTCAGCCTTGCCGCCTTGCTCATCGCAAGCCAAATCGGACCGGCGATCAGCACGGCCCATGCTCAACAAACGGACAACCGTGTCAGCTTGAATTTCGTCGACACCGACATCCCCGCCGTGTTGCGCGCGCTGTCGTTGTTCACGCAGCGCAACTTCCTGGTGGACCCTCGCGTCAAGGGCAAACTGACGCTGGTGTCGGACCGACCCGTGGATAGCGGACAGGCGCTGGCCATGCTGACCGGTGCGCTACGACTGCAAGGCTTTGCAATTGTGGATGTCGACGGCGTGACGCGCGTGGTGCCCGAAGCCGACGCCAAGCTGCAAGGCAGCGCGGTGGTGGGCAACACGCCGCCGACCCAGGCGCGGCAAGCTCAGGCGCGTCCCGCGCAGGCGGCGGCAGGCGCGCCGGCCGGCAACGCCGCGCGTGGCCCGGTGCCCGTGTCCGCGTTCGCCAAGGGCTCGAGCAGCAGCGGCGAGATGCTGACGCGCGTGTTCCCGCTGAAGTACGAAAACGCCGCCAACCTGGTGCCGGTGCTGCGCCCCATGGTGCCGCCGAATAACCCGATCAACGCGTACCCGGGCAACAACACCTTGGTAGTCACCGACTACGCCGACAACCTGGAACGCATCGCGCAAGTCATCGCGCGCATCGACGTGCCCAGCTCCATCGACACCGATGTGGTGCCGGTGCAGTCCGGCATTGCCACCGACATCGCCATCCTGGCCTCGCAATTGCTGGACACGCAAAGCAGCGACCCCACGCAACGCATCGCCGTGGTGGCCGACCCGCGCAGCAACAGCGTGCTGGTGCGCTCGGGCAGCCCGGCGCGCACGCGGCTGGCGCGCGACCTGATCCTGAAGCTGGACGCGCAGCAAAACCGCGCCGGCAATCTGCACGTGGTCTACATGCGCAACGCGCAGGCCACGCGCATCGCCGAAGTGTTGGGCGGCTTGCTGACCGGACAGGCCAACGCGGCGCCCGGCGCCTCGGGCGGCGCGGCAAGCAGCAACACGGGCGGCGCGCAGAACGGCGCCCGGGCGCAAAACACGTCTGCCGGCAACGTGCCGGCGGGGCAGGGCATGGGGGCAATGTCGGGCTCGTCCAAGGGCGGCTTGTCGGGCGAGCAAGAGCGCATCGCGCGGGAAGACAACAACTCGCAAGCCGTGTCGTATTCGGCCGGCGGCGCCACCATCCAGGCCGACCCGGCCACCAATTCGCTGATCATCTCCGCGCCGGAACCGCTGTACCGCAGCCTGCGTGAAGTCATCGACCAGCTGGACCAACGTCGCGCGCAAGTGCTGGTGGAAAGCCTGATCGTTGAAGTCAGCGAACAAAAGGCCGCCGAATTCGGCATCCAGTGGATGACGGGCGCGGGCAACATCAACAGCAACGGCACCAGCTTTATCGGCGGCACCAACCTGGGCGGCAGCGGCATCACGGGCACCGGGCCCACGTCGATCGACGCCCTGGGCAGCGGCCTGAGCCTGGGTGTGGTCAAGGGCACGGTGGACGTGTTGGGCAACCAGGTCATCAACCTGGGCGTGCTGGCTCGCGCCATGCAGAACACGGGCGAAGCCAACATCCTGTCCACGCCGAACCTGCTGACGCTGGACAACCAGTCGGCCAGCATCCTGGTGGGCAAGACCGTGCCGTTCGTGACCGGCCAATATGTCACGTCGGGCAGCAACGGCAGTTCGAATCCGTTCCAGACCATCGAACGCGAAGACGTCGGTTTGAAGCTGAACATCCGCCCGCAGATTTCGGAAGGCGGCGCGGTCAAGCTGGACATCTACCAGGAAGTCAGCAGCATCGACGAAAGCCGCTCGAATGCCACGACGGGCATCGTGACCAACAAGCGCGCCATCGACACCAGCGTGCTGATCGACGATGGCCAGATCATCGTGCTGGGCGGCTTGCTGGAAGACAACGTGACGTTGACGTCCAACAGCGTGCCCGGCCTGGGCTCGCTGCCGGTGATCGGTTCGCTGTTCCGCTACGACACGCGCAAGCGCACCAAGACCAACCTGATGGTGTTCCTGCGCCCCTACGTGGTGCGCGACGCCAACCGCAGCGCCAGCGTCACGATGGACCGCTACGACTACATGCGCCGCGCGCAGGGCTCCGCGCAACCGGGCCAGCATTGGGCGCTGCCCGATATGCAGGCGCCGATGTTGCCGCCGCCGGGCTCGGCGCCGTCGGTGTCCAACAACGCCTATGACCTGCGCCCCGACCAGCAGGCCGACACGCTGCGCCGCCCGCCGCCCACCACGGTGCAGTCGTTTGCCGTGCGGCAGTATCCCGGCGCGAACCCCACGCGCGATGCCGCGCGCCCGATCCGCGTGTCCGGCGCGCTGATGCACAGCGTGGCGGTGGACCCCGAGTCGCTGCTATGAGCGCGCACCCCTTGCCCTATGCCTGGGCACGGGCGCAGCGCGCCGTGCTGTCGCTGCGCGCGGGGCAGGCGCAGCTGACCGTCAGCCCGCGCACGCCGGAATGGGCGGTGCGCGAGATACGCCGTTGCCATGGCGAGGTGGCGCTGGCGCAGGTGGATGACGAGGCGCTGGAAACGTTGTTGACGGCGGCTTACAGCCATTCGGAGGATGCCGCGTCCGTCATGGGCGTGGCCGAAAACGAGATCGATCTGGACCGCCTGTTGCAGGACATGCCCGAAGTGGCCGACCTGCTGGAAGCGCAGGACGATGCGCCGGTGATCCGCATGATCAACGCGCTGTTCGCCCAGGCCGCGCGCGATGGCGCCAGCGATATCCACATCGAACCCTTCGAGACGCACTCGGTGGTGCGCTATCGCGTGGACGGCACGTTGCGCGACGTGGTGTCGCCGCGCAAGGCGCTGCACGCGGCGTTGATTTCGCGCATCAAGATCATGGCGCACCTGGATATCGCCGAAAAGCGCTTGCCGCAAGACGGGCGCATCGCGCTGCGGGTGGGCGGCCGGCCGATTGACGTGCGGGTGTCGACCTTGCCCACGGGCCACGGCGAACGCGCGGTGCTGCGCCTGTTGGACAAAGAGGCGGGGCGCTTGCAGCTGGAACGCCTGGGCATGTGCCCCGATGTGCTGACGCAGCTGGACCGCTTGATCCGGCAGCCGCACGGCATCGTGCTGGTGACGGGGCCGACGGGCAGCGGCAAGACCACCACGCTGTATGCGGCATTGAGCCGCCTGGATTCGGCCACCAGCAATATCCTGACGGTGGAAGACCCCATCGAATACGACTTGTCCGGCATCAGCCAGACGCAGGTAAACGCTAAGATCGACATGAGCTTCGCGCTGGCGCTACGCGCCATCTTGCGGCAGGACCCGGACGTGATCATGATCGGCGAAATCCGCGACCTGGAAACCGCGCAGATCGCGGTGCAGGCGTCGCTGACCGGTCACCTGGTGTTGGCGACGCTGCACACCAACGACGCGGTCTCGGCCGTGACGCGGTTGACGGACATGGGGGTGGAACCCTTTCTGCTGGCTTCGTCGCTGCTGGGAGTGCTGGCGCAGCGGCTGGTGCGCAAGCTGTGTCCGGAATGCAAGAAGCCGTCGATGCAGGATGGCGTGCGCGTGTTTCACCCTGTGGGTTGCCCGACGTGCAATCACACGGGTTACAGCGGCCGTTCCGGCATCCACGAACTGTTCACGGTGGACGATGACGCGCGCCGTTTGATCCACGAAGGCCGCGACGAACGCGAATTGCGCCAGGCCGCCATGGCCTCGGGCATGCGGACGATGCGGCAAGACGGCCAGCGTTGGGTCGACAGCGGGCAGACGTCGCCCGAGGAAATTGTGCGGGTGACGCGCGACGCTTGATGGCGCCTTTTGCTTTTTGCTTTTGCTTTTTTGTTTTTTGCTATTTGCCCGTGCTGAAGACGACCGTATCGCCGGAACGGCGGCCCAGGGTGGACATCAGGCCGTCCAGCGCGGCGCGCTGAGCGTCGGTGGCCCCGGGCGCGTACGTCGCCTTGCCATCGAAGCGCACACCGCGTGGGCCGGCCGTGCCTTGGCCCGTTACCGTCAATAGCCCGCTTTCGGTCGTCAGCGCCAATGTTGCGCCAGACTTTCCCGCGCCTTGCAGACGCAACAGGTAGGTGCCCACGGGGCTGATGGAGGTCAGCGCGGTGCCGGCGTTGCGCCAGCGCAGGTCCGCGATATTGCCCGCGGGCAAATCCCCGCCCAGGCGCAGCGCTTGCCAATTGATCTCCAGCATGCCGTCGGGCGCCAGCGTGTTCCAGGGCGCACCCAGCGCGGGTAACACCGTGGCTGGCACACGCAGCGATTGCGCGGGCAATGACACGCCGGCCCAGCCGACGCGCGCGCGCAGCGGGCCTTGCAACCACGGGTGCGTGATGTCCAGGGCCATCGCATCCCAGCGCCACTGCCATTGCACGGGTTGCGGCAACACGCGCTGCGACCCCGGTGGCCCCAGCGCCACCCACGCGCTGCCTTGCCACAACGTACCGCTGGCATCCGCGAGCGAAACCAGGGAGTCATCCGGCTGCATCGCCAACAGCCAACGTGCCGGCAGCACGCTTGCGGCGGCCGCCAGGAAACAGACGCCGCCGGCCAGCCACAGGCCGGCAGTCCGCTTGTTGAAAGGGAGGCGCGCCATCAGCGGGCACCCGGCATGGCAAATGAAAGGATCGGCATCAGTGGCTTGCCCCCGCATCGGCGGTGGTTAACGTGATGTGGCCATTGACCAGGCCCGGCAGTGGGCGGCCATTGGGATTGGTCGCACGCGTCAATTCCACTTGCTGTGTTTGCAGGCCCCAATCGCGCGCGGCGCCATCCAGCCAGCGCAGCAGCGCGGACGACGGCGCCTGGTTCAACGTCAAGCGCACGCCCTTGCCGGATTCGGGCTGGCCTAGCGACCACATCGCCGCCGGCAGCGCCGCGCCTTCCAGGCTGGCGCTTAATTCGGCGGGCGTGGGGGCAACGGCGACCGGCGTGGCCGAGCGTTGCCGCAGGGCGCGGGCTTGCATCGTCAAGTCGGCCACGGTCGCGGCCTGGCCGCGCAGGGCGGGCAGTTCGGCTTGCAACTTGCGCACGGTTTTCAGGGGCGGTTCGATCAGCGTGACGAAAATCACGGCGACGCCGACGAGCGCGCCCGCGACAGTGACCAGCCGTCGCTCGCGCGGCGCCAGCGCCTGGTAGCGCTGGCGCGCGCGGGTCAGCGTGGGGTCGACGGTTTTGCGCAACGTCGCGGCGGCGGTTTGCCAATGGCGATGCAGGCGTTCAATGGCGGTCATGGTTGTTTGCGCGTGATGCGCCAGGTGTTATCGGTGTCGCCGCGTTCCAGCTTCAGGCCCAGGGCCGCGGCTTGCTGGATCAGCGCAGGCGTTTCGGAGACGCGCTGCGCGTCGGCACCCGCGTCGGCCAGTTGCAGGGTCAGCGCTTGATCGGCGTACGTCAGCCGCGCGACTTTGTCGGCGGCAAAGGGCAGCGTTTGGGCGGCGGCGCGTGCCAGGGGCAGAAAGTCCCCCGCGCTGGCCGCGCCGCGATTGGCTTGCAGCGCGTCCAGGCCTTGCTGCGCCTGCCGCGCCGGGTCCAGCACGACGGGCAGGTCCGGAAAGGCGGCCAGCACCTGTTGACGCATGCCCGCCGTCAGCGCGCCGGCTTCCGCGCTGAGCCGCGAGGCGTAAAGATTCAATCCCGCAATCCAGACCACCGCCGCGGCCGCGCCCCAGCGCCACACGGGCCGCCAGCGCGACGCGCGCACCGGCGCCAGGCGCGGCATGGCCAACGACCACGAGGGCGACGGCGCGAGCCAACGCGGGTCGGCCGGATCGCGCAAGGGCGTGGCGGATAGATCGGCGTCGAAGGCGGAAGAAGGGGGGGAGGAAGGGGGGGAGGAAGGGGTCGAGGACAGGGCCGAGGACAGGGGGGCGGACGGCTCTGAGGACGGCCCGGCCACTGTCGTCCCCAGCGTCTGCGGTGCAATCAGTGCGTCGACACGCAGGCCGTGCGTGCTCAACAACGCCCAGGCGCGTCGTACCGGCTCGCGCGGCGACCACGCCAATGCCACGCTGCCATCCGCGGCGCGCGGGCTAAAGCCGATGGCCAGCGCCTCCAGGTCGCTAAGCACCAGGGGTTCCAGCGCGCCGTGCACGGCGGCGGCAAAGCGCGCACGCGGCACGGCCGGAATGCGGATGGTGGTGGCGATGACGTCGCGCGGGTGCAGCACGGCTTCGCACACCGCGTTGGGATAGGCGTTGCCCAGCGCGTGCAAGGGCAGTTCGCCCTGCTGCGCGCAGCGCCCGCGCCGGTCGAACCAGGCATAGGGCAGCGGCGAATCCGCGCTGAATTCGTCCAGAGGGGCAAGCGCAATGCGCAAGGCGTTTTTCAAGGGGTTTCTCTTGTCCATATCGTGTCGGGCGCAGCGGGCGGGGCGCTGCGCACCAAGGCTTGCATGGCGACTCGGGCGCGTTCGTAGACGACGGTGCCGCTGGCCAGGAACCAGCCGCTGGCCGTGGTGACGGTGGGGGCGGGCGCGTCCACGCCGGTGCCGGCAAGACGGTTGCCGAAGTCGCCCGCGTTGTTGAACCAGTTGCCGCGATCCCGCTCGCCCGCCAGCGCGCGCGCCTGCCCCAGCGAAAGGCCGGGCACCAACGCCGCGATGACCTCGGCGGGCGCGGTATTGACGTTGACGCTGGTGGCGATGGGCAGCACGGTCATGGTGCGGCGCATCTCGTCGCGCACCGTCGGTTCCAGGCCCAGCTGCGCGGCGATGTCATCCACGCCACGCGGCAGCGGCGCGCGCGCGTCCGGCGCGGTGGCGGGTTGGCCGTTGGGGGCGGACGGCGCATCGGCGGGCAGGGCGGGCGGCTGCGCCATGGCAATGATGTCGATGATGCGCGGCGCCAGCGTATCGGGCAGTTGCTGCGCGGCCAGCAGCCGGCGCAACACCTTTTCCTGCTCGGGTTGCGGCACGCCATTGCGCGCCAGGTTGCTCAGGTTGTACTTGCCCTGTTCATCTTGCACGCGCCCCGAGAACACGGCGACGCGATCGTCTCCCGGACGCTCGATGCGCGTGTCCAGGATGGGCGTGGCCCAGATCTGGTCGCCGCGCGTCGTGGCTTCGCGCTTGCCGTGATCGCGGATGACCAGGCGCGCCCAGTCGATGCCGCCCGCCAGCATGACGCGCGCCTGCACGCGCGCCATTTCGTTTTCCACGCGCCGCGTGCTGGCCGTCTGGCGCTGGAACAGGCTGGTGGTCAAGGCGGCAACAATGGCAACGATGATCAGCGCGCTGATCACCGCGGCGCCCTGTTGCTGCGTGCACGGGCTGCGTGGGCGGGCAACTTGCTGCGTGTCGCGGTGGCGCATCATGGCAGCTCCAGGATGCGCGTGTAGCGTTGCGGCTGGCCGGGCGCGCCGCGTTCCAGCGCGATTTCGATGCCGGTGGGCGGCGCGCCGAAGCTGGCGTTGGCGTTGGCCCAGCCCACGCCGGGTACCCAGGCGCGCAGGCTCAATGTCTTGACGCCAGGCAGCAGCAGCACGCCATTGACGGCGGCGGGTAGCGGGCTGCGCGGCGCGGGCGGGCCGCTGACGCGCCACAAGCCGTCGGTGCGCACCTGCCACTGCACGCGTTGCCACAGGCCGTTGCCGTCCGGGTCGGGGCGCAGCAGTTCCAGCGTCTGGCCGCCCTGGTTTTGGCGCAGCAGGCGCACGCCGCTGGTCAGCGTGACGGCGTCCTTGCCTGCTGCGTCAAAGCCGGGGCCGGAATAAGACAGTTCCACATCGCGCGACATCTGCCCCAGCGTGCGGACGATGGCGTCGGTGTCTTCGGCTTGCTGCTCGATCCAGTCGCGCGCGCTGGACACGCTGGCCAGCCCGCGCCAGGCCATCAGGCTGACCAGCGCCATCAGCGCCAACGCGACCAGCACTTCGATCAGCGTAAAGCCCGCCTGGCGGGCGGCGCGGGAAACGGGGCGTTGCATCGTCATCGCAGGCTGGACAGCAGGCCGTCCAATTGCAGCAGCACGGCGTCCGGGCGGGCCGAGCCGGCGTCGTGGACGTTGACCGACACTTGGCGGAAGCTGCGGTTCATGGAATTGGTAAAGACCAGCTCGCACTGCAACGCGCGCCCGCCTTGCGGGCAGGGCACGGTTTGCGAGCCGGCGCGTGGCAGGCTTTGTTCCAGGCGCAATTGGGTCAAGGCATTCTGCGCGGCCAGCAGCGCCAGCGTTTTGTCCTGCAAGGCGCGGTTGTTGGCCGTCATGACGCCCGTGGCGCGCAGCGCGGCGGCCATCGCCACGGCGATGATGGCCAGCGCCACCAAGACCTCGATCAGCGTGAAGCCGCGTTCACGGCGCGCGCGGGGGGGGATGGCGCGCGGCATATCGAGGGCGGCGGCGGCCTCTGGCAAGCCGCCCGTATCCGGCAAGGCGTCCCCGTCCGTGGGAACGTCCACGTCGCATCGTTCGCCCTCGCGGCGGGAAAATCTAGTGGATTTCATAACGGCCGGCGGCGTCGCGTTGCAGGGTGACCGTGGCATCGCCCGCGTGCAGGGTCAGGGTGATCGGATCCGCGACCCATTCGGTGTTGAACACCAACGGGCGATCGGGCGTCAGCCGCAGTTGCACGGCACCCGCGCGCCAGGTTTGCGGGCGCAGCATGTCGTCGCCTTCCAGGCGATCCACTGGCACGACCACGTTTTCCTGGGCGCTGGGGCCGGGTGGGCGGCCCGCGCGTTCAAACGACCAGCCCGTGTCGCCGGCCAACCAGCGGATGGACCGGCCATCGCTGCGTGCCTCGCTCTGCGCCACGGTGAACGCGTCCGCCAGCCGCTGCGCATCGGTGCGCAGGCCGTTGTCGCGCTTGCCAATCGACAAGCTGACCATGCTGGCCGCGATGGCCACGATCACCAGCACCACCAGCACCTCGACCAGCGTGAAGCCGCGTTCAGAGTTCCCAGGAACCAATGTCGGCATCGCCGCTTTCCCCGCCGGGCTTGTTGTCGGCGCCAAACGAGAACACGTCGATGTCGCCCTTGACGCCCGGGCTCAGGTATTGATACGGATGGCCCCAAGGGTCATTGGGCAGCTTGTCCAGATAGCCGCGCCAGTTCGACGCGCCATCCGGTTTGTCAGCCAGCGCGCGCAGGCCCTGCGCCGTGCTCGGATAGCGGCCGTTGTCCAGCCGGTACAGCTTTAACGCCTGCATGATGCCCGCAATATCCTGCCGCGCCGCCACCTGGCGCGCCTGGTCCGGGCGATCCAGCACACGCGGCACAATCAGGGCCGCCAGGATCCCCATGATCACAATCACCACCATGATCTCGATCAGGGTGAAACCTTGCTGACGGGCAAGCCCGCGCGGTAACTGACGCACTTTACGACTCCGGTCTTCTAGTAGAAGCCCGGGATTGTGGACATGAAATATGACAGTAATGCTTGCGTTGGCGTGGCGGCGGCAAAAACCCCGGGCATTGCGGCTTCCCACAACTGGTGGCGGCTTCGGCTTTGTGTCTATACTTTCCGAATGTCTTGCTTCGGGTCGCAAGACGCCGATAAAAGGGAAGCGCTCATGCGGTCCATCATTTCTCATAGCGGCTTGGTCGCCTTCATTGTCGAGGGCGCCAGGGCCGACAGCAGCCGTTCGCTGCACTTGCTGCGCGCTATCGAAGACACCGTGGCCAGCAACGAAGTGCTGGCCAATACCTTTGAAGCCATTTCAAGAAACGCCGCCGATGTTGCCTACGCCATCTGCCGTGCGCCCGCAAACGAACGGCAGCCCCTGGATCCTGATGGCGCATTCCAGGCGGCGTTTGACGAAACGCTGGATGTGGTGGCGGAGCTAGGCCGCACACTGGAGGAAAAGCGCCTGGCCGCCTCGCTGGATCGTCAACTTCGTGACAGCGATGGGGTGGTGGAGTCATTCGTCAAGGCAATCATTCAGGTCAAGGATGCCTTTTCCCATTTGCACGACTTGAAATGGGCCGTGATGGAAAATGACGCCGACGCGGCGGCGGTGGTCACGGGCGGGCCCCAGGACGACGTCGAGGCGTTCCTCAAGTCCTTGGGTCAATAGATTTGGCGGCCATACTGATCAGGGCGCTGTCCAGAAAAGAGACTTTCGACCGTGACTTTCGCCGGGCTCCTGTTGAAATCCAGAATGCCGCGAAGAACGCCATTCGCGATTTGATGCGTTGCCCGCAACCTAGCAAGCTGAGAATGCACTCGATCACCGGCTGCTTTGACCCGCGCATCCTGAAAATAGACGTGCTGGCCAACAAGTCCTGGCAAATCACATTTGAAATGGACGGTTCCGTGGCGATTCTGCGGCGGTTGGGCACACACCGGAATATTGATCGAAGCCCCTGAATGGGCCCGATAGTGTCATCGCCATCAGCGGCGGGAATCGGTGCAAGCCTCCCGCCTGCTACCATGGCCCTTCTACAAGGAGCGGTAATGGCTACAAAAGAGAAGTCTTCGACTGGTTTGGCAGCGTTGGTTGAAAAGGCGCTTCAACAGAAGAAGCTGGCTGCCGCCACGCAAAAGCCGACGGGATCTTCCCTGTCGAACATGGCGGGACGCAAGCAGATGGGGCGTCCCGCAGGCCGTAAGCGCTGATCGGCGGGCGCGGTAAGGACGCGCCGCCGGGTCTGCAACCCCGCATCATTCTTTTCCCTGCGTAATGCCTGCTGGCGCCGCCAACGCGGCGGGCGTTGCCAGGCGATTCAATCTTCCCCCTTGCTCGACCGTCACGGCGTCTACTGCGATATCGCGCAGCACGATGCCTGGCGCCACTTCGGCGCCCGCGCGCCACGCCAGGGGCGGGCCACCATCCACACTAAGCACCGCCGCCCCATCCGGGCCGGCCGCGATCAGGCCCAGCACGCTGATCTGCGTGCGCATCACTTCATCTTTGCCAAACCATAGCGCCACCGGCGTGTTGTCGGCCGCGCGCGGCGGCGCCGCGGACACGGCGGGCGGCAGCGCGCCCGGACGCGGGGCCAGCAAGATTGACGCCCACACTCCCAAGCCGGCGGCCAATGCCAGCATGGCAATCACGCGCAGCGCGGCGGGGGCGGAGGGCAGGGTGGGGCGAAACGACAGGGGCATGGCGGACACGAAACGGTTGGGCGGTTAGGCGGTGGAACGGATAAGCGATGGAACGGTGAAGCGGTGCAGCGGGGTAGCGGTGATGCGGTGATGCGGCAATGCGGTGAAGCGGCGATGCGGCGAATCGGCGATGCGGCGAATCGGTGAAGCAACGCGCCTGACTATAGCGGCGCTTCGTGACAATCCCGCGATGCATACCGGCCGTGTCGATTCAGCTTGCGTACAGCTTTCTGTCATTGTGATTACACGCCGCCTATCTAGCATGCGGGCACCGCTCGGCGTCAATGGCCGGGCATTCATCCGATCCAATGGGAACCCGCATGCAAGACACGAATCAAGCCAATCGCCGCCGACTCCTGAAGATGCTGGGAGGCGCGCCGATGCTGCCGATTGGCGGCGTCAGCATGGCTGCGTTGCTGGCCGGCTGTAATTCCAGCGACGATGATGACGATGACACCTCGGGCAATCCGCAGCCCAATCCCGGCCCCGGCACGCAGCAGCCCGCACCGGTGACGTTCACGTCGGCATCGTTCACGCCGATGGCCGCGCCCACGCTGGCCAACCCCGAACTGATGGCGCGCACGACCGTCAGCTCCGCCATGGCGCTGACGTTCAGCGATGGCTCCAAACGGACCGTGCAGCTGGGCTACGAACCGTTCTTCATCACCGGCGACACGGTGCCCGACGGCAAGGGCGGCACCGCCGTCGCGGGAGGCTATTTCAACCTGGCCGGCGCGCCCATCATGGACAACTCGGTGCCCGCCCGCGCGCGCCAGTTTTTCTCGAACTGCCCCGACGGCACCTCGCTGCTGGCCTTGTCCGCGCCCACCACGGTGCCGGGCGTGGCGGGCAACGCCGTGTACGCGGTGGTGCAGTTTGAATACCAGTCGATGGACCAGGCCGGCAACGACATGTACGGCTTGCTGCCGTCGCCCATCGCCGTGCTGACGCTGTCGCAAGACCCGAATACGGGCAAGCTCAGCCTGGTGAAGTACAGCAACGTGGACACCTCGTCGGTGCATGGCCTGTGGATCACCTGCGGCGCCAGCCTGTCGCCGTGGGGCACGCATCTGTCCAGCGAAGAATACGAGCCTGACGCGACCACGGCACGCACGACGGCCTCGTTCCAGGCCTACAGCAACAACGTGTATGGCGACCCCAACAAGGCCAACCCGTACCACTACGGCCATCTGCCCGAAGTGACGGTGCACCCGGATGGCACCGGCACGATCAAGAAGCACTACTGCATGGGCCGCATCTCGCACGAACTGGTGCAGATGATGCCGGACCAGCGCACCGCGCTGATGGGCGATGACGCCACCAACGGCGGCCTGTTCATGTTCGTGGCCGACCGTGCGGCGGATCTGTCGGCCGGTACGTTGTACGTGGCGCAATGGACGCAGACGTCGGGCACGGGCCCGGGCGCCGGCACGTTGAAGTGGATCAAGCTGGGTCATGCGACCAGCGCCGAGGTCAAGGAACTGGCCGACCAGCTCACGGCCGCCGACATCATGGACGTGCGCACGACGGACCCGGCCGACGCCTCGTTCACCAAGATCCGCTACAGCGGCAAGGACAACTGGGTCAAGCTGCAACCCGGCCGCCGCCAGGCCGCCGCGTTCCTGGAAACGCACCGCTATGCGGCGCTGGTGGGCGGCACGCTGGCCTTCACCAAGATGGAAGGCACCACCGTCAACGCCAAGGACAAGATCGCGTACAGCGCGATGTCGCGCATTGAATCGTCGATGATCGACGGCAAGGTGCCGGGCTTGAAGGTGGAAGCGAACTCGGCCGGCGCGGTGTACCAGCTGCATCTGCAAGCGGGTCAGGCCGATACCGACGGCGGCGCCATCGACAGCGAATGGGTGCCGGTGGACATGGCGGCCGTGCCGGAACTGATCGGCAAGCCGCTGGCCACGCCCGACGCGCTGGGCAACACGCACAACGCCGACTTCATCTCAAACCCCGATAACCTGAAGTTCTCGGAAAAGCTGCGCACGCTGTTCGTGGGCGAGGACAGCGGCGGCCACGTCAACAACTTCATGTGGGCCTACAACATCGACACCAAGGCCTTGTCGCGGTTGCTGTCGTGCCCGGTCGCGGCGGAATCCACCGGTTTGCAGGCGGTGGACGAGATCAACGGCTGGACCTACATCACCAGCAACTTCCAGCACGCGGCCGACTGGGGCAGCGTGCACGCGGTGGTGCGCCCGACGCTGGAGCCGCTGGTCAAGGCCAACTACAAGGACGGCTTTGGCGCGGCGGTGGGCTACCTGACCGGCGTGAAGATCGGCGCGTAAGCGCCAGGCGCAACGCAACCGCCAATAGCCCGCACGCCGGGGCGCGGCATCGCCCATCGGGATGCCGCGCGGTGTAAGGGAAGACATAAGGGACCGGCTAGCCGGTCCCTTATGCATTGTGGGTATCGGCAATCATTTCACAGGTGTAACGCCGACCATGTCCGCGCCGGCTCGCTCCTACACTCGGCGGCGTCAGGCTTGCCTGATGCAGTTGATGCGTCTTCCGGCATGCGCTGCCAGGCGTGATTGCGTTTGCGGTGGCGTTGCGGTCCGGGCTTGCAATTCGGCTTGCACCCGCACTTGCACCTGCACCCGCACCTGCACCTGCACCTGCACCTGCACCCGCGCCTTCGCCAGTGTCTGTGCGCGCATTGCCGGTTCGTTGTTCGGCTTTGAACCTGGGAGCGTTCACATGAAAAATCCTGATCACACAGAGCGTCGCCGACTATTGAAGATGCTGGCCGGCGCGCCCATGCTGCCGCTGGGCGCCGCAGGCGCAACAAGCGCGGCGGGCTTGGCCGGGTTGTTGGCCGGCCATCCCGCGCGAGCCTCGGAGGACGGCACCCCCGCGTTGCCAAGCACCAAACCCATCGCCCGGCCATCCGTCGCCACGCCGGGCGCCGCGCCGTTCGTATCCGCCGAATTCATCTCCATGCCCGCGCCCGGCCTGTCCGAGCCGGAAGGCATGGCGCGCACGACGGTGGAATCCGCGATGGACCTGGTGTTTGCCGATGGCTCGCGGCGCCGCGTGCAACTGGGCTACGAGGCTTTCTTCATGACCGGCGACCGCGTCCCGGACGGCAAGGGCGGCATGGTGCTGGCGGGCGGCTATCTGGACATCCATGGCGCACCCATCATGGATAGGTCGGTGCCCGGCCGCGCGCGCCCGTTCTTTTCGGACTGCCCGGATGGTATGTCGCTGCTGACGCTGGCCGGCCCGCTTGGCGAGGCCGACGGCGCAACGGGTCCGCCCACCGTCACCAAACCGGCAACCGCCACCGTCTACGCCGTCGTGCAGTTCGAATATCTGTCGCGCGATCGGGCCGGCCAGGACATGTGGGCGCGGCTGCCATCGCCCATCGCGGTGCTGACGCTGTCGCAAGACCTGCAAACCGGCCAATTGACCCTGGTGCGCTACAGCAACGTGAACACCGCGCCCGTGCATGGCCTGTGGGTCACCTGTGGCGCCAGCCTGTCGCCGTGGAACACGCATCTGTCCAGCGAAGAATACGAGCCCGACGCCACCACGGCGCGCACCTCGGCGTCGTTCCGCGCGTTCAGCCGCCACCTGTATGGCGACGCCCGCCGCGCCAACCCCTATCACTACGGCCACATGCCCGAAATCACCGTGCAGCCGGACGGCACCGGCAGCATCAAAAAACACTACTGCATGGGCCGCATCTCGCATGAATTGGTGCAGATCATGCCCGACCAGCGCACCGCCTTGATGGGCGACGACGCCACCAACGGCGGGCTGTTCATGTTCGTGGCGGACCGCCGCGCGGATCTGTCCTCGGGCACGCTGTATGTGGCCCGCTGGACGCAGACATCAGGCACGGGGCCCGGCGCCGGGACGCTGACCTGGATCCGGCTGGGCCATGCCACCAGCGCCGAGGTCAAGGAACTGGCCGACGACCTGGTCGCCGCCGACATCATGGACGTGCGCACGGCGGACCCAAAGGATGCGGCCTACACCCGCATTCGGTTTGACGGCAAGAACAACTGGGTGCGTCTGAAGCCCGGCCGCCGCCAAGCCGCGGCATTCCTGGAAACGCACCGCTACGCGGCACTGGTGGGCGGCACGCTGGCGTTCACCAAGATGGAGGGCACGACGGTAAACGCCCAGGACAAGATCGCGTACACCGCGATGGCGCACATCGAAACGTCCATGGTGGACGGCACCTCGCCGCACCTGCACGTAGAAGGCCCGGACGCGGGCGCGGTCTATCAACTGCGGCTGCAAGCCGGGCAAGTGGATACGGACGGGCAGGACATCGACAGCGAATGGGTGCCGGTGGACATGGGCGCGGTGCCCGAGTTGGTGGGCGCGATGCTGGCCGCGCCCGACGCCTTGGGCAACCGCCACCGCAGCGACCGGATATCCAACCCCGACAACCTGAAGTTCTCGGAGAAACTGCGCACGCTGTTCGTGGGCGAAGACAGCATGGGGCGCGTTAACAGTTTCCTGTGGGCGTTCAACGTCGATACGCGGGTGCTGTCGCGCCTGTTGTCCTGCCCGGTGGCGGCGGAATCCACGGGGCTGCACGCGGTGGACGACATCAATGGCTGGACTTACATCACCAGCAATTTTCAGCACACGGCGGACTGGAACGACGTGCATGATGCGGTGCGCCCGGTGCTGGAGCCGCTGGTCAAGGCCAAGTACCGCAACGGCCGGGGCGCCTCGGTCGGATATCTGACGGCGGTGAAGATCAACGCCTGAGTCCGTGGCAAGGCGGCGCCGCCCGCCGCCTTGCAAAAATTCCTGATCCGTCGATCAAGCTTTCTGCTCTTTGTTTCATGGGCCTTTCACGTTCGCTCGCCACACTGTGCGCAGCGTAAACCGTGTTCATGAAACGAGAAGAGAAGCATGAGAACAATGGATTGGAGAAAATGGTGCGCCATGTTGCTGGCCACCAGCGCATTGGCCGGCTGTGGGGGCAGTGATGACGACGATGACGGCACGACCGCGCCGCCGCCGCCCACGCAACCGCCGGTCAGCGAACCCGCCGCGCCGCGCGCCGACAAGGTGCTGTTCATCGGCGTGGACGGCCTGACCTATGACGCCATGCGCCGTGGCGTGGCCGACAAGTCCCTGGCCAATATCGGCCAGTTGACCGCAACCCGCGCCTGGACGGGCGGCGTGACCGGCGACGTGACGCAGCAGCCGACGCTGTCCGCGCCCGGCTGGGCCACCTTGTTGACAGGCCAGTGGGCGGACGTACACGGCGTGCGCTCCAACGCGGCCGGGCAGGGGATGAAGGCGGCCAGCCTGTTCCAGCGCATCAAGCTGGCGCACCCCGAGGCGCGCACGGCCGGCGCATTCAATTCGCCGTTGCTGGCCGGCCTGGTCGGCGGCGATCGCGACGCGGGCTACCTGCAAACCCTGACCGACTGCGCGGGCGTGGACGATTGCGTGGCTTCGCAAGCGCGCGACCGCATCACCGAAGGCTACGACGTGGTGGTTGCGCAGTTCGGCGCACCCGAACGCGCGGCCTCGGACAACGGCTTTACCGGCAACTACGACGCCGTGATCCGCCAGACGGATGCGGCCATCGGCGTGCTGGCCAAGCAGGTCGCCGAGCGTCGCGCGGCGCATCCGAACGAGAACTGGCTGATGGTGGTGGCCTCCAGCCATGGCCTGGGCAAGACCGGCGTGGCCGATGGCCTGCCCCTGTCCCCGAACAAGACCATCTTCCTGGCCAGCAACCAGCCGACAATGTTGGGCGGCAGCGCGGATGACGCCTCGTTCGACGGCGCGTGGGACAGCAACTGGTACGCGCTGCCCAGCGCCGCCGACGTGGCCCCCACGATGCTGGCGCACCTGGGCGCCTTGCCCGCCGCCGGACAGTACGACATGGCGGGCACGCCCTTGTCCGAAGCCCTCGCGCTGCGCCGCCTGTCGGCCCGCACGTCCATGGACAACAAGAGCGTGACGCTGTCCTGGGTGCGCGTGGGCGAACCCGACGGCCAGATCGTGGTCAGCCGCGACGGCGTGGAAGTCGCGCGCTTGCCCGGCACCGACGCCACCTATACCGACAGCGGTTTCACGTTCGACACGGAAGGCGTGCACACGCTGAACTACACCGTGTCGGCGGGCCGCGCCAGCAGCGCCACGCATGCGTCGGTGGTGTATGCCAAGCCGGTGCCGCTGTTGGCGTCACTGCGCACGGGGCTGACGATGCTGTTCCCGTTTGAAGGCAACCTGACCGACATTGCAGCAGGCGGCGGCGCGATCACCCCGTATGACGGTGTGCAGGCGCCCGCGTTCGCGGACGGCGGCGTGTTCGGCAAGATGTTCCAGAACGAGCGTGGCTCGGCCGCCCTGGGCGCGTTCAAGCTCGATTACCCGGCAGGCATGCTGGATAGCGTGTCCGTGTTCACCATCGGCTTCTGGTATCAGTCGGACGGCACGGCGAACGACCGCTCGATCCTGGGCAACAAGGACTACAACTCGGGCGGCAACCCCGGTATCACCATCGCCCAGTGGGCCGGCCCCGAGCTGCGCTTCAACTTGGCCGGGGGCGGCGTGCGCGCCGATATCAACGGCATCAAGTTCACGCCGAACAAGCCCGTGTACATCGCCATGACCATCGACAAGCCCGCCAAGATGATGACGGCGTACGTGTACGACAGCGAAATCGGCTTCCTGCGTCGCAACGTGACCACGGGCTCGGTGAACCTGGCGCAAGTGGCCGGCCTGTTCGGCCCGCACATCGGCCTGAACGAAGACGGCAAGGGCACCTACGGCATCTGCTGCGCCGGCACCAAGGGCCCGTACACGATGAATTTTGACGACCTGGCCTTCTGGTCGCGCGCCCTGACCGAGACGGAAGTGAAGTCCCTGGCG
Source organism: Achromobacter sp. RT286_PF (assembly GCF_059760425.1). Taxonomy (NCBI): domain Bacteria; kingdom Pseudomonadati; phylum Pseudomonadota; class Betaproteobacteria; order Burkholderiales; family Alcaligenaceae; genus Achromobacter; species Achromobacter sp. RT286_PF. Next base: position 19,428 of record NZ_JCBAMR010000017.1, read on the forward strand.
CTGTCCGGCAAGTCCGTTTCCGACCTGTTTCCCTGATGTGGCAAGGATAGAAAAACCATGAGCAAGTCCCTGATATTGCGCGGTTTCGTGCGCGCCGGCGCGGTGCTGATGTTGACCGCGGCCCTGGCCGCGTGTGGCGGCGACGACGGCGATGACAGCAAGCCGGATAACGGCGCCGGCACGCCCGGCAACGGCGGCACCGAAACGCCGGTGACGCCGCCGACCCCGGCCAAGCCCGAATTGCGTTGCGCGCCCTGAGCCGCGCTTCTTATCGATCACTAGGAATAGCATCCGTGAAGTCCGAAAAAGACCCGATCCACGCCGGCAAGCGCCGCTTCCTGCGCAATGCCGCCGCATCCACTGCCGGCCTGACCGCGCTGTCGATGTTCCCGCCGGCCATCCGCCGCGCGCTGGCCATTCCCGCCAACAACCGCACCGGCACGATCAACGACGTTGAACACGTGGTGATCCTGATGCAGGAGAACCGCTCGTTCGACATGTACTTCGGCACGTACAAGGGCGTGCGCGGTTTTGGCGACCGCATGACGATCCCGCTGCCGCAGAACCGTTCGGTGTGGGAACAGACCAACGGCACCCGCGTGGTGATGCCGTATCACCTGGACAGCACGCAGGGCAATGCCCAGCGCGTGTCCGGCACGCCGCACGACTATATGGACGCGCAGATGGCCTGGGACGGCGGCCGCATGGATCAGTGGCCGCGCTACAAGCAGAACCAGTCCATGGGCTATTACCGCCAGAAAGAGGTGGAATTCCAGTTTTCGCTGGCCGAAGCCTTCACGCTGTGCGACGCCTACCACTGTTCCACCCACGGCGGCACCAACACCAACCGCCTGTTCCTGTGGACCGGCACCAACGACCCGCTGGCCCAAGGCAATGGCCCGTCGACCCGCAACCAGTGGGACAGCCTGGGCGCGTCCACCACCGGCTGGACCTGGATGACGTATCCCGAACGCCTGCAAAAGGCCGGCGTCAGCTGGAAGGTCTACCAGAACCTGCCCGAGAACTTCGGCGACAACTCGCTGGCCGGTTTCCAGCAATACCGCCGCGCCAACGAACAGGCAGGCAACGCCGCCGACGGTTCGCCGTACCCGGCCTGGACGCCCAGCATGGACGGCGCCAACCCCTTGTACAAGGGCACGGCCAACACCATGCCGGACGGCGGCTTCCTGCAATCGCTGCGCGATGACGTCAACAACGGCACCTTGCCGCAGGTGTCGTGGATCGTGGCGCCCGCCACGTATTCCGAACACCCCGGCCCGTCCAGCCCGGTGCAGGGCGCGTGGTACATCCAGGAAACGCTGGATGCGCTGACGGCCAACCCGGACGTCTGGAGCAAGACCGTCCTGTTGATCAACTTCGACGAGAACGACGGTTACTTCGACCACGTGCCGTCGCCCGCCGCGCCGTCCCTGAACCCCGACGGCTCGATGGCCGGCGCGTCCACCGTCAACACCGACCTGGATCGCCACACGCACGCCTCGGCGCAAGACGCGGCCGACAACCGCGTCTATGGCCCCGGCCCGCGCGTGCCGATGTACGTGGTGTCGCCGTGGAGCCGTGGCGGCTGGGTCAATTCGCAGGCGTTCGATCACACCTCGGTGCTGCGCTTCCTGGAAGCGCGCTTCGGGGTGCCGGAAGACAACATCAGCCCGTGGCGCCGCGCCGTGCTGGGCGACCTGACGTCCGCCTTCAACTTCGCCACGCCCAACGATGAAAAGCTGCCCGACCTGAATATCCTGACCCGGTCCGGCGCCGACCAGTTGCGCGCCGACCAGCAGGCGCTGACCGCCGTGCCCTTGCCCGACACGACGACGCAGGCCAAGCCGGTGCAGGAGCAGGGCGTGCGTTATTCGCGCGCCTTGCCCTACGAGCTGCACACCAGCGGCCGCAGCCAGCCCACCACCGGCAACATGTGGCTGCTGTTTTCCAACACGGGCAAGCAGGCGGCGGTTTTCCATGTGTATGACCGCCTGCACCTGGACCGCCTGCCGCGCCGCTATACCGTGGAGCCGGACAAGCAGCTGGAAGGCAGCTGGGACACGGCGGCCGACGGCGGCAAGTACGATCTGTGGGTATTGGGCCCCAACGGCTATCACCGGCATTTCGCGGGCGACCTGGCGCTGGCCCGCACGTCGCAGCTGGACCCGGAAATCCGCGTTTGCTATGACATCGCCAATGGCGACGTCTATGTCAGCTTCATCAACAGCGGCAAGGACGCCTGCACGTTCGAAGTCACGCCCAACGCCTACTACAGCAATAACGAGCGCTGGACGCTGACCGTGCCGGCCGGCAGCAAGGTCGAACAACATTGGGCGCTGGAAGGCAGCGGCCACTGGTACGACTTCACGGCCCGCCTGGCGCAAGACCCGTCGTACTTGCGCCGCTTCGCCGGCCGCGTCGAAACGGGCAAGCCGTCCGTCACCGATCCGGCGATGGGCATGTAAGTAGCCTTACGCGGCGGTTTGCGGTTCGCGCGCCCGGAAGGCCGTGGCGCAGGCTTCGCAGATCGCCGCCGTAATGCTCTGGCGCGCGTGTTCGCGCCGTTCCAGCATCCCGATGGCCCGCGACAGCGGGCCTAAATCTTGCGGCAGCATCAGAATGCGCAGTTCGGGGCTGTGCTGCCAGTTGGACCCGTTGATCAGCGGCAACAGGGTGACGCCGACTTCCTGGCGCACCAGTTCCACCAGCGTTTCGATGGCGTTCAGTTCCAGGAATTCATTGATCGGCACCGCCAGGCGGCGCAGCAGCCGGTCAATCTGCAAGCCGGTGCGCTGCGTGCGGTCAAAGCGCAGAAAGGGGTTGTTGGCCAGCACCTGGCGGGCGTCCTTGCCGGTGGCTGACGCCGGCGCAATCACCACCAGCTGTTCTTCATATAGCGGGGTCCAGCGCGTGCTGGCCATCTTGCGGCCGGCTTCCACCAGAAAGGCCGCGTCCAGCTCGCCGTCTTCGACCTTGCCCGCCAGTTCGCTGGCCTTGCCCGACAAAATGCGCACGTCCAGCTTGGGGTGCGCTTTTTTCAGCCCGGACACGACCTTGGACAAGGTGCCCATGCAGGACACGATGCTGCCCACCGACACCGACCCGGCCAGTTCGCCCGGCACGGTTCGGGGCAGCCGCATCCGGTCGTATAAATCCAGCAAATGCTTGATTTCGGGTAGCAATTCGCGGCCAGCTGCGTTAAGAATGGCAAGTCGGCCGCTACGGTCGAACAGTTCCCGGCCCAGCTCGGCTTCCAGCGAACGCATCTGGAAGCTGACGGCGGCCTGGGTCAGCGCCACCTGCTCGGCCGCTTCGGAAAAAGAGCCATGGTGCGCGACGGCCAGGAAAGTGCGTAAAAACCGGATGGTGCTCATCGCCGTGATCCATAAAAATTTCTTTTATGACGGAACAAAAAATCAAATTGATTTAATTAGATCACGAGAGTACCTTCGCCTGCTTAACCGTTCAGACCGTTTAGAGACAAGCCATGAAAACCTTCGACTGGGTCAATCCGTATCCTTCCGTACGCATTCCGCTGTTCGCGCGCAACGTGGTGTCCACGTCGCACCCGCTGGCGGCCCAGGCGGGCTTGCGCATGCTGCTCAAGGGCGGCAACGCCGTTGATGCGGCCATTGCCGCCGCCGCCACCATCGTGCTGGTGGAACCGGTGTCTTGCGGCCTGGGCGGCGACTGCTTCGCCATCGTCTGGGACGGCAAGGAATTGCATGGCCTGAATTCGTCGGGCGTGGCCCCGGCAGCCTGGAATACCGAATACTTCAAGGCCAAGTACGGCACGGGCCCGGATGGCCTGGCCATCCAGCCCAAGCGCGGCTGGGATGCCGTGACGGTGCCGGGCGTGGTGGCCGGTTGGGCCGCGCTGCACGAAAAGCTGGGCAAGCTGCCGTTTGAACAACTGTTCGAACCGGCCATCGAAATTGCCGAGCGCGGCTATGCCGTGCCGCCGGTGGTGGCGCACAAGTGGGCCGCCGCCGCTGACGAATTGAAGTCGCAGCCCGGCTATGCCGCCGCCTTCATGCCCGAGGGCCGCGCGCCCAAGGTCGGCGAACACTTCCGCTTTCCGGATGCCGCCAACACGCTGCGCCGCATCGCCGAATCCAAGGGCCGCGACTTCTACGAAGGCGAACTGGCCGAACGCATCGCCGCCTTCAGCAAGGAATGCGGCGGCGCGATGACGCTGGAAGACCTGCGCAACTACCGCCCGGACTGGGTCAAGCCCATTTCCAAGTCGTACCGCGGCTACGAGCTGCACGAGATCCCGCCGAACGGCCAGGGCATTGCCGCGCTGATCGCGCTGGGCATCGTGGAACGCTTCGATATGTCGGACATCCCGGTGGATTCCGTGCAGTCGCAGCACATCCAGATCGAAGCCATGAAGCTGGCGTTTGCCGACCTGTACAAGTACGTGGCCGACCCGCGCGCCATGCAGGTGACGCCGGAACAGATGCTGTCGGACGCCTACCTGGACAGCCGCGCCAAGCTGATCCGCCTGGACCAGGCCACCCATTTCGAAGCGGGCCGCCCGCATGCAGGCGGCACGATCTACCTGACCGCCGCCGACGAAAACGGCATGATGATTTCGTTCATCCAGTCCAACTACATGGGCTTCGGATCGGGCGTGGTCGTGCCGGGCACCGGCATCAGCATGCAGAACCGGGGCGTGGGTTTCTCGATGGATCCCAAGTCGGCCAACGTGGTGGAAGGCGGCAAGCGCCCGTTCCACACCATCATCCCGGGCTTCCTCACGCGCGGCGGCAAGCCGGTGATGAGCTTTGGCGTGATGGGTGGCGACATGCAGCCGCAAGGCCATATGCAGACGGTTGTGCGCATGATCGACTACCACCAGAACCCGCAGGCCGCGTGCTGCGCGCCGCGCTGGAAGGTCAACCGCGACTTCACGCTGGACATCGAGACCAATATGAAGGCTTCCACCATTGCGGGCCTGAAAGACCTGGGGCATGCTCTGAAGTCCGTTGACGATCCGTACATGGACTTTGGCGCCGGTCAATTCATCTGGCGCATGTCGGAAAACGACAACGAACTGGGTTACGTCGCCGCCAGCGACAGCCGTCGTGACGGCCAGGCGGTCGGCTTCTAAGACCAAACCGCTCGCAAGCTACAAGGGGAAAACTCACAATGAAACGCTTGACCTTGACCTTCGGCGCCAGCCTGCTGGCGCTTGCCGCCGGCGCCGCGTGCGCGCAGAACATCCGCATCGGCCTGCAGGAAGATCCGGACGTGCTGGACCCGCACCGCGCCCGCACCTATGTGGGCCGCATCGTGTTCACGTCGCTGTGCGACAAGCTGGTGGACATCGACCCCAAGCTGCACTTTGTGCCGCAACTGGCCACCTCGTGGTCGTTCAGCCCCGACAACAAGGTGCTGACGTTCAAGCTGCGCGACGACGCGCTGTTCCATGACGGCTCGAAGTTCGACGCTGCGGCCGCCAAGGCCAACCTGGAACGCGCGATGACGCTGCCGGACAGCCTGCGCAAGGGTGAACTGGGCTCGGTTGAAAAAGTGGACGCGCCTGATGCCACGACGCTGGTGCTGACCTTGAAGAAGCCGGACGCCACCTTGCTGGCGCAACTGTCCGACCGCGCCGGCATGATGCTGTCGCCCAAGACCTTCACCGACGCCGACGTGGCCGCCGTGGGCCGCAAGCCCGTGTGCTCGGGTCCGTACAAGTTCGTTGAACGCATCCAGAACGACCGCATCGTGCTGGAAAAATTCGACCAGTACTACGACGCCAAGGATTACGCGTTCAAGCGCGTCACCTTCCTGCCGATCCCCGACACGACGGTGCGCCTGTCGAACCTGCGCGCGGGCGACCTGGACATGCTTGAACGCCTGAACCCGTCCGACGCGCCCCAAGTCAAGACCGACGCCAGCCTGACGTTCGCGCCGGTGGCCGGCCTGGGCTTCCAGCAGTTCATGTTCAACGTGGGCAACGGCAAGCGCGCCGAAGACAACCCGTTCAAGAACAAGCTGGTGCGCCAGGCGTTCCAGTACGCCATCGACCGCAACGCCATCAACGAAGTGGCCGGCGGCGGCATCTTTGAACCCGCCCAGCAGCCGTTCCCGCCCGCAAGCCCCTATCACAGCGACAAATTCCCCGTCACCCAGCGCGACGTGGCGAAGTCCAAGGCGCTGCTCAAGCAGGCCGGCATGGATCGCGTGAAGGCGGAACTGGTGTTCGGCAACAACACGACTACCTCGTCGATTGCCGAGATTGTGCAGGCGATGGCGTCCGAGGCGGGCTTTGACCTGTCGCTGCGCCCCACGGAGTACGCGGCGCTGCAAAAGGAAGCGTCGGGCGGCAACTTCCAGATCGTCATGCTGGGTTGGTCGGGCCGGGTGGACCCGGACGGCAATATCTACGCCTTCGTGACGTGCAAGGGCGCGCTCAACGACGGCCACTACTGCAACCCGGAAGTGGACAAGCTGCTGAACGAAGCGCGCACCGTTCCTGACGAGACGCGCCGCAAGGCCATCTACGAGCAGGCGATGACCATCATCCAGGACGAGCTGCCCGGCGTGTATAACTACTACCAGCCGTGGCCCTTCGCGATGGGCAAGAAGGTCAAGGGCTTCACGCCGTACCCGGATGGCATGATCCGCCTGAAGGGCGTGACGTTCGCCCAGAAGTAAGAACGAGGCGCGGCGGCCCCAGGGCTGCCGCGCGCGTTGGACGCGGCAACGCGTCCTTTGGCTTTTTGCGGCGGACGCGCGCCAGGTGATGCAGGCCTGATGCCGTCCGCCGTTCCTGTTATACGGTTTTTCCCACATGCTCAAACTTATCTTGCGCCGCGTGATCGTCGCGATACCGACACTGATACTGGTGTCGATGATCGTCTTCATGCTGCAGAAAATCCTGCCGGGCGACCCGGTGCTGACGCTGGCCGGCGAAGAGCGCGACCCGGCCGTCCTGGATTATCTGCGCGACAAATACCGCCTGAACGACCCCTTGCCGATGCAGTACGCGGCGTGGGCCGGGCAGGTGCTGCAAGGCGACCTGGGCAAGTCGCTGCGCACCGACGTGCCGGTCACGACGCTGATCGCGCAAAAGCTGCCGGTGACCTTGCAACTGGCCGCCATGGCGATGTTCTTTGCGCTGTTGGTCGGCATTCCCATGGGGATTCTTGCCGCGGTGCGCAAGGGCAAGCCGATTGAAATGGGGGCGAACATCGCGGCGCTGTCCGGCATGTCGATACCCAACTTCTGGCTGGGCATTATCCTGATCATGGTGGTGTCGGTGCAATGGAAGCTGCTGCCGGCATCGGGCTATGTGTCGCCCGCCGAAGATTTCTGGTTGTCGATCAAGACCATGCTGATGCCGTCGCTGGTGCTGTCCACGGCCATCGCGGCGTACCTGATGCGGCATACGCGTTCGTCGATGCTGGAAGCCTTGTCGGCTGACTACGTACGCACGGCGCGCGCCAAGGGCGTGTCGCCGCGCCAGGTGGTGTTGCGCCACGCGCTGCGCAATGCGTTGATGCCGATCGTGACGCTGGTGACGCTGCTGTTCGGCGAATTGCTGGCAGGTGCAGTGCTCACGGAACAGGTCTTCACGATTCCGGGTTTCGGCAAGCTGGTGGTGGACGCGGTGTTCACGCGTGATTACGCGGTGGTGCAGGGCGTGGTGCTCTGCGTGGCGGTGGGCTTCATTCTGATGAACCTGCTGGCCGACATTCTCTACATCCTGGTCAACCCCCGCCTGAGGCACTCATGAGCGCAAATACTGCAACGGCCGCTGCCGTCACGCCGCCCCGCAGCCGCAACCGCGCCTGGGGAAAATTCAAACGTAATCACATCGCGATGCTGGGCCTGGCCATCGTCGCGTTCTTTGTGCTGTTGGCCGTGCTGGCGCCTTTCATCGCCAACCACGACCCCTTGCAGACCAGCTTCACCACCATCCGCAAAGCGCCGTCGGCGTCGTACTGGCTGGGCACGGACGAGCTGGGTCGCGACATTTTCAGCCGCATGGTCTATGGCGCCCGGGCGTCGTTGATGGCGGGCCTGGTGTCGGTGTTGATCGCCTTGGTGGTCGGGGTGCCGTTTGGCTTGGCCGCTGGCTACTTCGGTGGCTGGACGGACAGCATCATTTCGCGCGCCACGGAGGCGTTGCTGGCGATTCCGTTCCTGATCCTGGCCATTGCGCTGGCCGCCTTCCTGGGGCCCAGCCTGACAAACGCGATGATCGCCATCGGCGTGTCGGCCGCGCCGAAGTTCGTGCGCTTGACGCGCGGGCAGGTGCTGGCCGTCAAGAACGAAGACTATGTGCAAAGCGCGCGGGCGTTGGGCGCGTCGGACTTGCGCATCATTGGCCGGCATGTGTTCCCCAACGTGATGCCGCCGCTGATCGTGCAGGCCACGATCACCATCGCCACGGCGATCATTGCCGAGGCCAGCCTGTCGTTCCTGGGGCTGGGCCTGCAACCGCCGACGCCGTCGTGGGGCTCGATGCTGAACACGGCCAAGAACTTCATGACCCAGGCGCCCTGGATGTCGATCTTCCCCGGGTCGGCCATTTTCCTGGTGGTGCTGGGCTTCAATCTGTTGGGCGACGGGTTGCGCGACGCGCTCGATCCGCGTCAGGAAAAGTAATGACTATGGCAACAATGGATCCCAAACGCGTCGTTGATGTCAGCGGCCTGACGGTGCGCTTCAAGACGCCCGAACGCACGGTGGAAGCGGTGCGCAATGTGTCGTTCCACGTTGATCGCGGCGAGACGCTGGCGATTGTGGGCGAGTCCGGTTCGGGCAAGTCGGTGACGTCGCTGGCGCTGATGCGGCTGGTGGAATACGGCGGCGGCAAGATCGTCAATGGCGATATGTTCCTGCGCCGCCGCAACGGCGAGGTGCTGGACCTGGCGCATGCGCCCGACACGACGCTGCAACGGGTGCGTGGCGCGGACGTGGCGATGATTTTCCAGGAGCCGATGACGTCGCTTAACCCCAGCTTTACGGCGGGCAACCAGATTGCCGAGGCGTTGCAGTTGCACCAGGGGCTGGACGCGGCGGCGGCGCGGGCGGAAACGTTGCGGATGCTGGAACGGGTACGAATTCCCGAGGCGCGCGCGATTCTTGACCGTTATCCGCACCAGTTGTCGGGTGGCATGCGGCAGCGGGTGATGATTGCGATGGCGTTGTCGTGCAAGCCGCAATTGCTGATTGCGGATGAGCCGACGACGGCGTTGGACGTGACGATTCAGGCCCAGATTCTGCAACTGATACGTCAGCTGCAAGAAGAGATGGACATGGGGGTGATTTTCATCACGCACGATATGGGCGTGGTGGCGGAAGTGGCCGACCGTGTGCTGGTGATGTATCGCGGCGACAAGGTGGAAGAGGGCGGCTCGGACGAGATTTTTGCGCGACCGCGGCATGCGTATACGCGGGCGTTGTTGTCGGCGGTGCCGCGCTTGGGCGCGATGCATGGCACGGACGAGCCGGCGCCGTTTCCGCTGTTGAAGGTGGAAGAGGCGGCGCATGTGGCAAACCCGGCGGCGCTGGTGGATGCGCCGGTGGCGGCGCCGTCAACGGTGCGTCGCGAGAATGGCCCGGTGCTCAAGGTGCGGGACCTGACGACCAGTTTCGACATCACGGGCGGCATTCTGGGGCGCGTGCAGAAGCGCGTGCATGCGGTGGAGAAGGTCAGCTTTGATCTGTACCCGGGCGAGACCTTGTCGCTGGTGGGTGAGTCGGGCTGCGGGAAGACGACGACGGGTCGGTCGCTGTTGCAGCTGGTCAAGAGCAAGAGCGGCACGATTGAATTCGACGGCAAGAATATCGGGGCGTTGCGCGGTAGCGCGATGCAGACGCTGCGCCAGCATATTCAGTTCATTTTCCAGGACCCGTTTGCGTCGCTGGATCCTCGGATGACGGTGGGCTATTCCATTATGGAACCGCTGCTGATTCATAACGTGGCCAAGGGCAAGGCGGCGCAAGAACGGGTGCGCTGGCTGATGGATAAGTGCGGCTTGCTACCTGAAATGATCGACCGCTATCCGCATGAGTTCTCCGGCGGGCAGCGTCAACGGATCTGCATTGCGCGGGCATTGGCGCTGAACCCGAAGGTGGTGATTGCCGATGAATCGGTGTCGGCGCTGGATGTGTCGATTCAGGCGCAGATTGTGAATTTGCTGCTGGATCTGCAACGGGAACTGGGGGTCTCGTTCCTGTTTATCTCGCATGACATGGCGGTGGTGGAACGCGTGAGCCATCGGGTGGCGGTGATGTATCTGGGGCAGATCGTCGAGATCGGGCCGCGCCGGGCCATCTTCGAAAATCCGCAGCATCCCTATACGAAAAAGCTGATGGCGGCGGTGCCGATTGCGGATCCGCAAAGGCGGCATCGCGAGAGGTCGTTGCTGGTGGATGAGATTCCCAGCCCGATGAGAAAGCTGGGGGACGATCCGCTGGTGGAGCCGTTGGTGGCCGTCGGAGAGGGGCACTTTGTGGCCCGGCATTCGGTCGGGGTTTATTGACGAATGTGCGCAGGCGGTATCATGGCGGGCTTCACGCTATTTGCCCTTTCTTATACGGATTTTTGCCATGGCCCTGCGCGCCACTATCTACAAGGCCGAACTTAACGTTGCCGATACCGATCGCCACTACTACGGCAGCCACGCGCTGACGGTGGCGCGTCACCCCTCCGAGACCGATGAACGGATGATGGTGCGGCTGGTGGCGTTTGCGCTGCATGCGCAGGAAGACCTGGCGTTTACCAAAGGGCTGAGCGATACCGATGAGCCCGATCTGTGGGTCAAGGATCTGACGGGGGCGGTCAAGCTGTGGATCGAGGTCGGGCAGCCGGAAGAGCGGCGCATCTTGCGCGCTTGTGGGCGGGCGGACGAGGTCATCGTCTATTGCTACGGCGGGTCTGCCAGCAAGATCTGGTGGGACGGCGTACGCAACAAGCTGGAACGCACGCGCAACCTGAAGGTGGTGAATCTGCCTTCCGAGCAGAGCCGGGCGTTGGCGAAGCTGGCGGAACGCACCATGCAGCTGAATGCAAACATTTCTGATGGCATCGTGTATTTCTCGGCCGACAAGGGCGAGGTCAGCATCGAGCCCGAGGTGTGGCGCTAAGCGCTGCGCCGGAACCCGGCGTTACACATTTTCCGGCGATTTTTCTTGCTCGCCGGTTTTTTGCGGGATTAATATGACGATCATCATATTTCAGAAGCCCGATCATGCCTGGCCCATCCAACCGCAAAGCGCTTTCCCACGAACGGATCGTTGACGCCGCCGCGCGCGCGATCCGGCGAGAGGGGTACGCCGGGGTGGGCGTGGCGGACATCATGAAGGAAGCGGGGCTGACGCATGGCGGGTTCTATGCGCACTTCCCGTCGCGGGATGCGTTGCTGGCAGCTGCGATGGAGCGGGCGGGGCGGGATGGCGCGGCGCGGATGATGCAAAGCGTGGCCCGGCGCGAGGCCGAGGGGGCCAGCACGCTGCGTGCGTGGGTGGACGCCTACCTAGGCGATGCGCATCTGAAAGGCTGCGAAAGCGGCTGCCCGGTGGCGGCGCTGGCGTCCGAGATGCCGCGTCAGTCGACCGAAGTGCGCGAGGTGTCGGCGGTGCGTGTGCAGCGCCTGATACAGGCGGTGCGGGCGGTGTTGCCGGCGGAGGCGGGCGAGCATGCGGCGGTAGCGGTGACCAGCACGATGGTGGGCGCGTTGCAGCTGGCGCGTGCGTTGGGCAATAACGATGACGGGCGGGCGGTGTTGGCGTCGGCGCGCCAATCGATTCTGGATCAGTACGAGCGCAAGGCAGTCGGCCCGGCGCACTGAATCCCACATTTTCAAGGGCCGCCATGCGCGGCCTTTTTATCCGACACAAATATGATGATCGTCATATTTGTGCCTTCTGTCACCAGCGGGTGTGCAGGCCTTATCGAGAAATCATCATGGATTTAAAGAATGCAGTCGTTTTGATTACCGGCGCCAATCGTGGGCTTGGCCTGGCGTTTGCGCGCGAAGCGCTGGCGCGGGGGGCGCGCAAGGTCTACGCCGGGGCGCGGGACCCGTCCATGGTGACGTTGCCGGGCGTCCAGGCCATCAAGCTTGACGTGACGAACGCAGCCGATGTGGCGGCGGCCGCGGCGCTGGCCACGGACGTGACTTTGGTGATCAACAATGCGGGCATCGCGGCGCTGGGTGGTTTTCTGGATGCGGATGCAATCGAATCGGCCCAGCGTCATCTAGAGGTCAACCTGTACGGGTCATTGCGTGTGGCGCAGGCCTTTGCCCCGGTGCTGGGCGCCAATGGCGGCGGGGCGTTGCTGAATGTGCTGTCGGTGGCCAGCTGGGTCAATGGGCAGCCGCTGGGTTTGTATGCGATGAGCAAGTCAGCCGCGTGGGCGATGACGAACGGGCTGCGCCATGATTTGCGTGGGCAAGGGACGCAGGTCTTGGGGCTGCACATGGGCTTTGTCGATACCGACTTCACCAAGGGCATCGACGCGCCGAAGTCCACGCCGCAAGACATCGTGGTGCAAGCGTTTGACGGCTTGGAAAAGGGCGCCGAGGAAGTGCTGGCCGATGCGGTGGCGCGTCAGGTCAAGCAGGGCTTGTCCGCCGAGCCGGCGGTGTACTTGCAGGCGCGGGGCTAAGGCTGTCATGCACGCTACGACTCATTCTTCTACGTCGCCCGCGGCCGAACCGGTGGCGGCGTCGCCCTGGCCGGTGTTCTGGGTGGCCAGCATTGCGGTGTTTCTGGTGTCGCTGGACGGCACGATGTTGTACGCGGCGTTCGGCGCGTTGCGGGCGGGCTTTCCCGAGGCGTCCGCTGCGGATATGTCGTGGGTGCTGAACGCCTACACGGTGGTGTACGCCGCGATGTTGATTCCGTCGGGCGGGTTGGCGGACACGCATGGGCGCAAGCGCATGTTCATGATGGGGGTGGTGTTGTTCCTGGCCGCGTCGGCGGCGTGTGGCTTGGCGGGCAGCGTGGGCTGGCTGATTGCCGCGCGCGTGTTGCAGGCGATAGGCGCGGCGTTGTTGACGCCGGCGTCGCTGTCGATTGTGCTGGCGGCGTTTCCGGTGTCCAAGCGCGCGGTGGCGGTCAGCCTGTGGGGCGCGGTGGGTGGTCTGGCGGCGGCGGTCGGCCCCAGCCTGGGGGCGTTCGTGGTGGACGCGGCGGGTTGGCCGTGGGCGTTCTATATCAACTTGCCGTTGGGCGCGCTGTCGCTGTGGTTTGGGGCGGGCCTGCTGCGTGAATCGGTCAAGCCGGACGCGCGCCGCCGGGTGGATGGCGTGGGCATGACATTGTTGATGTTGGCGGTGGGTGCGCTGGCGTTGGCGACGGTGCAGTCGGAATCGCCTTCATGGAGCCGGCTGGAATTGGGGGTGGTGGCGGCGGTGGGCGTGGTGTCGTTGGGCGCGTTCGTGGCATGGGCGCGGGCGACGCCGCATCCGCTGGTGGACCTGTCGCTGTTTTCGCATCGCACGTATCGCTACGTGAACCTGGCGACGTTGAGCTTCGGCATCGCGTTCGCGATGATGTTCTTTGCGTTCTTTTTCTACATGACCGGGGTGTGGCAGTACAGCTTGCCGCGTGCCGGGTTGGCGGTAACGCCGGGGCCTTTGCTGGTGGTGCCCACGGCCATCCTGACGGGGCGGCTGGCCGCGCGTCTGGGCCATCGGCCGTTCCTGGTGACGGGGGCGCTGATCTACGCGGCGAGCGGCCTGTGGTTCTTGCTGGTGCCGGGCGAGCAGCCGGCTTATCTGACGCAATGGTTGCCGGGCCTGCTGCTTAGCGGCATCGGCGTGGGCATGGTGCTGCCGTCCTTGTCGGCGGCGGCGGTCAGCCGTTTACCGGCGCAGCACTACGCGGTGGGTAGCGCCGTGAACCAGGCCACGCGGCAGATCGGCGGCGTGATGGGGGTGGCGATCACGGTGCTGTTGCTGGGGCACGGCGCGGTGAACCATGCGGCGTTTTCACCGCTGTATGTGGGGCATGTGGCGCTGGCCCTGGTGACGGCGTTGCTGTGTTTGGCAGTCGATACGCGGCCGGGCAGGGGCTGATTGCCCGGGCGGGCCAATCCTCAGCTTGCGCAGGCGTCGGGGGCCGGGTTGGCCGGGTCGCTGCATGCCTTCCACTTTTCCGGCGGCATGGCGGGCAGCAGCATGACGCGGCTTGCCGGGTCCCGGTAGAAGTACACGCGCCATGGGTGTTCCCCCATCGCTTGCCATACCGCTTGCTGTTGAGCCGGCGTCAGGATCGCGCCACCGGGCGTGCTTTGCGCGCCTTCGGCCAGCACGATCTGCGCGTCGGGGTCCCAGGACAGCATGTCGTCGTCCAGCGGCACGCCGTCCTTGATGCGGACAACGCGCCACGGGTTGTCCGGCACGTCGACGGGCAGCGCCGCCAGCGCATCGCGATGCACGGGGAACAATCGATCAGACGGTTTGCCGGGCGGCGCGGCATAGGCGGCCAGCGTATCGCCGCCCGGCGCGAAGTCGCCAAGGCTCTGAAGAACGTAACGCGGCCCGGGCTTGCCCTGCGCGTCCAGGGTCTGAACGGCCACGGGCTGCCCCGGTGACGCCAGATCGATCACGCGCAGCAAGCCGCCGGACGCATCGCGCACATAGTGACGGCTGGCGCCGGTTGCGGTGCCGGTCGTGGCGCTGGCAGTGCTGCCGGCACTGCCGAGGCTACAACCGTCGTCGATGAACGCCGTCAGCCGGCCTTGGGCGTCGCGCTGCACGCACGCGCGACGCGTTGGCTGGTAGGGTTGATCGCCGGATGCGCCGGCCTCGCCGTATTCGGTATAAGCCGTCAACGCGCCGGTGGTGTCGTACGCCAGCGTAAAGCCGCCGTCCAGCACGGCCTTGCCGCGTATTGGCCGATAGCGCTCTATGCGGCAAAGGCGCCCTTCAGGGTCGAAGTACAGCCGCGTTGGCGCGGAGCCCGCCACCTTGTTGCCGGCGCGGTAAGCGGACCAGTCGACCTTGTCCGCCCACGTGTGCGGCATCAGGTCGCCGCTGTCATCTATCCAGGCCAGCCTGCCGTTGGTCGGCACCCGCTCTCCGCGCTTGCCGAGCAGCACGCGCTCATCGTCCAGCGCCAGGGTGACCGGCACGGCGGGCAGGGTGGACGGCACCGAGAAGTCGGTCTCGGTCGGGCCGCAGGCGGCGTGGGCCGGGGCGGCGAAGAACATCGGCGCGGCCGCGCACAACAGCATCAACAAACGCGGGATGGGCGGCACGTGCGCGGTGCACGAAATAGGCGGGCTGCGCGAAATATGCAGGGGGTGCGAAGTACGCGGGGTGTGCAAACTGTGCGGCATAGGCAGGCTACTGGGCGGCTTATGCATATTGCAGCGAGTCCATGAACTGCACCAGATCCCAGAATTCCTTCGACACCCCGCCCAGGCGCAGCCCGCCCTGGCCGTCTTCGAACAACAGGAACGGGTAGGCATTGCGCGCATACACGCCGTTGTCCGGCAGCCGGTAGGGCGTGAAGATTTCCGGGTTATTGAAATACCGCTCCAGCCTTCCGCCGCCGTCCACGTGCATGTAGCGCACGCGCAAGGTCTGCAATTTGTACGTGTCGTGCGTGTCGGGGTACACGCCGCCATCGCCGGCCACCACCGATTGGGCCAAGGCGCCCATGAACACCCGCTGGATCCCCACGAAGTGAATTTCCCCGTGCGTGCTGCCGCCCGGCGCCTTCGCCAATGACTTGACCAGCTGCGAGGCGCGCGAGCCTGGCACCAGCGTCTTGGCAAACATCTTGTCGATGTCGGCGTTGGCCGGGTCAGGCGACTGCCGCAAGGTTTGCAGGTCTTGCCGGAAGTCGGTCAGCCATTGCTGGTAGCGCTGGTTCTCAAGCTGGCGGTCAAACGACTCGGCCCGGACCACGCCCGCAACCAGCGCGAACCATGCGACCAAGGCGAACATGCCGATGCGCCAAAACCAGGGGCGGGGGGCGGAAATGGGGAAGGGGGGACGGGTGCGCATAGGAAAGCGATGATACCGCCGAGTTCGGCGGGACGCGGCGGTTTCGTGGGGACAGATCTGGCAGGCGACCTTCGATAAAAACCTGGCCGCGATCCCTAAATTTTTGCGCGCACCTGTCGATAACAGGGGTAGTCGGCCCGCGGTTTCGCAGGGCTGGCCGGACCTTGCCGACGGCAACAAACCCTCTCCGACCTGAGACCGTATCCATGCGTATTCCCGCCCATGCCGCACTCAAACTGAAACGCACGCCCGGTTATCTGGCTCTTGCCGCCGCGACCTGCATACCCTTGGTAGTGACGCCGACTTTCGCGGCCAACCTGCTGGTGGGCAGCGGGGGTAACGGTGGCCAGTCCACGGGTGGCGCTTTCGCAGCGGGCAGTGGCGGCGGCGGCGGTATTGGCGGGGGCGGCGGGGGTGGCGGAAGCGGCTTTAGCGGCGGCGCGGGGGGCGGCCTGGTGCGTGGGGGCGACGGGCCTTGGGAAGCCAGCGGGCCGGCCGGTGGCAGCAACACTGGTATCGACGGCGGCGCGGGCGGCGCACCCGGAACCTTGGGCGGCGCAGGAGGCCTGGGCGGCGGCGGTGGCGCCGGCGGCCCCAGCGGCGCGACCGGAGGCGGTGGCAGCGGCGGTGGTGCTCTTGGAGCAGGAGGCGGCCAGGGCAACGGTGGGGCCGGCGGCGACGGCGGGGCCATTGTCGACATTGACGGAACGTCTTTTGCAGGCACGGCAGGCCAGGGCGCCCAAGCGGCTTCCTCGGGCGTCATTACCTTGCCGGCCACCTACGACTATGTCGGCATCGGCGGCGGCGGCGGCGGGGCCGGAAAGATCGTTGCGGGTGGCGCCGGCACGGCAGGCGACCTGACCGTCAACAATGCGACGCTGACGGTGAACCGATCGCTGTTGCTGGGCGGGTCTGGCGGAGGCAGCAGCATCGTCGGCATCGGCGGACGCGGCGGGGACGGCGCATTGACGCTGATGGGGTCGTCGCTTTCCGTCGCGGGCACCCTTCTGATCGGCGGCGCGGGCGGGGGCAGTGCCAATGCCTCGTACACAGGCGGGCAGGGCGGCAACGGTACGCTGACTCTTGGCGGTAATTCCACCGTGGCGATCGGAAGCGGCGCGCGCGTCCAGCTTGGTGGCGGCACGGGTGGCGGGACCGGTGTGTTCAACCTGGGCCCGGGCACGGCCAACTTCGCCGGGGGCGGCGCGTTCACCATCGACGGCAACGGCACGCTCAATATCGGTGGCGCTTCGCCGGGCGTTGCAACGGGCGGCACGATCGTCAACCTGACCTCGTTGGTCAACAACGGGCTTATCAATTTCAACCAGTCCGATGCCGGCTCTTATGTGTTGACACCGGCCATCGCCGGGTCCGGTTCCGTGGCGGTCAACAGCAGTGGCACGACGGTCCTGACGGGCAATAACACCTACACCGGCGGAACGACGGTATCCGCGGGGACGTTGCAAATCGGCGCCGGCGCCACCACGGGTTCGATCGCCGGCAATATTGTCAATAATGCGTCGGTGGTGTTCAGCCGGTCCGACATCGTTGACTATGCAGGCGCCATGAGCGGCAGCGGCAACCTTGCCAACAACGGTACGGGCATGCTGCGCCTGTTGGGCGCGAGTACGGGAACAGGCGACGTCTACGTGAATCGCGGCACCGTCGAGCTCACGGGCGCCACGGCGCGGCTGGGCAGCGGGACTTCGGAAATCATCGTCGGATCCACGGCCGACGCGATCTTGACCGTAAGCGCCGGCGCGCAATTGAATTCCCATGATATCCAAATCGGTTCAACCGGTACCGGCACTGCCATCGTCACCGGTGCAGATTCCAAATGGACTGCCTTTTACTTCAATGTAGGCGCCGGCGGCCTGGGCGAGCTGCGATTGCTTGACGGCGGCCAATTGTCCGTCGCGCGAGCCTTCGTCGGTTTGTATTCCAACGGCACGGCCCTGGTCTCCGGCGCGAACTCGCGCCTGGACACTGCAACCGGAATCCTCTTGGGCAATCTGCCAGGGACGACGGGCAGCCTGCTTATCGAAAAGGGCGCCACGGCTAGTGCACCCCGGGTCGAGATCGGGGGGCAAGGCGGGTCGCTGTTTGTCTATGGCCTGGACCCGGCGTTGCGGGGCGTCCTGGAAACGGGACCCATCATCCGGCATGCCGGCACGGCAACCGGCACTGTCGATTTCGATGGCGGCATCTTGCGCGCGACTACCGCGCAAGCGGATCTCTTCCAGGGATTCAGCGCGGGCGACGTCACGCTGGGTGCCAACGGCATGTACCTGGATTCCAACGGCTTCGACGTGGGCATTTCGACGGGGCTGGGCGGCACCGGGCGGCTGACGATAACAGGCGGGGGCGCGTTGACCCTTGCGGGCGTCAATACGTATTCGGGCGGAACCGAAATCCAGAGCGGTACGCTATCGGTTGCGTCGGACGCCAACCTGGGGGCGGCCGGTGGCGCGCTGGCGATGGCCGGCGGCACGCTGACCACGACGGCCAGCTTTGACTCGGCGCGCGACGTTGCCCTGGTCCAGAACGGCATCTTCAATGTGGCGGCCGGTATCGAACTGGGCTTGGCCGGCACGGTCTCGGGGGCCGGCGCGCTTGTTAAGGATGGCGCCGGCACGCTGACGTTGTCGGGTGCCAATACCCACGCCAGCACACAAGTGCTGGCGGGCAGCTTGATCGGCGACAGTGCGTCGATCCGGGGCAATCTGCTCAACAACGGTACTGCCATCTTCAACCAGAGCGTGGACGGCAGCGCGTCGGGCGTGTTCACCGGCAGCGGCGCATTCGAAAAGCGAGGCATGGGCGTGCTGAGCCTGACGGCCGACAGCAGCGCATTTGCCGGCTCGACGCGCGTGCGCGGTGGTGTGCTGACGGTGGCCAACCAGCTTGGCGGCAGCGCCGACGTGACCGGCGCTCGGCTGAACGTCACGGGAACGCTGCTTGGCGGCGCCACCATCGGCAGCCTTGGTTTCCTATCGGGCAGTGGCACGATCGGCCAGAACGTCAGCGTGACGGGCGGCACGCTGCAAGGCGCGCAAGGTGGCACGCTGACCATCAACGGCGACCTTGCGCTGGACAGCGCCAGCCGGGTCAATGTGGCGCTGGGTAGCACCGCGTCATCGAACGCGTTGTTTGACGTGGGTGGCAACCTGGCTTTGGCCGGCACGCTGAACGTCAGCGACCAAGGCGGATTTGGCCCCGGCATCTATCGCCTGTTCAACTATGGCGGTGCGTTGACCACGAACACGCTGGCCCTGGGCACCGCGCCGACGGGCGTATTGCCCGGCGACCTGCGCATTCAGACCGCCGTGGGCGGCCAGGTGAACCTGGCATCCACCAGCGGCGCGACGCTGGGTTTCTGGGACGGCGGCAACAGCGCCGGCCATGACAACGGCATCATCAACGGCGGCACGGGCGCGTGGCGCGCCGACGGCCGCAACTGGACCAATCTGGACGGCACGCTGAACGGCGTGTTTCAGCCCAACCCCACCTTTGCCGTGTTCCAGGGGCAAGCCGGCACGGTCACGGTCGACGCGTCGGCCGGCGCCATCGGCGTCACCGGCATGCAGATCGCAACCGACGGCTACCGCATTGAAGGTGACGACATCGCGCTGCAAGGCGCAGGCGGTGAAAGCGTCATCCGAGTGGGGTCGGGCCTGGCTGCCGGGGCTGGCATGACGGGGACCATCGCCTCGCGTCTGACCGGCGCCAGCACGCTGGCCAAGACGGATTACGGCACCCTTATTCTGACGGGCGACAGCACCTACAGCGGTGGCACCGATGTGCGCCTGGGCACCGTGTCGGTGTCGAACGACGCCAACCTGGGCGCCGCCACCGGCGGTTTGACGCTGAGCGGCGGTGTGCTGGCGACCACGGCCAGTTTCAACACGAACCGCGCCGTCACGCTGACGCCGGGGCAGGCAAGCGGCATCAACGTGGCATCGGGCACAACGCTCGGCTTGTCGGGCTCGATCACCGGCAGCGGTGACATGAGCAAGACGGGCGCGGGCGTGCTCAACATTGCCGGGGACGGCAGCGCGTATGCCGGCAACCTGCTGGTGCAGGCCGGTGTGCTGAACATGGCGTCCGCCGGCAAGCTTGGCGGCACGTTGACCATGGCCAACGGCACGCTGTTGCAAGGCACGGGCCAGGTCGGCACGACCACGCTGCAAAACGGCGCGGTGCTGGCTCCGGGTAACGCCAACAGCACGCTGAAGGTGGCGGGCGACCTGACGTTCATGCCGGGCTCGGTCTACCAGGTGAGCGCCGACCCGGCCTCGTCGGCAAGCTCGCGGGTGGCGGTCAGCGGCGCGGCAAACCTTGCCGGTTCGCTTGTGCACGTCGGGCCGGAAGGCGGTTTTGAAAGTACGCGGCAATACACGATCCTGACGGCCGGCTCGGTCAACGGTCAGTTCAACGCCGTGTCGTCGAACTACGCTTTCCTGGCCCCGACGCTGCGCTACGGCGCGCAGGACGTCACGTTGCAACTGGGACGCAAGCAGGTGCCGGTGGACCCCACCACGCCGATCACGCCCACCCCACCCACCGCGCCGGCTGCGCCCACCCCGCCCAGCCGTCCGATTGCCTTTGCCGACGCCGCGCGCACCGGCAACCAGCGCGCCGTCGCCAACGCGCTGGACAGCCTGCCAGCCGGCAATGCGCTGCACGAGTACATCCTGACCTTGCCCGACGGCGCTCCGCGCGCCGCGTTCAACAGCCTGTCCGGCGAAGCGCACGCCAGCGTCGCGTCCAGCCTGATGGGTTCGGCCGGCACGACGCGCACGCTGCCGCTGTCGCACCTGCGCGCAAACCTGAACGCCGGCATGCGCCCGGGGTCTCCCACGGCGCAGGCGGGCGGCACGCTGTCCGCCTCTGCCTTGCCGTCGTCAAACGCGCAGCCCGCCTGGGCCGAGCTGGTTGGCAATTGGCAAACGCAGAACGCCACGGACAACACGGCGCAAGTGCGTCAGCACACCGGCGGGCTGTTTGTGGGCGCCGACCATGCCGTGGGTAACGGATGGCGGCTGGGTGCGGCCCTGGGCTACACGGACAGCAAGATCCGTGTCGACGACCGCGCCTCGAAGGCGGACGTGTCCGGCTACAGCGCCGCCGTCTATGGCGGTAAATCGTTTGATGCCGGCTCGGGCAAGCTGAACCTGCTGGTCGGCACGTCCTACACCTGGCACGACGTCGCCAGCGAGCGCTACGCCTCGGTAGCCGGCGCATCGCAAAAGCTGACCGCCGACTACGGCGCCAGCACGACGCAGCTTTTCACCGAACTGGGCTATGCGCTGCCTTTGTCCGACCGCACGACCCTGGAACCCTTCGCAGGCGTGGCCTGGAGCGACTTGCGCAGCCGCAGCTTCAGCGAGTCGGGCGGCTCGGCGGCGCTTAGCGGCCAAAGCAGCAGCAACAAGCAGACCAGCAGCACGCTGGGCGTGCGCACGCAAACGAACGTCTCGATGGCGGGTGCCGAAGCGCGCTTGCAAGCCACGCTGGGTTGGCGCCATGCCTTCGGCGATGTACTGCCGCGGTCCACCATGGCGTTCGATGGCGGGCAAGCGTTCACGGTGTCGGGCGCGCCCATCGCCCGCAACGCCGCCATCGCCGAACTGGGCGGGGAAGTGGCCGTGTCGCGTAATGCGTCGCTGGGCTTGAACTACAGCGGCCAGTACGGCGGCGGCAACCGGGAACATGCAGGGTCGTTGAACGTGCGCTGGCGGTATTGAGGCGGTATTGAGGCGGTATTGAGCCGGGACCGAGGCGGGATCGAGGCGGGGTCGCTCGAAGCCGACCTCGGTGTTTTCCCGATAGAACAACCCATCCGGCCATTTGTTCCATTGACGGTACATTAGGACACCCCTAGAGTTTCCGGCATGGGAACCACACTGCCTCTGCCGAAGTACCACCAGATCTACCTTGTGTTGCGCGAGCAATTGCAAGAAGGTCGTTTCGATCAGGACGGGCTGCCGGGCGAGCACGCGCTGGCGGCGCAGTTCGACGTGGCCCGCATCACCATCCGCAAGGCGATGGAGATGCTGGTGTCCGACGGGCTGGTGTCTCGCCGCCCCGGGTTGGGCACCTGGCCGTTGCGCGCGTCCACCGCCGCGCAGGCCGTGCCCGCCGCCAATGCGTCGCAAAAGGCGCACCTGACCGGGCTGCTTGAGAACATCGTCAACATGGGCCTGCGCACCTCGGTGCAGGTGCTGGACAGCACGCTCGTGTCCGCGCCGCCGACGGTGGCCGAGTCGTTGCGCATTCCCGCGGGTGCGCCGGTTCACAAAAGCCTGCGCGTGCGCAGCACCGAGGCCGGG
This sequence comes from Achromobacter sp. RT286_PF, assembly GCF_059760425.1. Classification (NCBI taxonomy): domain Bacteria; kingdom Pseudomonadati; phylum Pseudomonadota; class Betaproteobacteria; order Burkholderiales; family Alcaligenaceae; genus Achromobacter; species Achromobacter sp. RT286_PF. Next base: position 41,749 of record NZ_JCBAMR010000017.1, read on the forward strand.
CCGCTGTCCCACATCACCACCTACGTGCCGCAAGCGGTGGCCGACTTCACGCGGCAAGACCTGGAACGCGAGCCCTTGCTGATGCTGCTGGAAGCGGCCGGCGTGGAATTTGGCGGCGCCACGCAGACCATCTCGGCGCGCCTGGCCGATGCGCAGGTGGCGCGCCATCTGGATGTGTCCGTGGGTTCGGCGCTGCTGGCCGTGACGCGAGTCGTGCGCGACGTGAATGATCGCCCCGTCCAGCTGTTGCAGGGCCTGTACCGGCCCGACCGATACCAATACCAATTGCAGCTGTCGCGCGTCGGCAGCATCGACGCCAAGGTCTGGGTCAGCGAAGAGCTGTCGGCCCAATTTCATTGAACCCTTCGGAGATCACCCATGAATTCGCGCCGCACCTTCCTCTATCGTTCCGCCGCCGCCACGGCGCTGTTGTCCGCGCCCTGGGTGGCGCGCGCGCAAGGCGCCGCGCCGGTGAAGATCGGCGTGCTGCATCCGGTGACGGGCGCCTTGGCGTATTCGGGCCAGCAATGCCGCTTGGGCGCGCTGCTGGCCATTGAAGACATCAACAAGGCCGGCGGCATCAAGTCCCTGGGTGGCGCGCCGTTGTCCGCCGTGCTGGGCGATGCGCAGTCGCGCCCCGAGGCCGGTTCCGCCGAGGTGGAAAAGATGAACGAGGCGGGCGTGTCGGCCATCGTCGGCGCGTACGCCTCCGCGATCTGCCTGGCCACCACGCAGACGGCGGCCAAGTACAACCTGCCGCATGTGGTGGACGTAGGCGTGGCCGACCAGATTGTCGAACGCGGGCTGAAGAACACCTTCCGTTTCGGGCCGGGCTACCGGGCTTGCAGCGAGCGCGCCATTACCGACCTGGTGGCGCTGAACGACGCTGCCGGCAAGCCGGCCAAGACCGTGATGATCGTGCACGAGGATTCGCTGTTTGGCACCGGCACGGCGGCGCTGTTGTCCAAGTCGTTGCCGCAGCAGGGCTTTGAGGTCAAGGAAGTGGTCAAGCACCCGAACCCCACGCGCGACTTCAACAACATCGTGCTGCGCATGAAGTCCGTGAATCCGGACATCGTCATCCCCGCCAATTACTACAACGAATACGCGCTGTTGCTGCGCGCCATGAAGCAGCAAAAGGTGCAGCCCAAGGCGATTTATTCGGTGCTGGGGGGCGCGGCGTCCAGCTACAAGTTCTTGAAGGAATTTCCGGATATCGCCAACGGCATCATCGACTGCAACCACTGGTTCAATCCAAAAGACCCGCGTGTTGCGCCGTTGAAGGCGCGCGTCGAGGAAAAGGGCGCGTACTTCAGCTACGAAGTGTTCATGACCTACGTGGCGGTGCAATTGCTGGCGGATGCCATCGAACGCGCCAAGTCCGCCGACCGCGCCGCCATCATCGACGCGCTGGCGGCCAGCACCTTTCACGACAACCTGATGCCCTACGGCCCGACCAAGTTCGTCAACGGCCAGAACACGGGCGCGCAGCCGCTGCTGACGCAGGTGATCGGCGGCGACATCAAGGTGATCATCCCGGCGGAGTATCGCCAGGCCGACGCGATTTTTCCGTTGAAGGGCTGAGCGCAAGCATGCTGGACCCGGCCATCCTTTTCTCGTCGGTGCTGAACGGCCTGACGACCGGCGCGGTGTACGCGCTGATCGCCCTGGGGCTGACCCTGATCTACGGGGTGCTGCACATCATCAATTTCGCCCACGGCGCCGCGCTGATGGTGGCGCTGTACGCCGTCTATCTGCTGAAGGACCGGCTGGGCATCGACCCGTATGCCGCGCTGCCCCTGGTGGTGGCGGGCATGTTCGGGCTGGGCTATGCGCTACAGCGCTTCGTCATCAACCGGGCCAGCCATGGCAAGGACGAGAACATCCTGCTGGTGACGCTGGGCCTGGCCATTGTGTTGGAGAACCTGGCGCTGGTGTGGTTCAAGTCCGACACGCGCAGCATCGACACCGCCTACACCCTGTCCACGGTTGAAATCGGCCCGGCCATGATCGCGCTGCCCAAGGTCATTGCGTTCTTCGGCGCGCTGGCGGTGGCGGCGGTGCTGTTCTGGATCATCCGCGGCACCGACCTGGGCCGCGCCATCCGCGCGGTGGCGCGCGAAAAGCAGGGCGCCAAGCTGATGGGCATCGACGTGGAAAAAGTCTATGCGCTGTCGTTCGGCATCGGCATGGCCTGCCTGGGCGCGGCGGCCTGTTTCCTGCTGCCGGCCTATTACGTGAACCCGCAGGTGGGCAGCGGCTTCGTGCTGGTGGCCTTCACGATCGTGGTGTTGGGCGGCATGGGCAGCTTCGTGGGGGCGCTGGTGGGCGGGCTATTGATCGGCGTGGTGGAATCCATCGGCGGCCTGTTCCTGGGCGATTCGTTAGGCCAGATGGGCATCTTCGCGATCTTTATCGCGGTGCTGCTGTTTCGCCCGCAGGGGCTGTTCGGGGCGAGGGGCTGAACATGAATAGGGATCTTTGCGCCATCGCGCTGTTCGGCCTTGCGCTGGCCGCCTTGGCAACGTTTGCGCAATCGGGCGTGCTGCTGACGTTCGTGATGATGTCGTTGTACGCCGCGCTGCTGTCGCAGGCCTGGAACATTCTGGGCGGGTATGGCGGGCAGCTGTCGTTCGGCCATGCGCTGTTCTTCGGCGTGGGCGCTTATGCGCAAGCGCTGGGGCAATTGAACTTCGGCATCAATCCGTGGCTGGCGTTGCCGGTGGCGATTGCGCTGGGCGCGCTGGTCGGCCTGGCGGTGGGCGGGCTGACGTTTCGCTACGGCCTGAAGGGGTCTTACTTTGCCCTGGTGACGCTGGCGTTTGCGGAAGTGTTTCGCATCCTGGCCTTGTCGGCGTCCTTCACGGGCGGTGGGGTGGGGCTGATGGTGCCGCTGCAAGAGGGCGCGGCAAACATGCAGTTTGCGTCGCGCCGGGGCTACATCTATCTGCTGCTGGCGTTTGTGGTGCTGGCGTTGCTGGTGACGGCGTGGCTGCGGCACTCGCGCTTTGGCGCGTACTTGCAAGCGGTGCGCGACAACGAAGACGCCGCACGGGCCATCGGCGTGAACCCCTTGCGGGTGAAGCTGGGCGGCATTGCACTGTCGGCGGCGTTCATGAGCGCGGCGGGCGCGTTCTATGTGCAGGTGTTCCAGTACATCGACCCGGGCATCGCCTTCGGCTCCGCCGTATCGGTGGAAGCGCTGGTGGGCGCCATCGTGGGCGGCATGGGCACGTTGTGGGGGCCGGTGCTGGGCGCCGTCGCCCTGCATGGGCTGGCCGACCTGACGCGCAATCTGTTTGGTGAATTGCCCGGCATCAGCATGGTGATCTACGGCGTGGTGCTGATTCTGATCGTGATGTTCCTGCCGCGCGGCATCAGTGGCAGCGGCCAATCGTTGGGCCGGTTGTTCGGCAAGGAGCGCGCCCGTGCCTGACATCCTTTTGCAAGCCAGCAATCTCTCGATTTCGTTCGGCGGCCTGAAGGCCGTGCAGGACGTGAACCTGGCCGTGCCCGAGGGCTCGTTGACCGCGCTGGTCGGCCCCAACGGCGCAGGCAAGACCACGCTGTTTGCGCTGCTGTCCGGCTTTTTGAAACCGGGCGCCGGGTCGGTGCGCTTTGCCGGGCAAGACATCACCGGACGCGCACCGCATGAATCCGCGCAGCTGGGCCTGACCCGCACTTTCCAGATCGTGCAGCCGTTCGGTGCGCAGACGGTGCGCCAGAACATAGCCGTGGGCGCGCATCTGCGCCTGCGCGATCGGCGCGCTGCCCTGGCCGCCGCCGAAGACGTGGCCGCGCGCGTGAACCTGCACAAGGTGCTGGACAAGCCCGCCGCCGACTTGACCGTGGCCGGGCGCAAGCGGCTGGAACTGGCCCGCGCGCTGGCCACGCGCCCGCGCCTGCTGCTGCTGGACGAAGTGCTGGCCGGCCTGAATCCAAGCGAGATCGACGAGATGATTCCGGTGGTTAAAAAGCTGGTGGACGATGGCGTTACCGTGTTGATGATCGAACACGTGATGCGCGCGGTGATGAGCCTGGCCGAACACGTGTGGGTGCTGGCGCAGGGGCGTTTGATTGCGTCCGGTACGCCGGGCGAAGTCACCCGCGACCCGACGGTGGTGGAGGCCTACCTGGGGCATGGCGCGGCCGCGCGGCTGGCCGCACAAGGGGCGCCGGCATGAGCGCGCTGCTTGAAGTGACCGGCTTGCGGGCGGGCTACGGGCGCATGGAGGTGCTGCGCGGCGTGGACCTGGCGGTGGGCGAAGGGGAAATCGTCGTCCTGCTGGGCAGCAACGGCGCCGGCAAATCCACGTTGAACAACACCGTCTGCGGGCTGTGCAAGCCCTGGGGCGGATCGGTGCGTTTTGACGGTCACGACCTGACCGGCAGGCACTACCGTGACCTGGTGCGCGCCGGGCTGATCCAGGTCCCTGAAGGCCGCCGCATTTTTCCCAACCTAAGCGTGCGCGAAAACCTGGAGCTGGGTTCGTTCACCCGGGCGCGCGAGCATCGCACGGGCAACCTGGACAAGGTGCTGGATATTTTTCCGCGCCTGCGCGAACGGCTGGCGCAGCTGGCCGGCACCATGTCGGGCGGTGAGCAGCAGATGCTGGCGATCGGACGCGGCCTGATGGCCGAACCGCGCCTGTTGATCCTGGACGAACCCTCGCTGGGCCTGTCGCCCTTGATGGTTGAAGAACTGTTCGGCCTGATCCAGCGCCTGCACACCGATGGGTTGGCAATTCTGCTGGTCGAGCAGAACGTGGGGCAATCGCTGGAAACCGGGCAGCGTGCCTATGTGATGGAAAACGGGGCGGTGCGCTATAGCGGATCGTGTGCGCAACTGATGGCCAGCGACGACGTGCGCCAGGCCTATCTGGGGATGTAGCGATGCCTGTTGATCAAGCCCTCCGGCCCCAGGATTCACCGCAGCGCTCACCGCAGACCCTGGCCCAGAAGTTGATCGCCGCCGCCTGCGGACGTGCCTCGGTCCAGCAGGGCGAAATCGTGACCTGCGCCGTGGACCTGGCGATGTTCCATGACTCCAGCGGGCCGCGCCGCTTGCAGCCCATGCTGCAAGAGCTGGGCGCGTCGCTGTGGGACCCGAAGAAGATCGTGCTGGTCATCGACCACTACGTGCCCGAATCCGACGACGAATCGCGCCGCATCGTGCGCATTGCGCGCGACTGGGCGGCGGGGCAGCAACTGCCCAATGTGTATGACTCGGTTGGCATCTGCCATGTGGTCGTGCCGCAGCATGGCCACATCCGCCCCGGCATGTTCTGCGTGGGCGGGGATTCGCATTCGCCCACGGGCGGTGCGTTCGGCGCGTATATGTTCGGCATCGGCAGCACCGAAATGCTGGGCGTGGCCGTCACCGGCAAGATCTGGGTCAAGGTGCCGCAAACGTTGATGATGCGCTGGAACGGGCGGCTGGCCGCCGGCGTGACCGCCAAGGACATGATGCTGCACATGATCGGCCGCTACGGCATGAACGGCGGGCGCTACCAAGCCGTGGAGTTCTGCGGCGAGGCCGTGCGCGCGCTGCCCATGCAGGAACGCATGACGCTGTCCAACATGAGCGCCGAGCTGGGCTCGCAGGTGGGCCTGATCGCGCCGGACGAGACCACGGCCGCCTACTTGCGCAAGGCGGGCGTGACCGACAGCCTGGACCTGGCGCGCTGGCAAAGCGACGCGGACGCCGACGCCGAATGGCACGACTTTGACGCGGCCTTGCTGGCGCCGCAGGTGGCCGCGCCGCACAGCCCGGCGAACGCGCGCGACGTGGACCAGTACCGCGATGTGCCGGTGCAAGTGGCTTATATCGGCGCGTGCACGGGCGCCAAGCTTGAGGATCTGCGCGCCGCGGCCAGCGTCTTGCGCGGGCGCCGCCTGGCGCCGGGCATGAGCCTGATGGTGGCGCCGGCCAGCCGCCTGGACCAGCAACAGGCCGAACAGGAAGGCGTGATGCAAGTGCTGCAAGACGCCGGCGCAGAGGTGCTGGCCACGTCATGCGGGGCCTGTGCGGGCTATGGCGGGTCCATTCCCGACGGGGCCAGCGTCATCTCCACCACCGCGCGCAATTTCAAGGGCCGCATGGGCTCCGAGACGGCGCGGGTTTACCTGGCGTCGCCCTACACCGTGGCAGCCTCGGCCGTTGCCGGCCGCATTGCAGACCCGCGCGAGGTGATGGCATGACCGACCGCGCTGCAACAACTCCCACCGCCGTCGAAGCCGGCACGGCGCGGACCACGTCGACGCCCGCCACATCGACCCATCGCGTCTGGCGCGTGGGGGCCGATATCGACACCGATGCGCTGGCCCCGGGCGCCTACATGAAGTTCGGCATCGACGAAATCGCGCGCCACTGCCTGCAACGCGTCCGCCCGGAATTCGCGGCGCAGGTGCAGCCGGGCGACGTGTTGGTGGCCGGGCACAACTTCGGCATCGGCTCCTCGCGCGAGCAAGCCGCATCGGCGCTGGTGCGCCTTGGCGTGGCCGCCGTCATCGCCCCGTCTTTCAACGGCCTGTATTTTCGCAACGCCTTCAATGTCGGCCTGTTGCTGTTGACCTGCGCGCAGGCGGATGCGCTGGCCGAAGGCGAACGCATCACGTTCGACCCCATCGCCGGGCGTATCGGCCGCGCCCAAGCCGCCGACCCCGCTGCATTGCCTTGCGAGCCCGTACCTGACTTCCTGATGGACATGGTGCGGGCCGGCGGGCTGCTGAATCTGCTGAAACAGCGCCAAACCTCCTAGGAAGAACACGATGCTAGATCCCGTCACCCTGGCGGTCCTGAAGGGCCGTCTGGAACAGATTGCCGATGAGATGGACGCGACGCTGTACCGCAGCGCGTTCAACCCCATCATTGCCGAGGCCCACGACGCCTGCCACGGCATGTACGACGCGGCCACGGGCGCCACGCTGATCCAGGGCAAGTCCGGCCTGCCGGTCTTCGTGGGCGCGATGGCGTTTGCCGTGAAGGCGGCGGCCAAGGTGGCGGCCGAACGCGGCGGCATGGTGGACGGCGACGTCTGGCTGTTCAATGACCCGTACGAAGGCGGCACGCACGCCAACGACTTCAAGCTGGTGCGCCCGGTGTTCCGCGACCAGAAGCTGTTCTGCTTTCTGGCGTCGGCCGCGCATTGGCACGACGTGGGCGGCGCGGTGCCGGGCAACTACAACCCGGCCGCCACCGAATGCTGGCAAGAGGCGGTGCAGATCCCGCCGGTGCGCATCGTGCGCGCGGGCGTGCTGGACCCGGACGTGCTGGCCATCCTGAAGGCCAACACCCGCTTGCCGGACAGCTTGTGGGGCGACCTGAACGGGCAACTGGCCGCGTTGGAGTTGGGCGCGGGGCGTCTGGACGGGCTGCTGGACGAATATGGCGACGCCACCGTGCTGGAGTCGCTGGACACCTTGCGCCAGCGTGCGCGTCGTTTGATGCGCGACCACATCGCGCGCCTGCCCGACGGCGACTACGCGTTCGAAGACATGCTGGACAACGACGGTGTGCGCGACGTGGCGCTGCGCATCGCGCTGAAGCTGTCGATCAATGGTGACCGGCTGACGCTGGACTTCAACGGCACGTCGCCCGCCTGCGCGGGGCCCGTCAATATCTCCCGCGCCACTGCCATCGCGGCGTGCTACGTGGCGCTGAAGCACCTGTTTCCCGACGTGCCGGCCAACGCGGGCGTGCTGGACGCGGTGGACGTGGTGTTGCCCGATGGCCTGGTCATCTCGGCCGACCGGCCGCGCCCGGTGGGCGGCTATACCGAAACCATCCTGCGCATGATCGACGTGATCTTCTGCGCGATGGCGCAAGCCGCCCCAGAGCGCGCGATGGCCCAGGCCTACGGCACGATCAATGCGCTGTCCATCGCCGGCTATCGCAGCGACGCCGCGCGCAAAGGGCAGCGCTGGGTGATGTTCAGCTTTTTCGGTGGCGGGCACGGCGGGCACGCCGATGGCGACGGGCTGAGCCACGGCAATGCGCCGATTTCCACCGCCACCATTCCACCGCTGGAGATCCTGGAAGCCGCCTATCCCGTCCGCTTCACGCAGTGGGCGCTGCGCCCGGATTCGGCGGGCGACGGCAAGCATCGCGGCGGGCTGGGCGCCATCTACGAAATCGAATTGCTGGAAGACAGCGCCGAAGCGTTCATCTTCGGGGAACGCGGGCGCAGCGCGCCCAAGGGCATCGCGGGCGGCGGCCAGGCTGCACTGAACGTGTTCCGGTATCAGCAGGACGGGCAATGGGCATCCCCCCCGATGAGTTCGAAGATGCTGGGCATTCAGCTACAGCGCGGCGACCGCGTGCGGCTGGAAACGCCGGGCGGTGGCGGCTACGGCGATCCTGCCGGCCGCACGACGGCCGCGCGTGAACACGACCGCAAGATGGGCTATGTGGGCGATATCGCCGGCAACAAGAAGGAGCAGTTGGCATGAGCACGGCAGATCGGGGTTTCGTCCCAGGCAGCAACGCGTCGCGGGGGCTTGTGGTGGGCGTGGACGTGGGCGGCACGTTCACGGACCTGTTCGTGCTGGACGAGGCAGGCGGCACGGCGCGCGTGGTCAAGGTACCGTCCACGCGCGGCGAAGAAGCGCGTGGCTTCATGAACGGCATTGCGCGCGTGGCCGACGGCGCGGGCGCCATCAACACCATCGTCCATGGCACCACCGTGGGCACCAACGCGCTGCTGGAACGCAAGGTGGCGCGCACCGGCATCATCACCACGGCGGGATTCCGCGACGTGCTGGAGATGCGCCGCCGCGACCGACCCCAGACCTGGGGCCTGCGCGGCAATTACGAACCGGTCGTCTCGCGCGACCTGCGCCTGGAAGTCAGCGAACGCGTGCTGGCCGACGGCACCGTGCACACGCCGGTGGACCTGGGCCAGGTGGAGGCCGCCGCGCGCGCGCTGCTGGAGCAGGGCTGCGAGGCCGTGTGCGTGTTCTTCGTCAACGCGTATGCGAACCCGGTGAACGAGGCGCAGGCGGTGGCGCGCGTGCGCGCACTCTGGCCCAACGCCAATGTCACGGCGGCCACCGAAGTGCTGCCCGAGATCCGCGAATTCGAACGCTGCTCGACGGCGGTGCTCAATGCCGCGTTGCAGCCGGTGGTGGGCAGTTATCTGACGCGCCTGGAATCCGATTTGCGCGAGCACGGCTTTGACGGCGAGCTGCTGGTCGTGCAGAGCAATGGCGGCGTGATGTCGCGGCAGACGGCGTGCGACGTGCCGGTGCGCACCGCGCTGTCGGGCCCGGCGGCGGGCGTGATTGCGTGCGCGGCGATTGCGCGCGCCTCCGGCTTTCCCAACGTCGTTACCGGCGACATGGGCGGCACCTCGTTCGACGTGTCGCTGGTGGCGGGCGGCGAGGCCTCGCTGTCGGCGCAGACCGTGATCGACTTCGGCATGGTGGTGCGCGCGCCGATGATCCAGATCGAGACCATCGGCGCGGGCGGCGGGTCGATCGCCAGCGTGGACGCGGGCGGCCTGTTGCAGGTGGGGCCGGAATCCGCGGGCAGCATTCCGGGCCCGGCCTGCTATGGGCGCGGCAATACCCGGCCCACCGTTACCGACGCCAATGTGCTGCTGGGCCGCATCTCGGCAGAGCGGCCGTTGGGCGGCGGCCTGCTGGCCACCATGAACGTGGAGCTGGCGCGCGCGGCCATCGAAGACCATGTGGCCAAACCGCTGGGCCTGGAGGTGCACGCGGCCGCCGAGGCGATCCTGACCGTGGCCAACGCCAAGATGGCCGGCGCGATACGCGTGGTGTCCATCGAACGCGGGCACGATCCGCGCAAGTTCGCGTACATGCCATTCGGCGGCGGTGGCGCCTTGCATGTGTGCGCCATGATGAATGAAGTGGACGCCGCGCACGGCATCGTGCCGCGCTACCCGGGCGTGACGTCCGCGCTGGGTTGCGTCATGGCCGACATGCGGCACGACGGCGTGCAGACCTTGAACACCGCGCTGGACGCGCTGGACACCGACGACCTGTTGGCGCGTATCGATGCCCTGGCCGCGGCCTGCCAGGAACGCCTGGATTCGGCGGGCGTGGCATTCGAAGGCGTGCGTGAAAGCATCGAACTGGACATGCTTTACGTGGGCCAAAGCCACACCGTCTGCGTGGAAGTCACGCGCGATGCATTGACCCGGCCAGGCATTGCAGCGGCCTTCGACCGCGCCTACCGCGCCGCATTCGGCCGCAGCTTGAGCGGCATCGCCGTGCGCATCCTGAACCTGCGCTATGCGCGGATCGGCCAACGCCCCAAATTCGATTTGTCGCTGCTGGCGCCCACCTGCCGCGACATGCCGGCCGCGCTGGGCACGCAGCGCGTGTTTCACGCGGGCCAGTGGCACGACGCCGTGCGCTATGCGCGGCTGGACCTGCCGGTAGGCGCCGAGGTGGCCGGCCCGGCGATTCTTGAACAGCCCGACACCACCATCTGGATCGAACCGGGCTTTACCGGCCGCGTCGACGCGTTGGGCAATTTGCTGATTACCCGGCAGGACGCCTAGGAGACAAGCATGCAAGTTCTAGACCCTCGTACCACCGCCTTGCTGGTGATCGATCTGCAAAACGATTTCCTGGCGCCCGGCGGCGCCTATGATCGCGGCGGCGCGGTCAGCCCACAGGCGCGGGCCTTGCCGGCCCGCGTGGCGCCCGTGGCCCGCGCGTTGAAGTCGCAAGGCGGCTTTGTGGCGGCCAGCCAGTTCACGCTGTGGCCCGACGCGCACGGCGAGCCCATGATCTCGCCGCATTTGAAGCAACTGCGTCCGTTCCTGGCAAAAGGCGATTTCGCGGCAGGCTCCACGGGGCAGGCCAATGTGGCCGAGCTGGACGGGTTGGTGGACGTGGCGGTGTGGAAGGTGGCGTATTCAGCCTTCTTCAACACGCAGCTGGATTGGGTGTTGCGCCGCGCGGGCATCTCCAGCGTGGTGATTGCGGGCATCGTCACCAACGGCGGCGTGGCCAGCACCGCCCGCGATGCGCACATGCGCGACTATCATGTGACCGTGCTGGCCGACGGCTGCGCCGCGCCCACGCCCGCCATGCACGATGCCGCGCTGGCGGACCTGCGCACGGTGGCGGACGTGATCACGTGCAAGGATTTCATCGGCAGGCTGGCGTCGTGAGCGCGGCTGTCGTCAAACGCGGAAAGCCCGGCGGCCCTTCGGACGCCGACATGATGCAGGTGCCGGTGCTGATCATCGGCGCGGGCGCTTGCGGGCTGACCGCCGCGCTACGGCTGGCGCAGGCAGGCATTGAAACCGTGTTGATCGAACGCGACGCCGCGCCCAGTGGCTCGTCGGCGTTGTCCTCGGGGTTTATTCCGGCAGCGGGGTCGGCGGTGCAGCGCGCCGCCGGCATCGATGACGACGCGGCGCGTTTCGCCGCCGACATCCAGGCCAAGGCCCACGGCACGGCCGCGCCGCATCTGGTTGCCGCCTACACGGGCGCGGCGGCCCCGGCCATGGATATGTTGGCGCGACATGGCCTGGCGTTCGAGGTCCTGGACGGTTTTCTGTATCCGGGTCACCGCGCGCGCCGCATGCATGCCTTGCCGGAACGCACGGGCGTGGCCTTGGTGACCGCGCTGGAACGCGCCGCCACGGCGGCGGGCGCGCATCTGTTGACGCGCGCGCTGGCCCGCGACATCTGGGTGGAAGCGGGCGAGGGCGACCGTGGCGGCGTGGAGCCCGGCAGCCGCATCACCGCCGTGGGCTGCGAACGGCCGGACGGGTCCGTGGACGTGATCGGCTGCCAGGTGCTGATCCTGGCCTGCAACGGATTTGGCGGCAACGCGGCCATGGTGGCCGAACATTTGCCCGCCATGCGCCAGGCCGTCTACGGCGGCCACGTCGGCAACGACGGCAGCGCCATCGAATGGGGCAAGGCCTTGGGCGCACGCCTGGCCGACCTGGGCGCCTACCAGGGGCACGGGTCCTGGGCGACACCGCAAGGCGCGTTGATCTCCTGGGCCGTCATGATGGACGGCGGGGTGCAGATCAATCGCGATGGGCGGCGCTTTCATGACGAAACGCAGGGCTATTCCGAAGCCGCCGTGCATGTGTTGTCCCAGCCGGGCGGCGTGGCCTGGAACGTGTTCGACGACCGCACGCTGGCATTGGCACGTGGCTTTCCGGATTTTGGGGCGGCCGAAGCGGGCCAAGCAGTGAAAACCTGTGCGGATCTGCCCGCCCTGGCGGCGCTGATCGGCTGCGATGCCGGCGTGTTGCAACAGACCTTGCAAGCCGTCGGCCCGGATGGGGCGGACCCCCATGGCCGCCGCTTTGAACGCACGCTGCAAGCGCCGTACCACGCCGTCAAGGTCACGGGCGCGCTGTTTCATACGCAAGGTGGCCTGGATATCGATGCGCAATGCCGCGTGTTGACCCGCGATGGGCAGGCGCTGCCGAATCTGCTGGCTGCCGGTGGCGCCGCGCGCGGCGTGTCGGGCAACGACGTGTCGGGCTATCTGTCCGGCAATGGATTGCTCAGTGCGGTGGCGGGCGGCTATATCGCCGCCGCGACCGCCGCATCGCTGCTGGGGCACGAACTTGTACAGGAACCCTCATGAAGCAAACCCTGAAAACGCAATTGGCAGCGGGCGCCGTGCTGGCCCCCGGCATCTACGACCCCCTGTCGGCGCTGATCGCCGAGCAGGCCGGGTTTACCGCGCTGTACCTGTCGGGCGCTTCCATCGCTTACACCCGCTTGGGCCGTTCAGACATTGGCCTGACCACTTATTCCGAGGTCGAGGACACGCTGGCCCGGATCACCGAACGCGTCGCCACGCCGGTGATCGTGGATGCCGACACGGGCTTTGGCAACGCGTTGAACACGCAGCGCACCGTGCGCGGCTTCGAACGCGCGGGCGCTGCCATGATCCAGCTGGAAGACCAGACCTTTCCCAAACGCTGCGGGCATCTGGATGGCAAGGCGGTGATACCCGCGACCGAGATGTGCGGCAAGCTGCGCGCCGCCGTGGACGCGCGGGTGTCAGCGTCCACGCTGATACTGGCGCGCACCGACGCGGTGGCGGTTGAAGGGCTGGAGGCCGCGCTGGACCGCGCCGAGCGCTATCTTGAAGCCGGCGCCGACGCGCTGTTCATTGAAGCCTTGCGCACGCCAGAACAGATGCAGGCGGCCTGCGCCCGCTTTGCCGCGCGCGTGCCGCTGTTGGCCAATATGGTGGAAGGCGGCAAGACGCCGGTGCAAAGCGCGGACGCGCTGACCGCCCTGGGCTTTCGCATCGTCATCTTTCCCGGCGGCACGGCGCGCGCCGTGGCGCACACCTTGCAGGCTTACTACGGCAGCCTGCGCCAGCACGGCACGACTGCGCCATGGCAGGAACGGATGCTGGATTTTGACGGCTTGAACGCGGTGATCGGTACGCCTGAACTGCTGGAGCAGGGGCGACAGTACGAGGGGTAGGGCAAGGGTAGGCCACGCGCGCGGCCCGATCAGAAATTCCCCCAAAGCGCATCGCATTTCGCGGATCAATAGCGCTAAGATGGATTCGCTGCAACCGCCGGGCCAACTATCGTGCTGGCCAGGCAATCGCCGTCATCGCAAGACGAAGACGGCGGCATCGGCGCGAGAGGGAATCATGACTGGAATCATCCGAGTCTCCATTCTTGCTGTGTTGCTGCTGATCCTGACGCCTGCACTGTCCGCTGGGGCAGAGGACGCGCGTCCGGAACCCTCTCCCCTTGAGCTGGCGCTTGAGACCGCCCCGGTCGAGGTGGACGGCCAGGTGCTCTTCCGGGTCCGAGGGCTGTCCTCATTTCCCGCCGAGCGGCGCGCCGAGGCCATCCGGGAAAGAATCACGAAGGTCGCGGCGGATACCTCGTTTTCAAGCGCCGGCCTTCGGACCGAGCCCGTTGATAACGGCACCGTCATCATGGCGGGGGCAACCGCGCTGATCATCGTCAGCGACGCCGACGCCCAGCTTGAACAAACCACCCGTGACAATCTCGCGGCGTTGCATCTGCTGCGAATCCGGCAAGCCATAGACGACTTCCGGCGGGCGCGCGGCACCGAAGCCCTGCTCAGGTCCGGCCTTTACAGTGCCGGCGCAACGGTATTGCTGGCCCTGGGTATCGCCGTTCTGCTGTTGCTTAACCGCTGGCTGGACAGGGCGGTGTCCCGGCTTTTGAAAAGCCGCGTCCGCGCGGTGGATATCCAGTCATTCGAGCTATTGCGATCGGACACCATCTGGAAGGCGTTGCACGCGCTGGTGCTGGCGGTGGGCGCCGCCACCATCGTCATATCGGTGTATGCGTACCTGCAATACGTGCTTGCGCTGTTTCCCTGGACGCGCTCACTTTCCAACGACCTGTTCGACCTGGCCACCGGTACCGCCGAAAGGCTGGGAAAATCCGCAGCCGCGGTGATCCCTGACATTCTTATCCTTGTCCTTATCTATTACGTGGCCCGCTTCGCGCTGCGACGGGTCCGCACTTTCTTCGATGCGGTCGAACACCGGCGCGTGAGCTTTGCCCAATTCGAGCCGGAATGGGCCATCCCCACCTACAAGCTTGCGCGGATATTGATCCTGGCGTTTGCGCTGATCGTTGCGTACCCGTATATCCCCGGTTCCGAGACTGCCGCGTTCAAGGGCATTTCAATCTTCATCGGCCTGGTGGTGTCGCTGGGATCTTCCACGGCAATCTCCAACTTTATCGCCGGCTATCTGATGACCTATCGACGCGTGTTCAAGGTGGGGGACAGGGTGAAGGTGGGTGACGTGGTGGGGGAAGTGGTGTCGGTGCGCCTACAGGTGACCCATGTCCGGACGAACAAGAATGAAGAAATCACGATTCCGAATTCCCAGATCCTGAACAGCGACGTCACCAACTACAGCTCGCTGGCCGCCTCCCAAGGCTTGATTCTTCACACCAGTGTCGGCATTGGCTACGAAGTCCCGTGGCGGCAGGTTGAAGCCATGCTGCACGCCGCGGCCGCGCGGTGCGCGGTGGTGCTGGCCGAGCCCGGCCCCTTCGTGCTGCTGACCAAGCTGGGAGACTTTGCGGTTACCTACGAGCTGAACGCCTACACCCGCGATACGCAAAGAATCGCCAAGACCTATGCCGAACTGCACCGCCACATTCTTGACGTCTTCAACGAATACGGCGTGCAGATCATGACGCCGGCCTACGAAGGGGACCCGGACGAGCCCAAGGTGGTGGCGCCGGCGCAATGGTATACGGCGCCGGCGGTGCCGGCAGTATCGGATGATCGCGCGGACCGCTGATCGGTTCGGCGTCAAACCCGTGATCGGCCGGCCTGGGCGGATCGCACACCCACGGACGCGGCCGATTGCCGGTCTGACGGAATTTTGCCGGATATAGCATGGACTTTGCGATCCGTCGGTAGCAACAATGCCATGCAGGTTTCGCACTTGAGGGGGCTTCCCCGGAGGTGGTAGGTCGGGGGTCCAGAACGTCGTCTTTCGAGGGCCGAACGCCATGGACTTCTTAGGCAACTTGCTGCAGCGCTACCCCGAGCTTGCCGTTTTCCTGGCGATCGGCCTGGGCTATTGGGTCGGCGGATTCAAGATTCGCGGGGTCGGCTTCGGGCCGGTGACGGGGTCCTTGCTGGCGGGCTTGCTTATCGGCTATTTCTTTCTCATACCGGTATCCGACACCGCCAAGCAGGTGCTCTTCCTGCTGTTTATGTTCGGAATCGGCTACTCGGTGGGGCCCAGTTTCTTTCGAGGCATGAAGGATGGCGGCTGGCGGTGGGCGGTGCTGGGCGTCGTCATACCCGTTGCGGGGCTGCTCACGGCCTGGGCGCTGGCGCTCTTGTTGAAGCTGGAGCTCGGTTATGCCGTGGGCTTGATCTCGGGCGGCTTGACCGAGTCGCCCGCTATCGGCACGGGTAGTGAAGCCATCCGGAATCTTCCCATCAGCGCTGCCGAGAAGGACCGCCTGATCAGCCAGATCGCGGTTGCCGATGCGCTCTGCTACATCTTCGGGACGTTCGGAATCATCTGGTTCTGCTCCAGCCTGGGGCCGAAGCTATTGCGCGTGGACCTGAAGGCGGAGGGCGCGCGGCTTGAACAGGCGTACGGCATACAGCGTCAGAAAGCCGGCGTGGCTTCGGCGTGGCGCAAATTCGACTTGCGCGCCTATCTTCTTCAGCCCGACCACCCCGCGGTGGGCCATGGCGTCGCGCTGGTCGAATCGCGATATGCCCCGGACCGGGTGTTCGTGGAACGCATCCGGCGTGACGGCAGCTTGCTTGCCGTCGAGCCCACGACGGTCCTGTGCGCGGGCGACGTGGTGGCGGTCTCGGGCAAAAGCGAAGTGATACTGAAATGGCTGGACGGCCACGCCGTCGAGCAGGCAGACCGCGAACTGCTGGATATTCCAAGCGCGATGTACGACGTCGTGTTGTCCAACCCTGCGCTTGTCGGCAAGACAGTGGCTCAGATCGCGGAGCAGGCGCAGGAAGTGCGCGGCGTGTTCCTGCGCGACATCCGGCGCAACGGCGTGCAGATACCGGTGGGCTCCAAAACGGTGCTGTTGCGCGGCGACGTGCTCAGTATCGTCGGGCTTGAGCCCGCGGTTGAACGCGTGGCCGAGCGCATGGGCAGCATCGTGCGGGAATTGAACGCCACGGACTTTGTTGCGCTGGGATTCGGCATTTTCGTCGGCGCGGTGGTGGGGACGTCGCTGGTGCTGCCCATCGGCAGCATGCATATCGCCATTGGCAGCAGTGTCGGGACACTGATTCTTGGGCTGCTGGTGGGCTGGCGAAATTCCGCCAGGCCCTTGTTTGGGCGCATCTCCCATGGCGCCCTTGAATTCATGAAGTCCATCGGGTTGGCGGGCTTTGTCGCGATGATCGGGCTGAAGGCGGGGCCGGTATTCGTGCAAGCGCTTCAAGAAGTCGGGCTGACGATTTTCCTGGCGGGCATCGTGGTCACGATGGTTCCGCAGTTTGTCGGCTTGCTGTTCGGGCGCTACGTGCTGAAGCTTGAGCCCCTGTTGCTGCTGGGCGCGCTGGCCGGCGCACAAACGATGACGGCCGGGCTTGCCGCGGTGCAGGAAAAATCACAGAGCCCGGTCGCGGTCATCGGGTATTCCGGCACGGTGGCGTTCGGACACATTCTGATCACGACGTGGGGAACGGTGATCGTCTGGCTGCTTTACTGATCGACCCCGCGACGGACGGTTGCCCACCATGCCCGCATCCTCGCCCACGCCTGCCCCCGCCGACTCGGCGGTTACGCGCTGGATGCCCGGGCTGTCTGTACTACGGTCATATCAAGCGGCTTGGCTACCCAACGACCTGGCGGCGGGCCTGGCATTGGCCGCGATGCTGGTACCGGTGGGCATCGCCTATGCCGAGGCGTCGGGCGTGCCGGGCATCTACGGGCTTTACGCCACCATCGTGCCGCTGCTGGCCTATGCCATTTTTGGGCCGAGCCGCATCCTGGTGCTGGGGCCGGATTCGGCGCTGGCCGCGCCCATTCTTGCGGTGGTGCTGAGCGTGTCCGGGGGCGACCCCGTGCGCGCGGTGGCCGCGGCCAGCCTGATGGCCGTCATTGCCGGGCTGGTCTGCATTGTTCTGGGCTTGTTGCGCCTGGGGTTCATCACCGAACTGTTGTCCAAGCCCATACGCTATGGCTACATGAACGGCATTGCGCTCACCGTGCTTGTCAGCCAGCTGCCGAAATTGTTCGCCATTCCGATCGAAGGCGGCGGCCCCTTGCGCGAGCTGTGGCAATTGGGGCGGGCAGTGGCCGATGGCAAAACCAACGGGTATGCCTTCGCGGTAGGGGCGGCCAGTTTGGTGACGATCTTGCTGCTTAAGCGTTTTAAGCGCGTGCCCGGCATCTTGGTCGCCGTTGTCCTGGCCACATTGGCGGTCAGCATTTTTCGGCTGGATGTTCACGGCGTGAAAGTGCTGGGCGAGATCCCGCAGGGCTTGCCGACATTCACCTGGCCATGGCTGGATAACGCGGACTGGCTCACCATCATCGTCGGAGGCGGCGCGGTGGCGATGATTTCCTTCGCGGATACAAGCGTGCTGTCGCGAACCTACGCCGCGCGCACGCACTCCCATGTCGATCCGAATCAGGAAATGGTGGGCTTGGGCGTGGCCAACCTGGCGGCGGGATTCTTCCAGGGGTTTCCGATCAGCAGCAGCGCATCTCGCACGCCCGTGGCCGAAGCGGCGGGTGCGCGCACGCAGCTGACGGGCGTGGTCGGGGCGGCGGCCGTGGCGCTTTTGCTGTTGTTGGCGCCTGACCTGCTGCGCTACCTGCCCAACAGCGCGTTGGCCGCCGTGGTGATCGCCGCGGCCATCGGCCTGTTCGAAATCAAGGACCTGCGCCGTATCTACCGCATCCAGCAATGGGAGTTCTGGCTGTCGATGTTGTGCTTTGCCGGCGTGGCGGCGTTTGGGGCGATACCCGGCATCGGCCTGGCGGTTGTCATCGCCATCATCGAGTTTCTGTGGGATGGCTGGCGGCCGCATTTCGCGGTGTTGGGGCGTGTGCCCAACTTGCGCGGCTATCACGACTTGACGCGCTATCCAGATGCCGCACTAATCGATGGCCTGGTGCTGTTTCGCTGGGACGCGCCGCTATTCTTCGCCAATGCCGAGCTGTTTCAGCAACGGCTGTTGGAAGCCGTCGATGCCTCGCCCACGCCGGTGCGCCGGGTCGTGGTGGCGGCCGAACCCGTCACCAGCGTTGACGTGACCGCGGCGGACATGTTGCGCGAACTTGCCCAACATCTGTCCAAGGAAGGCGCGGCACTGCATTTTGCCGAGATGAAGGATCCGGTGCGGGACAAGCTCAAGCGCTTTGAGCTGGCGGAAATTTTTGGCGACGATCATTTCCATCCAACGGTGGAAAGCGCCGTGGAGCTTTATCTGGGCAAAACCGGCGCCGACGGTTGCGAGCAATAGCGCCAGGATATTCCCGCGTGGCTGGCGGCTACTGTTATCGCGCCGTGCGCTGATGCGGCACCAGCGGGGGCGTGGGCTGGCCGGCGATCACGTCCCAGAAGCCGGGCAGGAAGCACTCGGCCACCAGCAGCGGCTGGCCCTGGCGCCAGAAGACGGACCGTCTTGCCCACACGCGGTGGGCGTCTTGCGAGTGGCCGTCGGTGGGCAGCACGTCGCGCGCCGTGGCGTAGAACGGCACGGGCGAGGCCAGGCGGCGGCAGGCAAAGCGGGAACGGATGACGGTGCTGTCGTGATACAGCATGTCGGCCAGCGGCCGGGTCAGCAGGCGGCGCATGCCTTGCCACGCGCCATGCGACGCGCGTAGCGGCGTCAGGCTGCGGGCGGGCACGCTGTCCACGCCGTTCACCGACATCAGCACTTCGCGGATCCAGACCGGCGAGCCGGGCGCGATGCCCATGGCGCGGGCTTCGTCGGGCGGCGCGCCGTCGGCGTATTCGGCCAGCACGCGCAGGCGCACCTGGCCTACCTGGCGCAGGCCGGCGGTCAGGGCGCCGGGGCGAAACAGCCAGTGGCGCATGGCGGGGGGCAGGACGGGTGGCGCGACGGCCAGCCAGCCGGGAGCAAGCGGGGGGAGATGGGCGGCGGGTTTCATCATGGCTGCGTATTATGCCAAGCCCGAAGGGCGGCTCGCCAACGCATACAATACCGCCCATGGAAAAAGTACGAATCTCCAAGCTCATGTCCGAGCGCGGACTTTGCTCGCGCCGCGAGGCCGACAGCTATATCGAACGCGGCTGGGTCCGCGTGGACGGCGAAGTGGTGTCCGAACTGGGCGCCAAGGCGTTTCCGGATCAGGTCATCACGCTAGAGCGCGCCGCGCAGGCGCGCCAGACCTCGCGCGTGACCATCCTGATCAACAAGCCGGTGGGATATGTGTCGGGCCAGGCCGAAAAAGGCTATACGCCCGCCGTGGCGTTGATCGACTCGCGCTCGCGTTTTGCCGGCGACCGCCATCCGCAGCGCTTTGAACGCGCGCACCTGGACGGCCTGGCGGTGGCGGGGCGGTTGGACATCGATTCGCAAGGCTTGCTGGTGCTGACGCAAGACGGTCGCATCGCCAAGCACCTGATCGGCGAAGACTCCAGCGTGGACAAGGAATACCTGGTGCGGGTGCAGGGCGATTTGCCCGACCGTGGCCTGGAACTGCTGAATCACGGCCTGTCGTTGGACGGCAAGGCGCTGAAGCCCGCCCATGTGCGCTGGCAAAACCACGACCAGCTGCGCTTCGTGCTGCGCGAAGGCAAAAAACGCCAGATCCGCCGCATGTGCGAACTGGTCGGGCTGAAAGTCGTGGGCCTGAAGCGCGTGCGCATCGGGCGCGTGTCGCTGGGCGACCTGCCGCTGGGGCAGTGGCGGTATCTGCGCGACGACGAGGGCTTTTAATCCCACTATCGTTCAGCATCTAGTCAGCCTGGGCCCGCCCGGGCTGTTCTTTCTGGCCGACAAGTGAATTCGGGCGTCAGCAGATTTTTCAGTCTGTTTCGAACCTGCCGTTATTTCATGAAGGCGGGCGTATCCTTCGCTTGCCCGTTGCTGCCCAGGCGCTCCATCAGGAATTCGATGAAGATCCGGGTCTTGGCCGGCAGCAGCCGCGTCTCGGTCACGGCATAGACAGGAAAGGGGCCCAGTTGCCAGTCTGGCAACACGCGCCGCAACTGCCCTGATTGCTGTTCAGCCGTCTGGCCGCCCACCAGCACCGCGATGCCCGCGCCCAGCATGGCCAGCCGCCGCGCCATGGCGACGCCGTTGACCGAAAACCGGTTGCCCGGCGTGAATTCGATGTGCTGATCGCCGTTGCTGAGCGGCCATCGCGTCACGCGGCCCGCGCCTTCCGCGCGGAACTCAATGCACTCATGGCGAGTCAAGTCACTGGGATGTTTGGGTTCTCCTTGTTTTTCCAGGTAGTCGTGCGAGGCATACAGGTGGGCGGGCAGCATGCCCAGCAGCCGGGCGATTTGCGTCGAGTCGGGCAGGTCGCCGATTTCGATTGAGATATCGCAGGTCTGGAATACGCGCGAGGCGTGGTCCGGGTTTGCCAGGTCCAGGAAAAACGTGACGTCGGGATAGCGGCGGGAGAACTCCATGAACGATTCAGCCAGGAAGTCGGTGCCGAAATCCGCGGGCATGTTGACCCGCAGCGGCCCGGCCGGCGTGTCGACCAGCTTTTGCAGTTCTTCATGGGCGATCTGCGCCTCGGCCACGATGCGCTGGCAGCGTTCGAAGTACAGCCGCCCGGCATCGGTCAGCTCCACCTTGCGGGTGGTGCGGCTCAACAAGCGCAGCCCCACCGATTTTTCCAATTCGGCCACCTGGCGAGACAAGGTCGATTTAGGCACGCCCAGCGTTGCTGCAGCGCGGCTAAAACTACGTGTCTTGGCCACTTCGACGAAGAGTTCCATGCCTTGTAAGCGTTTCATGTCGAGATTCTTTCACAGACTTGGTGTGGGAAATTGTCCCATAAATGGAATGATGTTTTCTTTATCCGCCCCTTTGTTTCTGGGGCGGGATAACTCAGAATGCGGGTTCTGCAATGCAGCAATGCAATAAAGCCCTCTTGCGTTTTCAATGCCAATCCACCCATTCGATGCACAAGACCTCCCCCTTATCGTGGGCGGAGGCGGGCTCCTTTTTTGTCGGAAATCGGGAATATCTATGAATAAGAAAAGCGCTATGTGGCGCAGCGCGGCAGTGCTCACGCTGACGGCATCGGCTCTCACCCTGGCCGCTTGCGGCAAGAAACAAGACGCACCGCAAGCGGGCAAACCGCAAGTGACCGTGGTGACCCTGACCACGCAACCCGTTTCCCTGACCACCGAACTGCCGGGCCGCACGTCCGCGTTCCGCGTGGCCGAAGTGCGGCCCCAGGTGAACGGCATCGTGCAAAAGCGCCTGTTCACCGAAGGCGGCGAGGTCAAGGCCGGCCAGCAGCTCTATCAGATCGACCCGGCGCTGTACCAAGCCAGCCTCGACAGCCAGAAGGCTGCGCTGGCCCGCGCCCAGGCGCAGCAGAAGACGGCCGCCTTGCTGGCCGAACGCTACAAGCCGCTGGTGGCCACGCGCGCCGTCAGCCAACAGACCTACGACAACGCCGTGGCGTCGCGCGACCAGGCGGCGGCCGATGTGCTGTCGGCCAAGGCCGCGCTGGATACGGCGCGCATCAACCTCGTCTACACCAAGGTGCTGTCGCCCATCGACGGCATCATCGGCCGTTCCGCGGTGACCGAAGGCGCGCTGGTCACGGCCAACCAGACCGCCGCCCTGGCGTCGGTGCAGCAGATTGACCCGATCTACGTCGACGTGACGCAGTCCAGCGTGCAGCTGCTGCGCTTGCAGGACGCGCTGGCCAGCGGCCAGCTGAAGAGGGCCGATGGCGAACAAGCCGCGCTGGTGTCGCTGACCCTGGAAGACGGCTCGCAATACAAGCAGACCGGCAAACTGCAATTCTCGGAAGTCACGGTGGACCAGGGTACGGGTTCCATCACGTTGCGCGCGGTGTTCCCCAACCCCGACCGGCGCCTGTTGCCCGGCATGTTCGTGCGCGCGCGGCTGGCTGACGGCGTGGCCGCCGACGGGCTGCTGGTGCCGCAACGCGGCGTGACGCGCAACCAGCGTGGCCTGCCGACGGCGCTTGTCGTCAATGACAAGAACCAGGTCGAGCTGCGCCAACTGACGACCGACCGCGCCATTGGCGACAAGTGGCTGGTTACCGACGGCCTGGCCGCCGGCGACAAGGTGATCGTGGAAGGCTTGCAAATGGTGCGTCCGGGCGTCGAAGTCGTCGCTACCGAGGCTGGCGCCAACGCACAGCAGCCGCAGGCGGCCAATGCCGCCCCGGCCAAGCAGTAATCAGGGAGCCTTGCATGGCAAAGTTTTTTATCGATAGGCCGGTATTCGCGTGGGTGATCGCGATCGTGCTGATGATGGCCGGTGCGCTGTCCATCCTGCAATTGCCGGTCTCGCAGTACCCCAACATCGCCCCGCCGGCGATCGGCATCGCGGTGACCTACCCGGGTGCGTCCGCGCAAACCGTGCAGGACACCGTGGTGCAGGTCATCGAACAGCAGATGAACGGGCTGGACGGCTTGCAGTACATCTCGTCGGAAAGTAATTCCGACGGCAGCATGTCCATCACGCTGACGTTCAAGCAGGGCACCAACCCGGACACGGCGCAGGTGCAGGTGCAGAACAAGCTGGCGCTGGCGCAGCCTTTGTTGCCGCAGGAAGTGCAGCAGCAGGGCATCCGCGTCACCAAGGCCACGAAGAACTTCCTGATCGTGGCGGGCTTCGTGTCCACCGACGGCACGATGACCAAGGACGACCTGGCCGACTACGTGGCCTCGTACGTACAGGACCCCATCAGCCGCACGCAAGGCGTGGGTGACTTCCAGCTGTTCGGCTCGCAGTACGCGATGCGGATCTGGCTGGACCCGGCCAAGCTCGTGAACTACGGGCTGACCACGGTGGACGTGGTGACGGCGATCAAGGAACAGAACGTGCAGGTGTCGTCCGGCCAGCTGGGCGGCTTGCCGTCCGTGCGCGGGCAGCAACTGAACGCCACCATCATCGGGCCGTCGCGCCTGGAGAAGCCGGAAGACTTCGGCCGCATCCTGCTCAAGGTCAATGCCGATGGCTCGCAAGTGCGTCTGGGCGATGTCTCGCGCATTGAACTGGGTGGGCAGACCTACGCCATCGACAGCTTCTACAACGGCAAGCCCGCCTCGGGCCTGGCGATCAAGCTGGCCCCGGGCGCCAACGCGCTGGACACGGCGCAGGCGGTGCGCGACACCATCAACAACCTGAAGCCGTACTTCCCGCCGGGCATGGACGTCGTCTATCCGTACGACACGACGCCGTTCGTCAGCCTGTCGATCCATGAAGTGTTCAAGACGCTGGTCGAAGCCATCATCCTGGTCTTCCTGGTGATGTACCTGTTCTTGCAGAACTTCCGCGCCACCATCATCCCCACGCTGGCCGTGCCGGTGGTGTTGCTGGGTACGTTCGGCGTGCTGGCCGCGTTCGGTTATTCCATCAACACCTTGACGATGTTCGGCATGGTGCTGGCCATTGGCCTGTTGGTGGACGATGCGATCGTGGTGGTGGAAAACGTGGAGCGGGTGATGGCCGAAGAGGGCTTGACGCCCAAGCAGGCCACGCGCAAATCCATGGGCCAGATCACGGGCGCGCTGATCGGTATTGCCATGGTGCTGGCCGCCGTGTTCATCCCGATGGCGTTCTTCGGCGGCTCCACCGGCGTGATCTACCGCCAGTTCTCGATCACGATCGTGTCCTCGATGGTGTTGTCGGTGCTGGTTGCCATCGTGTTCACGCCAGCCTTGTGCGCCACCTTGCTCAAGCCGATCCCCAAGGGCCATCACGGTACGAAGAAGGGTTTCTTCGGCTGGTTCAACCGCTCGTTCGAGCGCAGCAGCAACGGCTATGCCAATACAGTCGCGCGCGGGCTGAACCGCACCAAGCGGCTGATGATCGTGTACCTGGCGTTGGTCATTGCCATGGGCTGGCTGTTCACGCGTATTCCCACGGCCTTCCTGCCGGCCGAGGACCAGGGCATCTTGTTCGCCCAGATCCAGACGCCCGCCGGCGCCACCGCCGAAGCCACCAAGGCCGTTATCGACGACGCGACCAAGTACCTGCTGACCGAGGAAAAGGACGCCGTGACATCGGTGTTCGCGGTCAACGGCTTTAACTTCGGCGGCCGTGGCCAGAACGCGTCCATCCTGTTCATCAAGCTGCGCGACTGGGAAGAACGCGGCGACGCCAGGCTCAAGGCCGGCGCCGTGGCGGCACGCGCCAACGCGCACTTCGGCAAGACCGAGCGCCGCGCGCAACTGTTCGTGGTGCCGCCGCCGTCCGTGATGGAATTGGGCAACGTCACCGGCTTTGACTTCCAGCTGATGGACCGCGCCGGCGTGGGCCATGAAAAGCTGCTTGCCGCGCGCAACCAGCTGCTGGGCGAAGCCGCAAAGAGCCCGGTGCTGGTGGGCGTGCGTCCCAACGGCATCGAAGACGCACCGCAGTACCAGCTGGATATCGACCGCGAAAAAGCGCGTGCGCTGGGCGTGGCCGTGTCGGACATCAACAGCACGCTGGCCACGGCGTGGGGGTCGTCGTACGTCAACGACTTCATCGACCGGGGCCGCGTGAAGAAGGTGTTCGCGCAGGGCGAGGCGTCCTCGCGCATGCTGCCGGAAGACCTGAACAAATGGTACGTGCGTAACAACGCGGGCGACATGGTGCCGTTCTCGGCGTTCTCGAAAGCCACGTGGAGCTTCGGCCCGCAAAAGCTGAACCGCTATAACGGCGTGCCGTCCTACAACATCCAGGGCCAGGCGGCGCCGGGTTATAGCTCGGGCGCGGCCATGGAAGAAATGGAAAAGCTGGCGGCTAAGCTGCCGGTGGGCGTGGGCTTTGAATGGACGGGACTGTCGTTCGAAGAACGCCTGTCCGGTTCGCAGGCCCCGGCGCTGTACGCCATTTCGTTGATCGTGGTGTTCCTGTGCCTGGCCGCGTTGTATGAAAGCTGGTCCATCCCGACGGCGGTGATGCTGGTGGTGCCGCTGGGCATTATCGGCGTGCTGCTGGCGACGCTGGCACGCGGCCTGTCCAACGACGTGTACTTCCAGGTGGGGCTGTTGACCACGGTGGGGCTGGCGGCCAAGAACGCGATTCTGATCGTGGAATTTGCCAAGGAACACTTCGAGTCCGGCGCAAGCCTGACGGAGTCGGCCATCCACGCCGCCCGCCAACGCTTGCGCCCCATCCTGATGACGTCGCTGGCGTTCATCCTGGGCGTGACGCCGCTGGCGATTTCGTCGGGCGCCGGTTCGGGCAGCCAGAACGCCATCGGCACGGGCGTGATCGGCGGCATGCTGACCGGCACGTTCCTGGCCATCTTCTTTGTTCCGGCCTTCTTCGTCATCATGCTGCGCGTGTTCAAGGTCAAGCGCATGAGCGAAAACCAAGACAAGCACGACACCAGCGCCAACGGCTCGCAGGAAGTGTCCGCCGAAGGACAACCGTAATGAAACTTCAGATGAGAACCTTGTTGTCTGTTTCCCTGGCGGCGGCCCTGGCGGGCTGCTCGCTGGCCCCGACCTACGAACGGCCCGACGCGCCCGTCAGCGCCAACTATCCCACCGGTGATGCCTACAAGGCCGATGGCTCGCAGCTGGCGCAGGGCATGTCCACCGCCGACGTCGGCTGGCGCGACTTCTTCAGCGACCCGCTGCTGCAACAGCTGATCGAACTGTCGCTGGCCAACAACCGCGACCTGCGCGTGGCCGCGTTGAACGTGGAGGCGGCGCGTGCGCAGTACCGTATCCAGCGCGCTGACCTGCTGCCCAGCGTGGGCGTGGCCGGCAAGGAAACCGCGCAGCGCACGCCGGCCGACCTGTCGCCCAGCGGCAGCGCGACCACCAGCCACAACTACCAGGTGGGCGCCGCACTGTCGGCCTGGGAACTGGACCTGTTCGGCCGCATCCGCAGCCTGAGCGACCAGGCGCTGGAGTCTTATCTGGCGCTGGACGAAACGCGCACGGCCACGCAGCTGACGCTGATTGCCGAAGTGGCCAACGCCTACCTGACCTTGCGCGCCGACCAGGAATTGCTGGGCCTGACGCGTGACACGCTAAAGAGCCAGGAAGATTCGTTCAAGCTCACGCAGCAAAGCTACGACCAGGGGCTGTCCACGGCGCTGGACCTGAGCCAGGCGGAAGTGTCGCTGCGCACGGCCCAGCGCAACCTGTCGCAATACACGCGTCAGGCCGCGCAGGACCGCAATGCGTTGACGCTGCTGGTGGGCCAGCCGATGTCGCCGGAAATGGTGGCGGCGCTGGACCAGGCCGTAAAGCTGGATGACGGCATGTTGCCCACGACCTTGCCGGCCGGCTTGCCGTCGGATCTGTTGGCGCGCCGCCCGGACATCCGCGCGGCCGAACATCAGCTCAAGGGCGCCAACGCCAACATCGGCGCGGCGCGCGCGGCGTTCTTTCCCACCATCAGCCTGACCGGCCAGGCGGGCACCGCCAGCGCCAGCCTGGGCGGCTTGTTCGAAGGCGGGTCGGGCGCATGGAGCTTCGTGCCGCAGATCACCGTGCCGATCTTCGCCGGCGGTTCGCTGCAAGCGAATCTGGATTTGGCCAAGGTGCAGAAGAACATCCAGGTGGCGCAGTACGAAAGGTCCATTCAGACGGGCTTTCGTGAAGTGGCCGACGCCTTGGCCGGGCGCGGCACACTGGACGACCAGATCCAGGCGCAGCGCCTGCTGGTGGACGCCAACCAGCGCGCCTACGACGTGTCGGACCAGCGTTTCCGCCAGGGCATCGACGACTACCTGAGCGTGCTGGATTCGCAGCGTTCGCTGTACACATCGCAGCAAGCGCTGGTGGATACGCGGCTGGCGCGGCTGTCCAACTTGGTTACCTTGTACAAGGTGCTGGGCGGCGGTTGGACCGAGCGCACGGTCACGGCTACGACCGCGCAGGGGTCGGGCGCGGGCGCAGGTTCGTAACCGCAACGGACTCGCCAAAAACAAAACGGGCCGATCGAAAGATCGGCCCGTTTTTTATTGATGCTTGCCTGGCAGGGCGTCAGGTGCGCTTGCGGGCGATAAGGCCAACCACGAACAGCACGATGATGGCGCCCACAACCGAGGCGATCCAGCCAGCCGGTTCGCCCTCTGCGTACCAACCCATCGTCTGACCCAGGAAACCGGCAACCACGGCGCCGACGATACCCAGGATGGTGGTCATGATGATCCCCATGTTCTGGTCTCCGGGCATGATGGCGCGGGCGATCAAGCCCACGATGAACCCGACGATGATCATGATGATAATGCTCATGCGCATACTCCTTGCTTTATTAAAAGGGGGCGATGTGCACTGATGATACTCACGCTTTTTGGGGGGCGGCTGTAACAACTGGTATGTGGCGCGGCCATGCAACAAGTCGGGCAACCGGGCCTGGATGGTGTCCGGATCAGGAGGTAATGTCGATCAGTTGGGCGACGTCCTTGGTCAGCGCCGAGACGCTGTCGGTGTCAGACGCCAGCAGCCGCGCGTGGCCGTCCTTGTCGAAAATGTATACGCCACGGCTGTGCGTGACCTCGTACATATCGGCGTCGTCGCCCGGGCGCGGCTTTTCAATCTGGTAGGCCACGCGGTAGCGCCGAGCCAGGTCGGCGATCTGTTTTTCGTCGCCCGTCACGCCGATGGCGTTGTTGTTGAAGGCGTTGACGTAGGCTTGCAGGATGTCGGACGTGTCGCGGTGCGGGTCGACGCTGACGAACACGATGCGCACGTTCTCGGCCTTGTCGCCCAGGTTTTGCAGCACGGCCGTCAACTGCGCCATGGTGGTGGGGCAGATGTCCGGGCAGCTGGCGTAGCCGAAGAACAGCATGACCGTCTTGCCCTTCAGGTCGTCGCTGCTGATGGTCTTGCCGCCCGCGCCGGGCAGCGAGAATTTCAGGTCGGGCAGATGCCCCTTGACGTTGTACAGCGTCCAGTCCACGTTCCGATCGCCGCAGGCGGCAAGAAACACGCAAAGGGCCAACAGCAGACCACGCCAGGCGCGGCCGGTAATGAGGTGTCGCATGAGTCTCAGGAAAGGCCGAAAGAGTTGTAGGAGCAATCCGTCCCGGATCAAGCCGGTCAAACCCGTTGATTCTACCCGCATGGATGCGGCGGGCCGGCGGCCGGCCAGGGGCGGAGGGCGTTGGGCGCCCCCGGTTCTTGTCCTGGCGCAAACATCCGCGTCGGCTTCGGGCCGCGGGTCGATTTGTGAAGCTTTGTGGGGAGTGTGTTTGAGATGTCGCAAAGTCATTCCATCGACGATGCGCGCGGTCTATATTCAGAGCCTCGTCAGTAACGCAGCTACAGGAAGGTCCTGAACGTGGATATGGCATCCGGCACGGCAATTCGTTATCCGTTGTTCCCGTATTACCCCGCAGTGGTCGACATCCTGCATAACCGCAACGCCGGCCGCGTGCTGGACGCGCCCTGCGGAACAGGCTGGCTGGGCGATATGCTCTCGGCCCAGGGCAGCCGGCAAATTGCCGTGGACGGCGTAGGCCTGTGGGAATTCCCGCCCGCCGACGCCGGCTATCAGTCAGTCACCGAGCACGATCTGGACACGCCCCTGAAGGTGGACACCGCCTATGACGCGGTGGTGTGCTGCGAGGCGATCCACCTGATGACCAACCCGGGCGTGCTGGCGCAGAGCCTGTACCAGGCGCTGCGGCCGGGCGGCACCTTGATCGTCACCACGCCGAATACGTGGTATCTGCGGTCCCGGTGGCAATTTCTGATGCGCGGCTTTCATTCCGGCTTTCGCCCCATGGTGGGCAAGCAGCGCGGCGTGGATTACATCGCGTATTTTCCGTTCAGCTTTCCGCAACTGCACCTGCTGCTGACGCATTACGGCTACACGGACATTACGCTGCACGAAGTCAACGAGCCCAAGCCCAAGCGCATGATCGAGCGTCTGCTGGCCGTGCCGTCGCGCCTGTATTACCGAGGCCGGGTGAAGGGGGCCGAGAACGAAGACGTGCGTCAATTCTGGAAGCAGGCCGGGTCGGATCAATCGGTGTATGGACGCTGGCTGGTGGTGTCGGCGCGTCGTCCGGACGAGCCGGTGCCTGCGCAGACGCAGGCGTAGGTGACGAGGAAAGGCGAAGCGAAGTCGAAACCGAAGTCGAAGTCGAAGTCGAAACCGAAGTCGAAGTCGAAGTCGAAGTCGAAGTCGAAGTCGTAGCCGTAGGCGCAGGCGCAGGCGCAGGCGCAGGCGCAGGCGCAGGCGCAGGCGCAGGCGCAGGCGCAGGCGCAGGCGCAAAAAAGCCCGCAGCGGATTGCAACCGCTGCGGGCTTTTTTGCGCGGGGCAGGGCGATCAGCTGCCGCTCATTCCACTGTGACGCAGCAGGGCGTCGATGCGAGGCTCTCGGCCGCGGAACGCGGCGAACGATTCAGCCGCCGGGCGCGAGCCGCCCACGGCCAGCACTTCGCGCCGGAAGCGCGCGCCGGTTTCCGGGTCCAGCGTGCCCAAGGGGTTGCCCGGCTGCTTGGCCGCTGCTTCCTCGAAGGCCTCGTACGCGTCGGCCGACAGCACTTCCGCCCACTTGTAGCTGTAGTAGCCCGCGCCGTAGCCGCCGGCGAACAGGTGCGAAAACGCGTGCGGCAGACGATGCCAGGACGGCGGGAACAGCACGGCCACTTCCTGGCGCACTTCCTGCAACAGCGCCAGCACTTCCGTAATGGTGGCGCCCTTGGGGCGGTCGTGCATCAACATGTCGAACAGGGCAAATTCGATCTGGCGCACCGCCTGCATGCCGCTTTGGAAGTTGCGCGCGGCGACCAGGCGGTCGTAAAGCGCGCGCGGCAGCGGTTCACCGGTGTCCACGTGCGCCGACAGCTTTTGCACCACGGCCCATTCCCAGCAGAAGTTCTCCATGAACTGCGACGGCAGTTCGATGGCATCCCATTCAACGCTGGCGAAGGCCGCCGCGCCGGGTTCGTCCACCTCGGACAGCAGCGCGTGCAGCGCATGGCCGGTTTCGTGGAACAGCGTGATGACGTCGTCGTGCGTGAGCACGGCGGCGCGGTCGCCGTTGGGGCGCGAGAAGTTGCAGGTCAGGTAGACCACGGGCGTTTGCACGTGGCCGGCGACGACGCGGCGGGCGCGTTCGCTGTCGACCCAGGCGCCGCTTTGCTTGCCCGAGCGGGCATACAGGTCCAGGTACAGATAGCCGATCAAGCCGCCATCCGCGCGCTCGACGCGAACGCCGCGCGCGTCGCTGTGCCAGGTGGAGACGGGCGTTTCGGTCAGGCGCACGTCGAACAGTTTTTCGATGACGTCGAACAGGCCGGCCAGCACACGCGGTTCGGTGAAGTACTGCTTCACTTCGTCTTCGGAATAGGCATAGCGCGATTCGCGCAGGCGTTCCGAAGCAAAGGCCACGTCCCAGGGTTGCAGCTCGTCCGGGCCCAGTTCGCCCGTGGCGTAGGCCTTGAGCTCGGCCAGGTCGCGTTGCGCAAACGGTTTGGCGCGGGCGGCCAGGTCACGCAAAAAGACGGTGACTTCGCCGGCGTCGCGCGCCATGCGGGTCTGCAAGCGCAGCGAGGCGTAGGTGCCCAGGCCCAGCAGGCCGGATTCTTCGGCGCGCAGCGACAGCAGCTCTTCGATCAGGGGGGAATTGTCGAACTTGGCATCGCCTTGTTCGGATGCCACGGTGCCGTAGCCGCGATACAGCGCTTCGCGCAGCGTGCGGTCTTGCGCGTACTGCATCACGGGCAGGTAGCAGGGCATTTTCAGGGTCAGCTTCCAGCCCGTCTTGCCGTCTTCTTCGGCGGCGGCGCGGGCGGCGGACAGCACATCGGCCGGGATGCCGGCCAGGCGCGATTCATCGTCCACCAGCAGCGACCAGGCGTCGATGGCGTCCAGCACGTTCTCGGAAAACTTCTGCGACGCCTGCGCTTCGCGGTCGGAGATCTGCGCGTAGCGTTCGCGGTCGGCGCCTTGCAATTCCACGCCGCTTAAGCGGAAGTCGCGCAGCGCCATGTCGACGATGCGGCGGCGCACGGGCGACCACGATGCAAAGTCGGGCGCGGCGGCCAGACGCTGGTATTGCTGGTACAGGCCTTCGTGCAGCCCGACCCAGGTTGAAAATTCGGTGATCAACGGCAGCGCGGCGTTATAGGCTTCGCGCAGTTCGGGCGTGTTGACGACAGCGTTCAAGTGGCCGGCCACCGACCAGGCGCGCCACAGGCGTTCAGAGGCGGTGTCCAGCGGTTCCACCACGGCTTCCCAGGTGGGCGCCAGCGCGGCATCGGCGGCGTGGTCCACGGCCTTGCGGGCGATGCCCAGCAGTTCTTCCACGGCCGGCACGATGTGCTCGGGCTTGACGGCCGCGTAGTCGACCAGATCGGAAACGGGGGCAAGCAAGGGGTTCTGGGTCATGGTGTTACCGGGATCGGGAGGTGAAAAGGCGGGGCGGACCTAGCACGGTGCCGAAAGAGGGCACGCGGGGCCGCAAAGACATAAGGATCAGATAGGGACGATCCGCCCGAAAGCAAGGGCAGTCAAGCCCACATGCGGCAAGGGCAACGCGCAGCCGTTGGCGGCCTGCGCATTGCCCTTGTGATGGGTCTGAAACGTGTCAGCCCGCCGCGCGTTCGGCGGCTTCGACCGTGTTGACCAGCAGCATGGCGATGGTCATGGGGCCCACGCCACCCGGCACGGGCGTGATGGCGCCGGCAACTTCCTTGGCGGACGCGAAGTCCACGTCGCCGCACAGCTTGCCGTCTTCGCCACGGTTGATGCCCACGTCGATGACCACGGCGCCGGGCTTGATCATCGAACCGTCGATCATGCCGGGCTTGCCGGTGGCCACCACCAGGACGTCGGCGCGGCGGGTCTGGGCCGCCAGGTCGCGCGTCTTGGAATTGCAGATGGTGATGGTGGCGCCGGCGGCAAGCAGCAACATGGCCATCGGCTTGCCGACGATGTTGCTGGCGCCGACGATCACCGCTTCCGCGCCGCGCAGCGTCACGCCTTCCGATTCCAGCATCTTCATCACGCCGTAGGGCGTGCAGGGGCGGAACAGCGGCTGGCCGGTCATGAGCAGGCCGGCGTTGCTGATGTGAAAGCCGTCCACGTCCTTCTCGGCCGAGATGGCTTCGATGACCTTGTGGGCATCCATGTGCTTGGGCAGCGGCAACTGCACCAGGATGCCGTGGATGGTGGGGTCCTGGTTCAATACGGCGATGCGGGCCAGCAGTTCGGCCTCGGTCATGTCGGCCGGGTACTGTTCCTTGACGGAATGCAGGCCGGCTTTTTCGCAGGCGGCAACCTTGTTGCGCACGTAAACCTGGGACGCGGGGTCCGCGCCCACCAGCACCACCGCCAAGCCGGGGCGGGTGCCCTTGGCCGCCAGGGTGGCGACGCGCTGGGCGACTTCTTCACGAATGCGCAGCGACAGGGCCGCGCCGTCAATAATCCTGGCGGTCATGCATGCGCCTCGGGTTTGGCCAAGGCCACTTTCATCAAATCAGCAACGGTAGTCACTTCCAGTTTTTCCATAATGTTGGCGCGGTGCGCCTCGACGGTCTTGATGCTGATGCCCAGGTCGTCGGCAATCTGCTTGTTCAAGCGGCCGGCGACGATGCGCTCCAGCACCTGCTGCTCGCGCGCGGTCAGGCGTGCCAGCATGGCTTCGTGGTCCTTTTGGGCCTGGTGCTTGGACACGCGCTGCGTGGCTTGCTCAAGCATGCGCGCAACGATCTCGCGCAGGTCCGATTCGTTGAAGGGCTTTTCCAGGAAGTCGACGGCGCCTTTCTTCATCGTGGAAACGGCCATGGGCACGTCGCCGTGGCCAGTGATGAAGACGATGGGCAGCGGCGCGTTGCGGGCGATAAGCTGCTCCTGGAGTTCCAGGCCGCTCATGCCGGGCATGCGCACGTCGGCGATCAGCACGCCGATCTGGCTGGCGTCGTAGTCTTCCAGGAAGGATTCGCCGCTGGCATAGGCGCGAACGCGATAGCCATTGGCTTCCAACAGCCAGCGCAGCGAATCGCGGACCGCTTCGTCGTCGTCAACTATGAATACCGTGCTCGACAGGTGGGGCGTGTTCATGCGTGCAACTCCTCGGACTGATCATTCTGGGCCTGCGGCTGGGAAGCAGCGCAGGGCAGGGTAAAGCGGAAAATAGTACCGCCAGCGGGGTTGGGGTCCGCCCACAGGCGGCCATGGTGCGATTCAATAATGGTACGGCAGATGTTCAGCCCCATGCCCAGGCCCTGGGTCTTGGTGCTGAAGAACGGTTCGAACAGGCGTTCGGGCTCGGCCAGGCCATGGCCGCGGTCCACCACGGCCACTTCTATATGTTGCTCGTGCAGGATCACGGCGACTTTCAATTCGTCCGATTCGCTGTTTTCCATGGCTTCCAGCCCGTTCTTGAGCAGGTTCAACAGCACCTGTTCGATCAGGATGGGGTCGGCCAGGACGTCAGGCGCATTCGACGGTACGAAGCTGTCGATGCGGATGCGGCGCTTGCGGGCGTCGATTTCGGCAAAGCCGATGGCGTTGTCGACAATGCGGCCTATGGCCACGCGTTGGCGGCGCGGCTCGCTGCGCTTCACGAATTCGCGGATGCGGCTGATGATCTTGCCCGCGCGTTCGGCCTGCGACGCGGCTTTTTCCAGCGCGGGCAGCAGCATGTTGGGGCTGGTGTGGCCGGCCTTGACCAAGGCCACCGCGCCCATGCTGTAGTTGGCGATGGCCGTCAGCGGCTGGTTCAGTTCGTGCGCCAGCGACGAGGCCATTTCGCCCATCGTCGTCAGGCGGCTGGTCAGCTGGATCTTTTCCTGCTGCACGCGGGACGCTTCTTCGTGGCCACGGCGCTCGGTGATGTCGCGCGCCACCTGCATGCGCACGCGGCGGCCGTCCGTCCAGGCCAGCATGCGGTGGTGCACTTCAAACCAGCGCTGCACCGACGGCGCGAACACTTCCACGGATTCATCGGTGAAGCGGCCACGGCGGCCGGCCAGCAATTCGTCGTGGCCGCCCGTCTGCGCGCCGAATACGCGGCGATAGGTGCGGTTGGCAAACAGCAGTTCCAGGCCGTCGTGGGTGTCCGCCGTGACCGAGATGGCGTCGTCCAGGCCTTCCAGCACGGTCATGAAGCGTTCGTGCGCGGCGGTCAGGGCTTCGCGGATGCGCTTGGGTTCGGTGATGTCGGTCATCGACGTCATCCAGCCGATCTGGTTGCCGTTCGGGTCCAGCAGCGGCGACACATACATGCGCGCGGTGAAGCGCGACCCGTCGCGGCGTTGCGCTTCCACTTCCAGGCCGCTGCTGGGCGTCTTGCCCGACATCAGCACGTCCAGCGTGTGCTGGTGTTGTTCATGGCGGCCGGGCACCCAATAAGGAAAGGGCGGGCTGCGGCCGATCAGGTCGGCTTCGTTCCAGCCGATCATGCGGCAGAACGCGGGGTTCACGTAGGCGATGCGGCCTTCCATATCCAGCACGCGCATGCCAGTGGACATGGAATTTTCCATGGCGCGGCGAAAGCCGGTCTCGGCGATGAGCGCGGCTTCGGCGGTGGATCGAAAGCGGGTATAGCGCCACAGCATCAACAGGCTGATGACGATCACGCAGGACAATGCCAGCACCACCCATATCAGGCGCTGCTGGCGCATTTCCTGGTCGATCGTCACAAACATGACGCTATCGTCATGAATGCGTTGCAGCCAGAAGAACACCCCCATCACACAGATGTACAGGATCAGCACCATGGCAGGCGTGACCCAATACACGCCGCGGCGGCGAGTGCGGGCGTGATCGTGGAACGGCGTAGGAATATTGGACTTGGGCGCGCTGGACATGGAATTCGGGCCAGATAGACCGCGCATTTTAGTGCGTGTTGGGCGGGAATTGCCGGGAATCAAGCCCTGCTTTTGGCCTAGGCCATAAAAAGACGCGTCAGAGGCCGTTCAGCGGATGGTCAACATTTCGCATTATGAAATGCCGTACCGCAACATGAAATTTTCCTTGCGACCGGTTAATCTTCTTTCTTAGAATGCCGGCTGATAGGGAACCGACCCAAAGCAGGTCTCTAGAAAAACACCCCGACCCATGCCTGACATGGTAGCCCGGATGATCCCGGCTACCATGCAGAGTCCGCGAGTTGAACCATCAAGCGGGTGTGGTCACGACGAACCCCAACAGGAGACACACGATGTCCTCTTTCGCCCAGGCTGGCGCCCCGCAGGCTGCCAACGACGAAGACACCCTTGAAACCCAGGAGTGGCTCGAAGCCCTGGCGGCAGTCCTTGATCGCGAAGGGCCGCAGCGCGCGCACTACCTGCTGGAACGCCTGATCGACGAAGCGCGTCGTTCGGGTGCCCACATCCCGTTCTCGCCGAATACCGCTTACGTCAACACGATTCCGCCGGGCCTGGAGCCCGCGCATCCGGGCAACCTGGAACTGGAAACGCGTATCCGCTCGTATGTGCGCTGGAACGCCATGGCCATGGTCGTCAAGGCCAACAAGCACAACCCGCCGGACGGCGGCGACCTGGGCGGCCACATCGCATCGTTTGCCTCGCTGGCCACCATGATCGGCTGCGGCCAGAACCACTTCTGGCACGCCGAAGACGAAAACCACGGCGGTGACCTGGTCTACTTCCAGGGCCACACGTCGCCCGGCATGTACGGCCGCGCCTACCTTGAAGGCCGCCTGACCGAAGAACAACTGAACCACTTCCGCCAGGAAGTGGACGGCAAGGGCCTGTCGTCCTACCCGCACCCGAAGCTGATGCCGGATTTCTGGCAATTCCCGACGGTGTCGATGGGCCTGGGCCCGCTGATGGCCATCTATCAAGCCCGTTTCCTGAAGTACCTGCACGCCCGCGGCATTGCCGACACCAGCAACCGCAAGGTCTGGGTATTCTGCGGCGACGGCGAAATGGACGAGCCGGAATCGCTGGGCGCCATCGCCCTGGCCGCGCGCGAAAAGCTCGACAACCTGATCTTCGTGGTGAACTGCAACCTGCAACGCCTGGACGGTCCGGTGCGCGGCAACGGCAAGATCATCCAGGAACTGGAAGGCGACTTCCGCGGGTCGGGCTGGAACGTCATCAAGCTGATCTGGGGCGGTTACTGGGATCCGCTGCTTGCGCACGACAAGGAAGGCATCCTGCGCCAGATCATGGAAGAAACCGTGGACGGCGAGTACCAGGCATACAAGGCCAACGACGGCAAGTTCGTCCGTGAACATTTCTTTGGCAAGCACCCCAAGCTGCTGGAAGCCGTCTCGCGCATGAGCGACGAAGACATCTGGCGCCTGAACCGTGGCGGCCACGACCCGCACAAGGTGTACGCCGCGTTCGACGCCGCCACCAGCCACACCGGGCAACCCACCGTCATCCTGGCCAAGACCATCAAGGGCTACGGCATGGGCCACGTGGGTCAGGCCAAGAACCCGACCCACCAGCAAAAGAAGCTGGAACTGGAATCCATCCGCGAATTCCGCGATCGCTTCGGCATCCCGATTCCGGACGACAAGCTGGAAGACCTGCCGTACTTCAAGCCGGCCGAAGATTCGCCCGAAATGAAGTACCTGCACGAGCGCCGCGCCGCGCTGGGCGGCTATCTGCCGCGCCGTCGCGCCAAGGCCGACGAGCAGCTCAAGGCCCCCGCGCTGGACGCCTTCAAGGCCGTGCTGGAACCCACTGCCGAAGGCCGTGAAATTTCCACCACCCAAGCTTTCGTGCGCATCCTGAACCAGGTGCTGCGCGACAAGGAACTGGGTCCGCGCGTGGTGCCGATCCTGGCCGACGAATCGCGTACCTTCGGTATGGAAGGCCTGTTCCGCCAGATCGGCATCTATGCGCCGGAAGGCCAGAAGTACATCCCGGTCGATAAGGACCAGGTCATGTACTACAAGGAGTCGGCCGACGGCCAGCTGCTGCAGGAAGGCATCAACGAAGCGGGCGCAATGAGCTCGTGGATCGCGGCGGCCACGTCGTATTCCTCGAACAACCGCATCATGATTCCGTTCTTCATCTACTACTCGATGTTCGGGTTCCAGCGCATTGGCGATCTGGCCTGGGCGGCGGGCGACATGCAGGCGCGCGGCTTCCTGTTGGGCGGCACTGCCGGCCGCACGACGCTGAACGGCGAAGGCTTGCAGCACGAAGACGGCCACAGCCACATCCTGGCGTCCACCATCCCGAACTGCGTGTCGTACGATCCGACGTTCGGCCATGAGCTGGCCGTGATCATCCAGCATGGCTTGAAGCGCATGGTGGAAGACCAGGAAAACGTCTATTACTACCTGACGGTGATGAACGAAAACTACCCGCAGCCCGGTCTGACCCAGGGCGACGAGGAAGGCATCATCAAGGGCATGTACAAGCTGAAGACGCACGGCAAGGGCAAGAACCGCGTGCAGCTGATGGGCTCGGGCACGATCCTGCGCGAAGTCATGGCGGCGCAGGAACTGCTGGACGCCGACTGGGGCGTGGCATCGGATCTGTGGAGCGTCACCAGCTTTACCGAACTGCGCCGCAACGGCCTGGACGCCGAGCGCCACAACATGCTGCACCCCGACGAAAAGAAGCCGCAAGTGGCTTACGTCACGGAACAGCTGGCCAAGACGGAAGGCCCGATCATCGCGTCGACCGACTACATGAAGCTCTTTGCCGACCAGATCCGTCCGTTCGTGCCCAAGGGCCGCGAATACAAGGTGCTGGGCACCGACGGTTTCGGCCGCTCGGACTTCCGCGCCAAGCTGCGTGAGCACTTCGAAGTGGATCGCCACTTTGTCGTGGTCGCCGCGCTGCGCGCACTGGCAGACGAAGGCAAGGTTCCGATGGCCAAGGTGGCGGAAGCCATCAAGAAGTACGGCATCAATCCGAACAAAGCCAACCCGCAATACGCCTGAGGGTAAAGAGACATGAGCAACATCGTGCAAATCAAGGTTCCCGATATCGGCGACTTCAAGGAAGTGGAAGTCATTGAGGTGTTGGTGGCAGTGGGCGACACGATCAAGGCCGAACAAAGCCTGATCACCGTCGAGTCCGACAAGGCGTCGATGGAAATTCCCGCGTCGCAAGGCGGCGTGGTGAAGTCCATCTCTGTGAAGGTGGGCGACAAGGTTGCCGAAGGCGCGGTCGTGCTGGAAGTGGAAGCCGAAGCCTCGGACGCCGCTCCGGCCGCCAAGGAAGAGGCCCCTAAGGCCGCTGCCAAGGAAGCACCGAAGCAGGCTGCTGCTGCCGCGCCTGCTGCCAAGGCGCAAGCCGCGGCGCCGGCCGCCAGCAGCGGCCCGGTCAATATCGAAGTGCCGGACATCGGCGACTTCAAGGAAGTGGAAGTCATCGAAGTGATGGTCGCCGTGGGCGACACCATCAAGGCCGAGCAAAGCCTGATCACCGTGGAGTCCGACAAGGCCTCGATGGAGATTCCGGCCTCGCAAGGCGGCGTGGTCAAGGAAGTGAAGGTCAAGGTGGGCGACAAGGTTGCCAAGGGTTCGGTGGTGGTCGTCGTTGAAGGCGACGCCGGCGCTGCCCCTGCTGCCAAGGCTGAAGCCCAGCCGGAAGCCAAGGCCGAAGCCAAGACCGAAGCGAAAGCAGAGTCCAAGGCTGAAGCGCCCGCCGCCGCCCCTGCGTCGCGCCCGGCACCCGCCGCCGCGCTGGAAGACCCCAACCTGAAGCCGGGCCAACTGCCCCACGCGTCGCCGTCCGTGCGCAAGTTCGCGCGCGAGCTGGGCGTGAACCTCAGCAAGGTCAAGGGTTCGGGTCCCAAGGAACGCATTACCGCCGACGACGTGCGCGGTTTCGTCAAGCAGGCGCTGGCCGCTGCACCGGCTGCCGCAGCCGGCGGTTCGGCCGATGGCGCTGCGCTGGGCCTGTTGCCGTGGCCCAAGGTCGACTTCACCAAGTTCGGCCCGATCGAAGCCAAGCCGCTGTCGCGCATCAAGAAGATTTCCGGCGCGAACCTGCACCGCAACTGGGTCATGATCCCGCACGTCACCAACAACGACGAAGCGGACATCACCGACCTGGAAGCGCTGCGCGTCACGCTGAACAAGGAAAACGAGAAGTCGGGCGTCAAGGTCACGATGCTGGCCTTCCTGATCAAGGCCGTGGTTGCCGCCTTGAAGAAATTCCCCGAGTTCAACGCGTCGCTGGACGGCGACAACCTGGTGCTCAAGCAGTACTACCACATCGGTTTCGCTGCCGACACGCCCAACGGGCTGGTCGTGCCGGTGATTCGCGACGCCGACAAGAAGGGCATCTTGCAGATCGCGCAAGAAATGACTGACCTGTCCAAGAAGGCGCGCGACGGCAAGATCTCGCCCGCTGAAATGCAGGGCGGCTGCTTCTCGATTTCGTCCTTGGGCGGTATCGGCGGCACGTCGTTCACGCCGATCATCAACGCGCCCGAAGTGGCC
Organism: Achromobacter sp. RT286_PF; assembly: GCF_059760425.1. Taxonomy (NCBI): domain Bacteria; kingdom Pseudomonadati; phylum Pseudomonadota; class Betaproteobacteria; order Burkholderiales; family Alcaligenaceae; genus Achromobacter; species Achromobacter sp. RT286_PF. The sequence goes on from NZ_JCBAMR010000017.1 coordinate 81,711, forward strand.
ATCCTGGGTGTGTCGCGTTCCGCGCACAAGCCCGTCTGGGACGGCAAGCAGTTCGTGCCGCGCCTGATGGTGCCGCTGTCGCTGTCGTACGACCACCGCGTCATCGACGGCGCCTCCGCTGCCCGCTTCAACGCCTATCTGGGCGCCTTGCTGGCCGACTTCCGCCGCATCGCGCTGTAAACGGGGAGCCCTATGAGCAATACCGTTCAAATCAAAGTGCCGGACATCGGCGACTTCAAGGAAGTGGAAGTCATCGAAGTGCTGGTCGCCGTGGGCGACACGATCAAGGCCGAACAAAGCCTGATTACCGTTGAGTCGGACAAGGCGTCGATGGAAATCCCCGCGTCGCAAGGCGGCGTGGTGAAATCCATTGCGGTCAAGGTGGGCGACAAGGTTGCCGAAGGCGCGGTCGTGCTGGAAGTGGAGGCGGCGGACGCCGCCGCTGCGCCGGCCGCCAAGGACGCACCCAAGGCCGCCGAGGCACCCAAGCAAGCTGCGGCTGCTGCGGCGCCTGCCCCGAAGGCCGCGACGCCTGCCCCGGCGGCGGCAACCTTCAAGGGTTCAGCCGACGGTGAATACGACATGCTGGTGCTGGGCGCGGGCCCCGGCGGCTATTCCGCCGCCTTCCGCGCGGCCGACCTGGGCCTGTCCGTGGTCCTGGTCGAGCGCTACGCCACGCTGGGCGGCGTCTGCCTGAACGTGGGCTGCATTCCGTCCAAGGCGCTGTTGCACAACGCTGCGGTCATCGACGAAGCCCGCGAGCTGGCTGCCCACGGCATCAGCTTTGGCGAGCCCAAGATCGACCTGGACAAGCTGCGCGGCTACAAGGACAGCGTGGTCGCCAAGCTGACCGGCGGCCTGGCCGGCATGGCCAAGGCTCGTAAGGTCACCGTGGTGACGGGCGTGGGCGAATTCGCCGATGCCAACCACCTGACCGTGACGTCGGCCGACGGCAAGAGCCAGACGCTGCGCTTCAAGCAAGCCATCATCGCCGCCGGCAGCCAGTCGGTGAAGCTGCCCTTCATGCCCAAGGACGACCGCGTCGTCGACTCCACCGGCGCATTGCTGCTGCGTGAAGTACCCAAGAAGATGTTGATCGTGGGCGGCGGCATCATCGGCCTGGAAATGGGCACGGTGTACTCCACGCTGGGCGCCCGCCTGGACGTCGTCGAAATGCTGGACGGCCTGATGCAAGGCGCCGACCGCGACCTGGTCAAGGTCTGGCAAAAGAAAAACGCCTACCGCTTCGACAACATCATGTTGAAGACGAAGACCGTGGGCGCCGAAGCCAAGAAAGACGGCATCTACGTCACGTTCGAAGGCGAGGGCGCGCCCAAGGAACCGCAACGCTACGACCTCGTTCTGCAAGCCGTGGGCCGCAGCCCCAACGGCAAGAAGATCGGCGCCGACAAGGCCGGCATCGCCGTGACCGACCGCGGTTTCATCGAGGTCGATCGCCAGATGCGCACCAACGTGCCGCACATCTACGCCATTGGCGACATCGTCGGCCAGCCGATGCTGGCGCACAAGGCCGTGCACGAAGGCCACGTGGCAGCGGAAGCCGCCGCCGGCCAGAAGTCGTTCTTTGACGCCCGCGTCATCCCGTCGGTGGCCTACACCGATCCGGAAGTGGCATGGGTGGGCCTGACCGAAGACGAAGCCAAGAAGCAAGGCATCAAGATCGAGAAGGGCGTGTTCCCGTGGGCCGCCTCCGGCCGCGCCATCGCCAACGGCCGCGACGAAGGCTTCACCAAGCTGATTTTCGACGCGGAAACGCATCGCATCCTGGGCGGCAGCATCGTGGGCACCCACGCTGGCGACCTGATCAGCGAACTGGCCCTGGCCGTGGAAATGGGCGCCGACGTCGTCGACATCGCCAAGACCATCCACCCGCACCCGACGCTGGGTGAATCGGTGGGCATGGCGGCGGAAGTGGCGGAAGGCGTCTGCACGGACTTGCCGCCGATGAAGAAGAAGTAATTGCCGGTGGGGCGGCTTGGCCGCCTCACGCAAGCCACGCAACGGCAAACAAAAAGCGCCGGCCCTGTTCAGGGTCCGGCGCTTTTTTTATCGGCGGGCCGCGCAGGTGGGCGGCGCCGCGGGGCTGAACGCGTGCGCGTCAGGCCTGGGTATTGATGCGCGAACCCAGCGTGCTATCAATCGCCATCGGCGCCACGGATTGCATCAACGTTGCGACCGTATCGGCTTGCGCGTTCAGCGCCTTCTTAAGCACGGTGGCCTGCACTTCCTGGACCACATTCGCGTCCTTCAAAGCCAGCGCGGTGTTGACGGTGTTGTTGATGGAATCCATGGTTGTGTCCTTGTAGAGGAAAGCGTGTGGCAGGCAAGACGGCTAAGCCGACGCGGCCTGGCCAAAAGAAACATGTCGCATTATTACGCAGGTTTGCGGTTTTGGTGAAAAGAATTGTCGGTGTTTTGCGTGGCCGGGATGTGACAGCTTGGGGGCGTGATTGCATCCCTAATCAAGGTAGGGATAACAAACCCAGGCTGATCAAAGTCAGGGTTGGGCAGGACATTCCTTGACGACGCCCCAGCCCTGGTTCGGCTCGCAAAACTGCCTGCGTGCTTCCCAGGCGCAATCCGGACGTTCAAAAAAGCCCAGCTCAGCGCAACGCGCCAATTCGCCCTGCAAGGTGTCAACCCAGGCCAAGGGGTTAACAGCCGGAATCTCCGTGATGCGCAGCGTGGACTTCGGCGTGGATGATGTCGCGGGTGATGCGGCGCTTGGCGTGGTGTTGGATGCGCCGATTGTCGCTCCGTTCAGCGCTTCGTTCGACGACGGTTCCTCATGCGGCACAGGCGTCACCTCGGCAGGCATCGCGTCCGGGGACGGCGTGGGCTGCGCGTTTGGGGCCGGTACAGGCGTTGATCCCGTCGTCTCCCAATCGCTGGGGGCGTCGTCGGTGGCCTGGAGCGGCAAACGTGTCAGCGGGACGCGCCCCGAGTTGGCAGAGGTCGTGCCTGGACCGGTGATGCCATTGTTCGGCGCGTTCCACGAGACCACAAGCAGCACCAGCGCGGCATAGATGGCCAAGGTGTACAGCACGGTCAAGGTAGCGGAACCGACCCGGCGCCCGGTAATCGGCGCGTCATCGTCACGGCCCAACAAGGCGCGCCAGCCAACCAGCGCGGCGCCTGGCGCGGAAATAAGCGCCCAGCCGATGCGACGTATACAGCTCGGCTCGGGCTGTGGGGGCGGCGGCGGTGCAATGGCCTGCACCTGGGCGGCCAGCAATTCGCGCAACGCGCGGTTCTCTTCACGCAGACGCCGGGTCTGCGCATCATCGACCGGTGCCGTGGCATCAGGATCCGTCGTGCTGTCATGCTGCGTAGCGAAAGGATCGGGTGGCGTGGCGGTCATGGGGCTGAAAAATATAGATACAAAGCGGTGCGACGGCAATTATGAAGGAAGCAGCAAGTACCTCAAAAGGGGAATAGCGTGGAAAAAGTGCGGTTTGGTGAGGATTGGGCGTGGTGGCCGGTTGGATGAGGGCGGCTGGGCCCGTCGGAGCGCGGCGTGGCCCCAAGGGCGGAGCGAACCTAGGGGACCGCGTGGACCGAGGGGACGGTGCATGTGGCATCCTGGGTCGCCTGGAGCGAAGGGAAGATTGGCCGCACTACGCGGCCACACCCATTCAAGCGCCGCTATCTTCGCGCCAGCCCAGCACCGTCATCGGGTTACCGCCCTGTATCGAGAATGCCGCGACTTCGCCGCGCACAATCGTGCCCGCCGCAATCACGCAGCCCTGGCGCAGGATCGCCCCATCCAGTAACACGCAGTTGGCGCCGATCCAGACGTCGTCTTCAATCACGATGCCGCCCTTGCTGGGACGAAACCCCTGTTCACGGATCGGCAAGTCACGGCGGCGGAACTCGTGGTTGGCGGGAGCGAACGTGCAGTTCGCCGCAACCGCCACGCGCGCGCCCATGCGGATGCCGTTGCCGGTGTAAAGCACGCAGCCGGAATTGATGACGCATTCCGGCCCGATCTCAACATCACCCGATCCGCCGGCTGGCTTGATCTTGACGAAGGAATCCACCATGGCCCTGGGGCCGACCACAATGCGCGTGCCGCGCGTGGAATCCTCGATGTCGGCAAGCGGCGACACGCGCGCGGTGGGATCGATCAGAATCACAATGCCGCCTGGCTCGTCAGGCCTTGCGGCGCAGGAAGCCGTCCGGCGCGGACGTGACCAGCAGGCGGTCTTCCACCGAGCGGTCGATTTCGAACTCGGGGTGCTGCTTGATCCATTCCCACACGGCGGTCTTGGGGTTGTTGCCCTTGCCCCAGTGACGGCCCGGCCATTCGTAGTCGGCCGGCATGTCTTCCACGAAGGTGTCGAAGACCACGCAATAGCTGCCGACGCTGACCAGATCGGCGTAGGCATTCAGTTCCGCCAGCACGTGGTCATGCGTGTGGTTCGAATCCAGGCAGACCATGATGTTCTTCTTGCCCTCGGCATGCGCGCGCACTTGCGCGATGGTCGCGGGATCAATGCTGGACCCTTCGATCAGGTGGATACGCTGCGCCAGCGGATGGGCTTCGATGGCCTTGCGGTTGTGCTCGCGGATCTCGATGTCCACGCCCACCACGTCGCCCGCGCCCAGCAATTGCAGCATGGACGCCGACAGCATCAACGAGCCGCCGTGCGCAATGCCCGTTTCGATGATCAGGTCCGGCTTCACGGCCCAGATCAGCTCTTGCATGGCCATCGCGTCCATGGGCAGTTGGATCAGCGGACGCCCGGCCCACGAGAAGTTGTTCATGTACTTGCGTTCCAGCGCCATTTGGCGCCACGCAATGGACAGCTCGCGGAATTCCTGGTCGGTGGCGAAGCCGGCAATGCGGGCCTGCTTTTCCTGGCGGTATTCGGGGTGCGCGTCGGGCGTGGTTTCAAGGTAGGACATTCAGATTCCTTTGTGCAGGCGGTACTGCGCCAGAAAATTCGGGAAATAGTCGGAGAAGGCGCGCGGCGCAACGCCGCAAAGCGCCTGGATGCGGCTTACGTCCACATCGGCAAAGGCCCATTCGGGTGCACCGGGCGCCACGTTGCAGGGGTAGCCCAGCGACTGTTGCAGCCAGTGGGCAACTTCGCGGTTGTCGACGCTTGCGCCATGCGCCACGTTGAAGATGCCGCTGGCGTCTTCTGATTGCGCAATGGCCAATATTTGCGACACTGCGTCGTCGATGTAGAGATAGTCTTTGCGCGAAGAAAGCGAGGTGCGCAGCGTAATGCCGTTGCCGCGCGCGCCTTCTTCCAGCAATTGGTCGATAAAGCTGTCGGGCGTATCGCGCAGGCCCACGATATTGGACAGGCGCGCCACTTTGGCGCCGCGGCGGCCACCGTGCAGGCACAGCGATTCACCCATCAGCTTGGACAGGTTGTAGAGGTCGCTCGGGTCATTCGGGTTGACGGCAAGCGTTGCGCTCTCGCGCGTATCGGCAGAGCCCGCGTAGACCCGCGTGCTGGACAGGTAGGTCAGGCTGTCGAAATTGCCGGCCGCGAGCAGGCTGCGCAGCAGGCAGACGTGCGCCTCCACGGTTTCCAATGGCCGGCTGCGGAAATCCGAAGTCAGCCCAATGGCGTAGATGACGTGGCCCAAGGGGCGCGTCATCAAGCCAGGGTCATGGCGTGGCGGCGCCTGGCAAGGCGTACCGTCGGCGCGCAGGCGCGCGACAAGGTGCCGGCCGATGAAGCCCGTAGCGCCCAACACCGTGACCGGCTGCTTGTTCATTACTGCGCCGCGCTCTCGATGGACAAGGACGGAATGGCCGTAACCAGCTTGGCGTGCCATTCACGGCGCGCATAGTCCAGTTGCGCGGACACCTCGGTCTTCAGGTTCCAGGGCAGGATCAGGATGTACTCGGGCTTGTCTTCCCGAAGCGTGGCTTCCGCGACGATGGGAATGTGGCTGCCCGGCAGGTACTTGTCTTGTTTGGCGGGGTTCAGGTCCACCACGTAGGCAAGCAGGTCGGGTCGCACGCCGGCAAAATTCAGCAGCGTGTTGCCTTTGGCGGCCGCGCCATACGCGGCGATGCGTTTGCCGCTGCGGCGCAATTCCACCAGGAAGGCCAGCAGGTCGTTCTTGACGCGCTCCGCCTGTTCCTGGAAGCGCGAATAGAAGGCGGGGCCGGTCATGCCGGCCTGCTGCTCTTCGGCCAGCGTGCTCGCCACCTCGGCGGTGACCTCATGCTTGCCGGTATCCAGGCGTTGCGCAAAGACGCGCAGGCTGCCGCCGTGGGTGGAAAGAGGCTCTACGTCGAACACCGCCAGCCCGTTGGCGGCGAAGATCCGCGACACGGCGGTCAGAGACAGGTACGAGTAATGCTCGTGGTAAGCGGTATCGAACTGGCTTTCCTGCACCATGCGCAGCAAGTGCGGGAATTCAAACGTGGCAACGCCCTGGGGCTTGAGCAGCGCCGCAAAGCCCGAGACGAAATCATTGATGTCCGGCACGTGCGCCAGCACATTGTTGGCGGCGATCAAGTCCGCCGCTCGGCCCTGTTCGGCCAACTCGTCACCAAGTTCCACGCCAAAGAATCGTTGCACGATGTCGATGCCGCGTTCGCGGGCGGCTTGCGCGGTGCTGGCGGTGGGTTCGACCCCATAGCAGGGGATGCCGGCCGCCTGCACGTATTGCAGCAAGTAGCCATCGTTGGCGGCGATCTCGGTGACCATGCTGCCGGCGTTCAGGCCAAACCGGCCGATCATCTCGTCCACATAGCGGCGCGAATGCGCCAGCCAGGAAGACGAAAACGAACTGAAATAGGCGTAGTCGTCGGTGAACAGCGCTTCGCGGCCGGCGTGGTCTTCGGTCTGGACCAGCCAGCATGTTTCGCACACCAGGATGCGCAGCGGAAACCAGGTCTCGGGACCGCGCAGGGCGGTGGCGCTCAGGTAGGCGTTGGACGGGGGCGCGTGGCCCAGGTCCAAAAAGGGCAGGCGCAATTCAGCCTGGCAATGACGGCACTTCACAGTGCGACTCCCGGAAATGCAGTGTCCAGGCGGGGGTGTTGCTGATCACGCTCGGACACTTGGGTAAAGGGAAGGGGCCAGGCGATGCCCAGCCGGGCGTCCTGGAAATGCAGGCCGGCCTCGGACTGGGGCGCATACGGCGCGGAATGGCAATAGAGCATGTCGACGTCGTCGGTCAGGGTTTGAAAGCCGTGAGCGAAGCCTTCCGGGATCAACAGCGCGCGGCCGTTGTCGGCGGACAGGCGTTCGGCATGCCATTGAAGAAAGGTGGGAGACCCCTGGCGTACATCCACGGCAACATCCCAGACGGCGCCACGGATGCAACTGACAAGCTTGATCTCGGCATGAGGCGGCAGTTGGTAATGCATGCCGCGAACGGTGCCGGCCTGGGCGGTGTAGGTGTGGTTGACCTGTTCCATGCCCCCGTTCCAGCCGCAGGTGCGCAGGTCGGCGCCATCAAACAGACGGGCCAGAAAGCCGCGCGCGTCGCCACGGGGATGGCGTTGCACGATCTTCAGGCCGGCCAGCGGCGTGTCGATAATGTCCAGGCTCATGGTTGGGCCTCGTACAAATCGATATCGGCGTTGCACAGGGCGCGGGCGTCTTCGCCCGCGTCAAAGCGGCGATACCAGTCCATGCTGCGTGCGACGGCCTGCGCCAACGGCCAGCGGGGCGCGACGTTCAGCGTTGCGCGGGCCTTGGACGTGTCCAGGGTGAGCAGGCCGGCCTCGTGCGGGCCTTCGACCTGGTCTGCGTAGCGGGTGCTGCCCTGGCCATATGTGGCCTGGGCCAGATCCACCACGGTGCGCACCGGCGCGGCTTCGCCGGCGTCGGGGCCGAAGTTGTAGGCGTCCGCCAGCGCCGGCGTGTCCCACAGCGCCTGCGCCAAGGTCAGGTAGCCGGCCAGTGGTTCCAGCACGTGTTGCCAGGGGCGGACGGACTGCGGCCGCCGGACATGCAGTTCGCCATTGCCGCGCCAGGCGCGCACGGCGTCGGGCAGCAGGCGGTCCTGGGACCAGTCGCCGCCGCCGATCACATTGCCGGCGCGCGCGCTGGCGATTGCCAGTCCCTGGCCCTGCAGAAAGGCGTCGCGGTACGAGGCGATGACCAGTTCGCTGGCCGCCTTGCTGGCGCTGTAGGGATCATGCCCGCCCAGCGTGTCGTTCTCGCGGTAGGGATAGGGCCATTCATTGTTGCGGTAGACCTTGTCGGTCGTGACCATGACGGCGGCCCGGGCCGACGGCGCGGCGCGCAGGGCGTCCAGCAGATGGGCCGTGCCCATGATGTTGGTCGCGAACGTCTCTACCGGCTGCGCGTAGCTCGGGCGGACCAGGGCCTGCGCGGCCAGGTGTAGCACGATGTCCGGCCGGACGGCGACCACCTGTTCGCGCAGCGCCGCAGCGTCGCGGATGTCGCAATAACGACTGTCGACTAGGTCGCCGACGCGGGCGGCCCGGTACAGGCTGGGCTCGGTGTAGGGCGGCAATGCGATGCCGGTGACCTGAGCACCCAGGCGATGCAGCCAGATCGCCAGCCAGCCGCCCTTGAAGCCGGTGTGGCCAGTCAGCAGAACCCGTTTGCCGCGCCAGAAGGGGGGGGGAGGCGTAATGGACCCGGTCATGAGTGGTTCTGCCGCAAATAAGAAGGAGGCGGCATTCTTGATTGATGAAAAGTGAGGGAATGGACTCTTTGTAGTGTGGACATTCTAAGCAGGTAAGCGTTCGCCAATAGATGGATCAGTATAGAAATCAACCCCCAGTTTTCCGGCAAGCTGAGGATGCTGGTCCGGTAACATGTCCGTTGATATTCCGCGAGCACTCTGCCCGTACTCCGTACTTAGACGCCCCCATTCACTAAGAAGTCGAACATGAGCAACAACCATTTGAAAGCGGTGTTTTTTGGGCTGAAAGATCCATCAAAGTTCTTTCAGGGAATCCAATCTGCCATGGATGGAGTGAACGTTCTCGCGGGCACCTACGCCGGCGACAATCTCTTCACCTATCACCGGAATCTGGGGTTTTTGGAAGACCAGAAGCTGATGGATGCCTTCAAAAAGCATGCAGCTACGGAAGTGGAGCAGGCCGTGTTGTGGCGAATTTCAGTCGTTCTCTGGGGGGTGCGAAACGGATTGCGCCTGGAGGGAGATTTCGTCGAGTGCGCCTGCTATAAAGGCACGACGGCACGAATCGTCTGCGATGCGATCGACTTTGGGTCGCTTCAAGATCGCCACTATTACCTTTACGACCTTTTCGATCACGACCCCAACTTGCCCCACCATGCCATGCCGGAGCACAGCAAGCAGTTGTATGGCTGGGTGAAAGAAAGGTTTTCCGACCTACCCAACGTAACCGTTACGCAAGGCAAGGTTCCCGATGTCCTCGAGGATGTCGCACCTAAAAAGATCGCATTCATGCATCTCGACTTGAACAATGCTGACGCGGAAGTCGGAGCGCTTGATGTACTGTTTGATCGAATGGTGCCCGGTGCCGTGCTCCTTCTGGACGACTATGGCTGGCTCGCCTACCGTGCGCAAAAGGACGCCGAAGATCCCTGGTTCGCGAAACGGGGTTATCGGGTATTGGAACTGCCGACGGGGCAGGGCCTGATCATCAAGTGAACGCTGCTGAATCGGGACGGCGCACTGCCGTCCCTTCCCGCGATTGTCTTAAGGGACTTTGGTTATTGGCTGCCAAATGACCCCCTCACCAAACCTTCCAAGGCGCCTCGCCAGAGTTCCAAAGCGACTCAAGCAGGTTTTTTTCACGGAGCGTGTCCATGGGCTGCCAGAAGCCCAAGTGTTCGTAGGCATGCAGTTGGCCGCTGCGGCTCAATGATTCCAGGGGCGCAGCTTCCCAACTCGTGTCATCGCCCTCGATCAACGACAACACGCTAGGCGATAGAACGAAGAAGCCGCCATTGATCAGCCCGCCGTCGCCGCGAGGCTTTTCCGTGAAGCCGGTTACGCGGTTGCCTTCGCGTCGCAGTGCACCGTATCGGCCTGGAGGTTGTACCGCGGTCACGGTTGCTTGCCTTCCATGGTCGCGGTGGAACGCGAGTAGCGCGCTGATGTCTATGTCGGCAACTCCATCGCCGTATGTGAAGCAGAAGGCTTCTTCGTCCTTCACGTAATCAGTCACTCTCTTCAGCCGGCCCCCGGTCATCGTGGTTTCGCCGGTGTCCACGAGCGTCACGCGCCAAGGCTCCGCCTTTCGCTGGTGAACTTCCATGCGGTTGTCGGCCATGTCGAAGGTGACATCCGACATGTGCAGGAAGTAGTTCGCGAAATACTCTTTGATCATGTAGCCCTTGTAGCCGCAGCAGATCACGAAGTCGTTCACGCCGTGGGCGGAATAGGTCTTCATGATGTGCCACAGGATGGGCCGCCCGCCGATCTCGATCATCGGCTTGGGGCGCGTGTGGGTTTCTTCAGAAATCCTTGTGCCAAGGCCGCCGGCCAGAATGATTGCCTTCATGCTTTCTTCTCACACCATTTAGCGAACATGCTGCGCAGGGCAGCTTCAAACTTTCGGGCAAACCCGGATTCGTCCATCAAGGCGCTGGCCCGCATGTCGTCACGCAGCTCGTTGCGCAGGACCTGCAGCGCCGGCAGATCGCTGGCGAGATCGACGACCTTCTGGATATAGGCTTGCTCATCGTCCGCGATCCATTCCGGATGGCCCACTCCATTCAGCACGGAGGCGCCAATGCGGCCGACGCTCGGGCGGTCGGCCAGCGTGACGTAAGGTATGCCCATATACAGCGTTTCGACCAGCGTGACTCCCGAGTTGTGCGGAAAGCAGTCAAGGCCGATGTCCATGCCACGCAGCACATCCCAGGGCGGGCTGGTACAACCGATTTCAAGGCGGTTGCGCTCTATTCCATGGGCTTCGAAGCGGCGGATCAGCTGCTCGCACATGGGGCCGTCGCGGTAGCTCGCGCTGTTGACCACAAGGTGCGCCTTGGGTAAACGGCGCAAAATTTCGGACCAGACCTTGACGGTGCGGTCGTTCATTCGGATTGCGCGGGTCAACGTGCCAAGCGTCACATAGCCATTGCTCAACGCCGGGAGTGGTCCCGGATCACCGGTGGTGTTACCGGGCCGGTAGATGAAGTTGCATTGCTCCAGGCGCCAGGGTTCTTCCGAAAACAACCGTTCGTAGCCTTTCGGCAGCATGGCCTCGTCGGTCATGATGTAATCAATCGCCGACAGTCCGGTCGTATAGCCGAATCCCAGCCAGGTCACCGACACGGGCGCCGGTTTGCGAGCAAACGCACCCAAGCGATTTCCGGCGGTGTGTCCGGCCACATCGATCAGGATGTCGATGCCGTCCGAGCGGATGCGTTCGGCCAGTTGTGCATCGGTCAATGTGGCGGTGGGCACCCAGCGGTCGAAATAGGCTTTGAGGCGGGGTGTCGTGGCGTCTTCGGACACCAGCTCCGCGTACGCGGTCAACTCGAAGCGGTCGCGGTCATGGTGCGCGAACAAGGGTTCGATAAAACAATTGCCTGAATGGTGACGGAAGTCCGGCGAAACGTAGCCGATCTTCAGTTTTCGGTCAGGGTTGCGGCCGTTGTTATGCGGCTTCCATGTCGAGCGCAAGTGCACGCATTGTTCGGCATCGTAGTCGGCATAGGCCTGGAACACCTCTTCCGCCGTGCGCTCATCGGAATAGTTCAGCGCGAACAACAGATTGTTGCGCGCAACAGTCGCCGACGGATAATGCGACAGCGTTCTCCGGGTCATCTCTTCGGCGCGCGTGACCTCGCCTGAATCTATGTAGATCTTGCTCAGATTGATGAGCGCCTTGCGATGCGTGGGATCCAGAGCGAGCGCAGCGAGGTTGGATGCCTCGGCCTCCTTGTATCGCCTTTCAGCTGCCAGGGCGTCAGCAAGAGCCGAATGGGATTCGGCGCTGCGATTTGCCAACTCGACAGCTCGGCGGCTGATTACGATCGCTTCAGAGGTGCGCCCCAGCTGGGTAAGCACTGCGGCCAGCATGATGTGGCTCTGCGCATCGGCGGGCGCCAAATCCAGCATGGTCAGCGCAGCCTGCAATGCTTCCAGGTTTCGGAACGTGCCAAAGAGCGAGAACGCAAGGGCTTCCCAGGCATCCCAGAAATTTGGAGCGAGCTTGATAATGCGGCGGGCTGCCTGCTCGGTGTCCACATGCGCCTTTTTCATCAGCAGTTCGTGCATTCGCTTGGCCTGAGCCGCAATGATTGGAGGCGGATTGGGCTGATGCCCGTTTCCAGACAGGACACGCGCATGCAGACATATGCTGGCCATGGCGCTCGCGTACAGGCCTGTCAGCGGCATGTAGCCGTCGGCCGACGCCTTGAGCGTACTGCGAAGCATATCGGCCCAAGCCTTGGCACCGCCATGCGCGAGCGCATAGCGTTTAAGCATGGTCAGGGTTTCGCCCACGTCTGCAGGCTCGAACGAATCGCCATCCCCGGTGGTCGCAGAGGGCAGTCGTCCCGTCGCCAGATTCTCAAGGATCACCAGTTGGGCGCGCGACGGCATGAAATTGACCGTTTCGTGCCACAGGTTGAAACGTGGCAACGCGGCCTCGCCGGATGCCGGGGAATCGGTTAGGAACCCCAATAGACGCAGCGGCGTTTCTGCCTCGAGGTCGTAAGGCCCATGATCCAGGCAGTAATGGATCAGGTCGTGTTCCATCAGCGTATGCAGCAGGCGGTCCAGGATCTTTCGTGCGGCCGTGTCATCGATCTGATTGCGGTGCAACAGGACTGCGAGCAGCGTCGAGTAGGGCAGTGTGCCAGGCCAGGCATGCCCCAACGTATCGACCACGGTCACCATGTCGGGATCGTGCGTGATCAGGGATCGGCCCAGATGGTTCACATAGGCTGCGCCCTGTTCCTGGCCATTGCCGGCAAGCCGGATCGGACCGGACGCGAATCGCAAGTCGCGCAGGCGATTCATATCGAGCTTGCCAAGCGCCTCGTCTGCGAGCTGCTGGGGTATCCAAAGGCACTGGCGGAAACCGCGGCCGGTGGCGAAATCGAGGTATTGTTGGCGGACAGTCGCGGGTTGGCCTAGGGCCAGCAGACTATGGTTCAGAGACACCCCCTGTCCGAATGACAGGGGGATTTCGCTTAGAGGTTGCGCGTCGCCCAGGTAGGCGAGCCCGGCCTGCGCGGCTCGGCCCGCGATTTCGACGAAGTAACTCGGGTTGCACACCAAAGGGTCCGTGTGAGCCGGCTGCTCATCGGCGCGGTAGCTTTGATCGAATTGCGCGGCTGCTGCGGAAAGCGATGCGTTGAACGGATTGCCTGCCGCCATGCCGTCTTTGAACAGCGTCAGGGCGGCGATGGCGGATTGCCTCAGCTCGTCATTGTTCGTTGCGGCATGACCGTGCAGCATGATGGCGTCGCGCACCACCTCAAGCGATTTTGCACCGGGATACACATGGCAGTCCAAGTAAAGGATGCCGTTTGGCGACAACAGTTGGCCGCATGCCTTCATCAGATCCTGGCCTGCCTCCTCGGGCAGGAAACTGTATCGGCCGGTGGCGATGATGTAGTCAAACTTTCCGAGCTGGCTACCGACGTCGGATACGTCACCGACATAAAGTTGCACATTGGTGGCTACCAGCCGGCGGGCAGCTTCCGTGCCTTGCGCGATCAGGGCCTCCGAGGTGTCGATACCGATCGCCTGCGCCTTGGGGTAGGCCAGCGCAAATGGCAGCAGGCCGGAACCGTCGCCACAGCCAATCGTCAGTATCCGCGCTTGCTCCAAGGGAACGGCGTCGATGCCATAGAGATGCGCCGTCGCCCGCAGTCTTGCGGGAGAATGGCTGGGAGCGACAGGGCCGGGCTCTGCGGCGGTTTGGCGGTGGATGTAGGCCGGATGGAACATGTGGCTTGGCGGTGGAACGAACCAACTGAGTTTGTTGCAGCAATTCTACGAATGAGTGGCGCGCCCTATTCGATCAATCAGCGTGCGAATATCCCGTCAGTTTCAGAGAAGCTGAAGCGCCGCGCAGACGCGAAAAAAAGCCCGCCATAAGGCGGGCTTTGGTTTCCTTGCATCGGCGCGAAGGACCGATGCGGCCGGGCAATAAGGAGAGGGTGATCTCTCTCCATTGCCCGTGAGGCGGTTCTTGAATTAACGCAGCAGCGACAGAACCGTTTGCGGCACTTGGTTGGCTTGCGCCAGAACCGAGGTACCGGCTTGTTGCAGGATCTGAGCCTTGGACATGTTCGACACTTCCGTGGCGTAGTCCGCGTCTTGAATACGCGAACGAGCGTTGGACAGGTTGTTGACCACGTTGTTCAGGTTCGAGATCGTCGATTCCAGACGGTTCTGCACAGCACCCAGTTCGCCGGTCAGCTTGTCCAGCTTGGTGAAGGCAGCGTCCAGCGTCTTCAGCGGATCGGTGGTCTTCGTGCCTTCGCTGGTGGTTGCGGTGGTCAGCTTGCCGTCAGAGTTGACGTAAGCCGTTGCACCAACCTTGGCTTCGTAGTCGCCCGTGCCCGTGCCGCTCTTGACGGTGGCCTTGCCCGTGTTGGGATCAACCGTGTACACCGTGGTGTAGTTCTTGGTGGTCGTGAACTCGCCCGTGTCGTCGACGAAGGTCGTGGCCGAGACACCATTGGTCAGTGCCACGGTGGCGCTGGTGATGCCAGAACCCAGTTGAATCGACGAGTCGGCGGCACCCTTGACGTTGGCCAGCAGGGCATCCGAAGCGATGGTGTTGGTGAATTGCAGCTTGGCGGCATTACCAGCACCGCCGACGTTCGAGTACGTCTTGCCGCCGATCGAAACAGACGAGGTGCCGGCTGCGTTCGTGGTGGCTGCAGCTTGCAACACGCCGTCCAGCGTGGCAGCGGTGGCGCTGGCGCTGTTGGTCGTCAGGTTGCCGGCGGTGTCCAGATAGGCTGCCTGGCCGCCGATGGTGACCTTGCCCGTCGCGTCGACTTCGAACGAGGTCGAAGCGGAGCCGTTGCTGTGGGTGTAGCTGGCGGTGGTGGTGCCGGTGGCCGGGCGCAGCGTGTTTGCCAGCGCGGTGATGGAGCCAGCATCGGAGGCCGACTTGTCGGTGAACGTGAAGTTCTTGGCGGTGGAGTCGTACGTGTAGGTCGTAGCGGCGGTGCCCGTGCCCACGGTGACCTTGTTGCCGTTTTGCAGCTTGCCGAACGTGTCTTCAGCGGTGGCCGAAGCGTGGTTCGTTTGAACGGTCCAGTCGTTGCCTGCGGCGGTGCCGTTGGCAGCTTGCAGATCCGACACGGTGGCCGAACGGTTTTGGGTCACGCCCGAGCCGTTCACGTTGAAGCCGTCCAGACCCAGCGTCTTGACGCTGATTTCCGACAGGTTCAGGGTGATCGTTTCGCCGTCGTTGGCGCCAACTTGCAGCGTCAGGGGCTTGGCCGAATCCGACAGAACCTTCACGCCGTTGAAGTCGGTTTGTTGCGAGATGCGGTCGATGTCCGACAGACGTTGGTTGATTTCGTCTTGCATCGAGTTCAGCTGTTCTTGCGAGTAGCTGCCGTTGGCGGCTTGCACCGACAATTCGCGAACACGTTGCAGGTGGGTGTTGACTTCGGAGGCGGCGCCTTCCGTCGTCTGAGCCAGCGAGATACCGTCGTTGGCGTTACGAGCGGCTTGGGTCAGGCCCTTGACGTTCGCGGTGAAGCGGTTGGCAATGGCCATACCGGCGGCGTCGTCCTTGGCGCTGTTGATGCGCAGGCCCGACGACAGGCGTTCGATGGCGGTACCGAGGGAAGATTGCGACTTGTTCAGGTTGTTCTGAGCAACGAGCGACAAGTAGTTGGTGTTAATGACTGCAGCCATGTTTAGGCTCCCAAGAGAGAAAGGCTTCTTCAAACCGGGCAGCGGGGCCGCCCATCGTGTTAACGGGAGAATTCGCTTTCTTGCGTCTTCGAATTTCTCCGTTGTCAGGATTACGGCAGTCGCAAATCAATCTTTAGGCTTTTTTTTCGGCAATCGTAAATATGTTGGCTTTATTAGGCGGTTCCGCGGCGCGGGCCCGGCGCTTGCCGGCAAGGCGCTGGCCGTGGAAGTTGTAAGCTTCAATTCACCAGCAGGCCGGTGCGTCGCAATTCAGCCAGCAAGGCATTCAGGAATTCCTGCGCCACGGGTTCCAGATTCCGCGCACCCTTATACGACTGGCCGTTGGGGTGGGGCCTACGTCCGGATGTCAGGGTGTCGCGCGTCAGGGTGCGAAGCTCCGCCACGCTGCGCGAGCCGTCCATATGCAGGGCGATGAATCGGCCCAATGCGTCAGCGGGCGGCGTTACGGGTTGGTGCCACAGGTTGTACATACCCACTTGGCATGCCGTGCTTGTTACTTCATCTAGTAGTTCGCGGGCACCCGGGATCAAAGCGGGCTTGGCGTCGGGCGCCAGGTAGGGCGATGGCTCCATACGGAAATGAACCCCGCTGGATTGCACCAGTGTGATCAGGTTCATGTAGACCACGTTGGCCAGGTCGTCCCCTTGCACGCCCGAATGGTGGGATTGCGCAATGTCCAGCAGCGCGTCAAACGGCAGAGAGCGCGGCCATGCCTTGTTCAGCGCGTCGATCAGGCCGAGCATGGCCGGGTCTTTGCTGCTGAGGGTCGCGCCGTTGGGGGTCAGGTAGTGGCGATGTTCCGCCGAGGCGCCAGGCGAGGGGGCGGCGGCGTCAAGCCGCGTGGCGAAGTGCATGGCTTTGAACGCCGTGCCCTCGGGCTGCTCAAGCATTTTTTCCGCGCGCTCGCCATGCACCAGCAGGCTTTTGCGGAAAGAGCGGCCCACCGCGAAATCCAGATACTGTTCGCGCATTTCGCGGTTGCCCTTGGCCGACAAGCCGTTCAGGCCCAGCGCGACCTTGCTGCCGTAGGTGGAAGCGAAGGTCAGATGCGGTTCGGAGTCCGTCAGATACGCCATCCCGGCCTGCTGGGCGGCAGCGGCGAATTCCAGGAAGTAGCAAGGCGTGTTGATCGCTTCCAGGTATTCGTGCAGCAGGTAGTGGTCGGACTGTCCGCGCAGTTTATGCGCCGCGGCCTGCAGGGCCGACTGCAGCGGATTGTTGTGCCACAAGCCGTTTTCCAACAGGTCCAACATCTCTTTGGCGCTGGCCAGCTTCTCTTGTGCGGTTTGCGCGCCAAAGCTGTTCAGGATCATGGCATCGCGGACCACGTCCGCGGCTTTCCATCCGGGGTAGGTGTTGTAACTGACGTAGGCAACACCCTCGGGCGCGAGGTTTTCGCGGCAGATGCGCAGGATTGCGTCGCGGACTTCGGGCGGCACCCAGCTGAACACGCCGTGGCAGATGATGTAGTCGAACACCCCCAATTCAGCGGTGACATCGGTCACGCTCATTGCGCGCAGGTCCAGATTGCGGGCGCCGATCTTTTCGGCAACCTGCTGGCCGGCTTCGATTTGTTGCGGCGCCAAGTCTATGCCGACGACGCGAGCGTTGGGGTGGGCCAAAGCGAAGGGAAGCAGGTTCCCACCCGCCGCGCAGCCTAGTTCCAGTACCCGTGCGGTATCAAGCGCGGGCGCGGCCAAGCCATAAAGGCTTGCCACTGCGCGCAGGTTGCCCGGCGACGTGTACGCGAATGCGTTCGATATATAGGGGGTTTCGTCGTAGGCGTCGGAGATGGCCTGAGTCAAATAATCGGCTGCGGTCATTGCGGAATTCCAGGGGAAGGGGCGGCGCGCGGTTTGAACGCGACTGCTTGCGGATTGGGATGCTGTGCGAAAGGCTATCAGCGTGGCGTTCGGCTATATGGGCCGAACAGCGATGGATTTGCGGGGGAATTTCCTGTCGCGAAATCGCCCCATCAAATAATCTGCGCGATCTGCCCTTCCAGCGGCAGGTCCTGCCAAGCCATTTCTTTCAGCTTCGCCCGGATCCGCGCCGTGGCCTGCGACCGTAACTGGCACACCCGTGCCTCGGTCACATTCATGATGGCGCCGATCTCTTTCAGATTCAGGCCCTGCTCGTAGCACAGCGACAGCAACAACTTCTCCCGATCAGGCAAGGCATCAATCGCCTGCACCAGCGCCTGGCGGAAATCACCAGCCAGTAACGCATCCAGCGGATTCCCGCCGGCCGAGCCGTGGTTCAGCGTGGCGGTCCAGTCGGATTGGCCGGAGGCGGAATCGGGTTCGGTGGTGAAGTCTTCGTAATGCACGATCTGCACGCCTTGGGCGTCGTGCAGCAGCGATTGGTATTCGCCGATCGGCATTTCAAGCTGGGCGGCGATCTCGGCTTCGGAAGGCGCGCGCATCAGGCGCTGCTCGAGCTGCTGGATAGCCTGCTCGATCTTGCGCGCCTTGGTGCGGACGCTGCGGGGCAGCCAGTCCTGGCCGCGAAGCTCGTCCAGCATCGCGCCACGAATACGGGTCGTGGCGTAGGTCTCGAATTGGGCGTCTGCCGTTTCCTGATAGCGCCTTACGGCGTCAAGCAGGCCGATCATGCCGGCCTGTATCAGGTCGTCGAGCTCCACACTAGCGGGTAGCCGTGCGAGCAATTGCAGGGCCAGCTTCCGCACTAGCGGGGCATATTCGACCAAGCTGTCATCTGCGTGGGGCATTGCGGGAATGTCAGGCGGTGTCCATCGTGACGCATCGTCAGACGTTGTCAATTTGCGACATTGTCGACAAACGCGCGGCTGCGCTAAAGCGACCAGGATTTAGTGATCGGCAAGGTGACATTGTCGGCACTGCACAACATTTCATTCCTGGAAGTACGCAACGTTTTGAATGCTTATTTGCCAAATTGACGTAAATTCGTCACGAGTTTCTATGTCAATGTGTATCGAAACTCACAGGTTGCGCAATATCAACAAAGATTTGTCATATAAGTCATAGAAAATGACATCACCTGTGGTAAATTTTACTTAAATTGCGAACAAATGATACATTTCGCATTAAAACAGGATGCAGCAGCAATCAGGTGTCACTAAGACACCGGTGCTTTTGGTTATCGAGCCCCCGTGGGTGGGATTGGGATAGGGAGTAGGGCGTGCAACAAGTCGAAAATTCTTTGCTGGCAGACATTCGCGAAGTGAATCTGTCATACCTGTTACTTGCGCAACGTATGTTGCGTGATGACTTTGCAGCATCCATGTTTCGTTTGGGATTCAGCAACGAAGTCGCTGACATCCTGATGCGCCTGTCGCCGGCGCAACTGGTCAAGCTGGCCAGCTCGAGCTCGCTGCTGTGCCGTTTCCGCTTTGATGACTACAGCCTGTTGTCGGCCCTGACCCATGATGTTCTGGGCGGCGCGCTGCAACAAGCTCACGCAACAATCTTGCTGGCCAAGCAACCTGTAGAAGAACTGGCCTGACGGCCGCTCCAACACCCACTCGGACTCGTGTAATGGCCTCCAAAAGCGTATCTCAGGAAGCGGACGACATCCTGCTTGCCAGCTCCATGATTACCCTGGGAGCGCGGCTTCAGGTTCTAGAGGCTGAAACCAGCCTCAGCCACGACCGCCTGGCACGCTTGTACCGCGAAATCCGCGGCTGCTCGCCACCCAAGGGCATGCTGCCGTTCTCGGTGGACTGGTTCATGACCTGGCTGCCGAATATTCACTCGTCGCTGTTCTACAACGTTTATTCGTTCTTGAACGCGCGCACCAGCAGCAAAGGCATTCGCGCCATCATCGACGCCTACCGCCTTTATCTGGAAAACGCCGGCCTGGATACGGCCGAAAGCTCGGAACCGGTGTTGAGCTTCACCCGTGCCTGGATGCTTGTGCGTTTCTTTGACAGCGGCATGCTCCAGCTGTCCGCCTGCCGCCAATGTGGCGGCCATTTCATCGCCCATGCCCACGATCCGCACTCGGATTTCGTGTGCGCGATCTGCCGCCCGCCTCCTCGCGCCGGCAAGACGCGCGCGGCGGCCAAAGCCCGTGCCGGCACCCGTCCGGTGCCCGCGCTCGGCGCTGCCCGTCCGTGACCCGGACGCGCCAGGCGCGCGTCCAAATACATCAAAAGCCCTGGAAAACTCCCCGTAACCCGCCTTTTTGGGTCGGGGGGAACAGGGGATCATTGACGCCAGTTTTAGACTTCGTTGGCAGGGGCCTGATGTGTTGATTGTTATCGGTTTTCTCGTGGTGATCGTGTCGGTCGTCGGCAGCTTTATAGCGCTGGGCGGCCATTTGGGCGCGCTTTACCAGCCCTTCGAGCTGACACTGATCTTTGGTGCGGCCTTTGGGGCTTTTCTTGCCGGCAACAGCAAAAAATCGCTGATGCTGGTCAAGAAGGCGCTGCCCGACGCGCTTAAAAGCTCGCGCTACAGCAAGGACGTGTACATGGAGCTGATGGCTCTGCTGTACGTGTTGTTGAATAAAGCGCGCCGTGAAGGCCTGATGGCCATCGAATCGCATATTGAGGACCCGGCTTCCAGCCCGATCTTCAGCGAATATCCGCGCATTGCCAAAGACGCGAAGCTCATGGAGTTCATTACGGACTACCTGCGCATCATGATCAGCGGCAACATGAGCTCGTTTGAAATCGAGACGCTCATGGACGAGGAAATCGAGACCTATCGCCATGAACGCGAAGTGCCCGCGCACGCGCTGCAACAGATGGCTGACGGCCTGCCGGCCTTCGGTATCGTGGCCGCGGTGCTGGGCGTGATCAAGGCGCTGGCCGCCGTGGACCAGCCGCCCGCCATTCTGGGCGACCTGATCTCCAAGGCCATGGTCGGCACGTTCCTGGGCATCTTGCTGGCGTACGGTTTCGTGGGGCCGCTGGCTTCGCGGGTCGAGCGCCGCAATGACGAGGCCATGAAAGTGCTGGAATGCATCAAGACCACGCTGCTGGCCAGCATGAACGGCTACCCGCCGCAGCTGGCGGTGGAATTTGGCCGCAAGGTGCTGTTCTCGTCCGTGCGTCCGACCTTTGGTGAGCTGGAAGAGCACGTCCGGCAAACCAAGTCGACCGGCAAGGCCTGACGGAGCGGGCGATGAGCACCGTAAACAACCACCGTGTGGTGATCCGCCGCAAGAAGGTCAAGGGCGGCGGGCACCATGGCGGCAGCTGGAAAATCGCCTACGCCGACTTCATCACGGCGATGATGGCGTTCTTCCTGGTGATGTGGCTGATCAGCATCGTGCCGCGCGAAGAGCTCAAGGGCATCGCGGAATACTTCCGCATGCCGCTGCGCGTGGCGATCACGGGCGGGCCCAGCAGCTCGGCCGAGACCAGCGCCGTGCCCGGCGGCGGCCGCGACCCCTTGCGCAGCGAGGGCGATGTGCGCAAAGGGCAGGGCAATCGGGTCGAATCCCAGCCCATGGGCGACGCCGAACGGCGCGAACAGCACCGCCTGGAAAACCTGAAGCGCCGCCTTGAAAACGTCATCGAGACCAGCCCCGTCCTGAAAAGCTTCAGGCCGCAGCTGCTGATCGACTTGACGACCGAGGGCCTGCGCATCCAGATCATCGACAACCAGAACCGCCCGATGTTCGCCACCGGCCGCGCCGAAGTGCAGCCGTACATGCGCGACATCCTGCGCGAACTGGGGCCGGTGCTGAACGAGCTGCCCAACCGCGTCAGTATCTCGGGCCACACCGACGCCTCGCAGTACGCGCGCGGTGAGCGCGCCTATAGCAACTGGGAATTGTCGGCGGACCGCGCCAATGCCTCGCGTCAGGAATTGGTGGCCGGCGGCATGAACGAAAGCAAGGTCATGCGCATCCAGGGTCTGTCTTCCAGCATGAGTCTGGTTAAAGATGATCCGTATGCAGCCGTTAATAGACGTATCAGCCTCGTGGTGCTCAATATGAACACCCAGAAGCGCATCGAAAACGAGAACGCCGCAGCCGCGGACGTAAGCGCCAAAGATGCTCGCGAGGTGGGGACGGCCGTGGAGGCGGTGCAAGCCGCCGCCCAGGCCGCGACGGCAACCAATCAAGGCGAAGCGGCGAACGCGCCGCCGGTTCAGGGGGTTCGATAGCAATGGCGGCAACGATTCTGGTGGCGGACGACTCGGCGACGATGCGGATGATCGTCCAGGCGACGTTGACGGGCGCGGGGTGGAAAGTGTTGACGGCCGGCAACGGTCAGGAAGCGCTGGAGGTGGCCAAGAGCCATCCGGTGGACCTCGTGGTCAGCGACTGGAATATGCCCGTCAAGGGCGGGCTTGAATTGATTCAAGGCCTGCGTGAGCTGGACCAGTACCTGGATGTGCCGGTGCTGGTGCTGACCACCGAAGACGATGTGGGTAGCAAGATGGCCGCTCGGGATCTGGGCGTTTGTGGCTGGCTGTCCAAGCCGGTCGACCCCGATGTGCTGGTGGAATTGGCGACCGAGCTGCTCGATGAGCAGGCCGGCGCGTAAAGCAGGTTCATTTATGAAGGCGTACGGGTCATGAGTTCTGGTTTGGACCTCAGTCAGTTTTACGAGACCTTTTTCGACGAGGCGGATGAGCTGCTCGCGCAGATGGAGCAGCTGCTGCTGGAGCTCGACGTAGGGTCTCCCGACATTGAACAGCTCAATGCCATCTTCCGCGCGGCGCATTCGATCAAGGGCGGCGCGGCGACATTCGGCTGTTTTACGCAGCTGGCGGGCACCACCCACCTGCTTGAAAACCTTCTTGACGCAATCCGTCGCGGCGAAATGGCGCTGCGCACGGACATGATTGATATCTTCTTGGAAACGAAAGACGTGCTCAAAAGCCAACTGGATGCCTATCGGGCCTCCGAAGAGCCCGATGAAGCCGTGTTTGAGCGTATCTGCGCCGTATTGAGGCAGCTGGCGCTGGAGCATAAGGACCCCGCCGCGGCCGTGGCCGCGCCGGCGGCCCCCGCGCCCGTCGTGGCCCCTGCGCCCGCGCCTGTCGCCGCTGCGCCGGCCCCCGCGCCCGAACCCGTACAGACGCCGGCGGCTGACGCCGGCGACTTGCCGCTCAAGGTCAGGATCACCAAGGTGTCCGACAAGGACGCCGCGTCGCTGCTCGAAGAAATGGGCAACCTGGGCAACGTGCGCGCCAGCGAACGTGCCAACGGCGCCTTGACCGTGTGGATGGACAGCACGTGCACGCCGGACGATATCGAAGCGGTGTGCTGCTTCATCGTTGACGGCGACCAGTTGTCCATCACCCGCGAAGCCGCGCCCGCCGCCCAGGCCGCCACGCCCGTGGCCGAACCCGTGGCAGCGGCCCCGGCACCGGCAGCCGCCCCGGCCCCCGTCGCCGCCGAGCCCGTGCCGTCGGTCGCCGACACCGCCGCCGCGGCCGAAGCCATCACGCAAGCCGCCGCCCGCGCCTCGCGTCCGGCTGCGCCCGCGCATGCCGACAAGGAATCCACGTCGATTCGGGTGGGCGTTGAAAAAGTCGACCAGGTCATCAACCTGGTGGGCGAGCTGGTCATCACGCAAGCCATGCTGGCGCAGACCGCGTCCACGCTGGACCCGGTGCTGCACGACCGCTTGCTCAACGGCATGGAACAGCTGGAACGCAACGCCCGCGACTTGCAGGAAGCGGTGATGTCGATCCGCATGATGCCGATGGACTACGTGTTCAGCCGCTTCCCGCGTCTGGTGCGCGATATCGCCGGCAAGATGGGCAAGCAGATCGAATTGCAGACCTACGGCCGCGCGACCGAGCTGGACAAGAGCCTGATCGAACGCATCATCGACCCGCTGACGCACTTGGTGCGCAACAGCCTGGACCACGGCATCGAAACGCCCGAAAAGCGTATCGCCGCCGGCAAGGACCCGGTTGGCCAGCTGGTGCTGTCCGCGCAACACAACGGCGGCAACATCGTCATCGAAGTCAGCGATGACGGCGGTGGCCTGAGCCGCGAAAAGATCCTGAAGAAGGCGATGGCGCAAGGTTTGGCCGTCAACGAAAATTCGCCTGACGATGAAATCTGGCAGTTGATCTTCGCGCCGGGTTTCTCCACGGCCGAAAAGGTCACGGACATCTCGGGCCGCGGCGTGGGCATGGACGTCGTGCGCCGCAACATCCAGGACATGGGCGGTCACGTGCAGCTGTCGTGCGAGCCGGGCAACGGCACCACCACGCGCATCGTGCTGCCGCTGACGCTGGCCATTCTGGACGGCATGTCGGTTCGAGTGGGCGAAGAAACCTTCATCCTGCCGCTGAACCACGTTACCGAATCGCTGCAACCGACCAACGACCAGATCTACTCGGTGGCGGGCAACGAACGCGTGATGCATGTGCGCGGCGAATACCTGCCGCTGGTCGAGATGCACCGCGTGTTCTCGGTTGCCCAGGCGCAGACCGATCCCACGCAGGCCATCGCGGTCATCATGCAAGCCGAAGACCGCCGTTTTGCGCTGCTGGTGGATCACCTGATCGGCCAGCACCAGGTGGTGGTCAAGAACCTGGAATCCAACTACCGCAAGGTGCCTGGCATCTCGGCCGCCACCATCCTGGGTGATGGCAGCGTGGCCTTGATTGTCGACGTATTTGCGCTTGCGCGCGCCAACCGTGAGCGTTGGTCGCAGCCCGAAGCCATTCTGAATTGATGGAGCAATAAAAAATCATGGCAGCCAAACCGCAAGCGCAATCCGCGCGCAACGAAGATGTCGGCAGCGAATTCCTCGTCTTCACGCTGGGCGACGAAGAGTACGGCATCGACATCCTGAAGGTGCAGGAAATCCGCGGCTACGACGCCGACACGGTGACCCGTATCGCCAACGTTCCCACGTTCATCAAGGGCGTGACGAACCTGCGCGGCATCATCGTCCCGATCGTGGACCTGCGCATCAAGTTCAACCTGGGTCGCGTCGACTACAACGAGCAGACCGTCGTCATCATCCTCAACCTGGATCGCCGCGTCGTCGGCATCGTGGTTGACGGCGTGTCCGACGTGCTGATGCTGAACGCCGGCCAGATTCGTCCTGCACCGGAATTCGGCGCCACCTTGTCCACCGAATACCTGACCGGTCTGGGCACGGTGGACGAACGCATGCTGATCCTGGTCGACATCGAAAAGATGATGACCAGCGATGAAATGGCGCTGGTGGAGAAGGTCGCTTCCTGATCGGAATCCGGCCGGAACGCGGGGTAGAGGCGCCATATTCAATCCGATGTGGCGCTTTCCTTTAACGATTGCAGTCAAAGGGTGGTTCTTGAGATGCGCAAGTTTTTCGCGAACATGACGATACGCAGCAGCCTGTTGTGGGTGCTGGCGTTCTTCTCCTTCATGTTGGTGATCGGGGCGGCGCTGGGCGTGTTGTCCCTGCGCATCAGCAATGGCACCCTTGCCCAGATCAAGCAATCGCAGGAACTGGACGACGCGGTGGGCCGCGTCGTATCCAGCTACAAGGACACGATGAACGGCCTGGGGCGCGCCGCGACCGCAAATTATGCCGACATCGTGGGCAGCGTGGGCCAGGCCACCTTGCTGACGCAGGGTTTGTCGGCGGAAGCCACCGGTTTGCTGGAACGCGCCAAGGCGTCCATGAACAAGGGCCAGGCCGAGTACGAGTATTACAAGAGCCTGCCGCAGCCGGCGGATGCGGCCGAACCGCTCAAAGAGATTGAAGCGTCGTACGCCGCGCTGGTGCAGCAGGGCTTGACCCCGCTGGTCGCCGCGCTGGAAAAGGCCGACATGCCGGCCTACCAGAAGCAGGTGCAGACGGTGCAGGACGCGCTGGAAGGGCGCTTTGCCCGCGCCGTCGAAGGCTTTGATTTCTGGCGCGCCAGCAAGATGCTGGATGCGCACGAAGTGGCGCAGGTGCGTTACCAATTTGTGTTGATCGCCGTGGGCGCGGGTGGCGTGATCGCCGCGCTGCTGGTGTTCGCCACCTACGTGTTCCTGCGCCGCCGCGTGCTGCTGCCGCTGAAAGAGGCCGGTCATCACTTTGACCGCATCGCGGGCGGCGACCTGACCGCGCGCGTGGACGTGCGCAACACCAATGAAATCGGCCAGCTGTTTGCCGCCTTGAAGCGCATGCAGGAAAGCCTGACGCGCACGGTGTCGACCGTGCGTCGGGGCGTGGACGAAATCAACGTGGGCTCGCATGAAATCGCGGCCGGCAACACGGACCTGTCCAGCCGTACCGAACAGCAGGCGGCGTCCCTGGAAGAAACCGCCGCGTCCATGGAGCAGCTGGCGTCCACCGTCAAGCAAAACGCCGACAACGCGCGCCAGGCCAATCAGCTTGCCGCCAGCGCGTCGGACGTTGCCGAGCGGGGCGGTTCGGCGGTGTCGGAAGTGGTCAACACCATGCACGACATCTCGGCCAGCTCGCGCAAGATTTCCGAAATCGTTTCCGTGATCGACGGCATCGCCTTCCAGACCAACATCCTGGCGCTGAACGCCGCCGTGGAAGCGGCGCGTGCGGGCGAGCAGGGCAAGGGCTTTGCGGTGGTGGCGGGCGAGGTGCGCTCGTTGGCGCAGCGCAGCGCGCAGGCCGCCAAGGAAATCAAGGGCCTGATCGAAGACTCGGTCAGCAAGGTTGGCGCCGGTTCGCAGCAGGTGGAACGCGCGGGCGCGACCATGCAGGAAATCGTCGCGTCGGTAAAGCGCGTGACGGACATCATGGGCGAGATCTCGGCCGCGTCGGAAGAACAATCCAGCGGCATCGACCAGGTCAACCGCGCGGTATCGCAGATGGACGAAGTGACGCAGCAGAACGCGGCGCTGGTAGAAGAAGCGGCCGCTGCGGCGGGCTCGCTGCAAGAGCAGGCCCAACGCCTGGCGGAAGCCGTGGCGGTGTTCAAGATCAATGCGGGCGAAGTCATCGAAGTACCGGCGCATCGCCTGTCTTCGGCGCGCCCGTCCGATGAAGACTCTCGTTTGCAAGCGCCTGACGCGTTTGCGCTTGGGCACTGAGGAATCGCGTGGCAACTGCGGCAACCCAGGCGCCGTCCATCTCGGTGGACCGCCAATTCGATTTCCGTGACGCGGACTTTTCCCGCGTCCGCAAGATGATTCACGCGCGCGCGGGCATCTCGCTGGGCACGCACAAGCGTGAAATGGTCTACAGCCGCCTGGCCCGACGCTTGCGCGCGCTGGGCCGCCACGACTTCGGCAGCTATCTGGACCAGCTGGAAAACGAGCCCGACGCGCACGAGTGGGAAGAGTTCGTCAATGCGTTGACGACCAACCTGACGGCGTTTTTCCGCGAGTCGCATCACTTTCCCATCCTGGCCGACTTCGCCCAAAAGCGCGGCGGCCCGGTGTCGGTGTGGTGCTGTGCGGCGTCCACGGGCGAAGAACCTTATTCGATTGCGATGACGCTGGTCGAGGCCCTGGGCCCGCGCGCGGCCTCGTCCACGGTGCTGGCCACCGACATCGACACCAACGTGCTGAACCGCGCGCGCGCCGCCGTGTATCCGGCCGAACGCGTGGCCAAGATGGAAGACGAGCGCCTGCGCCGCTTCTTTTTGAAGGGCCGTGGCGCCAACGCCGGCCAGGTGCGCGTGCGCCCCGAGATTGCCGACATGGTGCGGTACGAAACGTTGAACCTGTTGGCGCCCAGCTGGCCGATCAACGAAAAGTTCGACGTGATTTTCTGCCGCAACGTCATGATTTATTTCGACAAGCCGACACAGGCGAAGATCCTGGAGCGCTTTGCGCCGCTGCTCAAGCCGGGCGGGCTGCTGTTTGCGGGGCACTCCGAGAACTTCACCTACATCAGCCGTGATTTTCGTCTGCGCGGGCAGACCGTCTACGAATGTGCGAGTAAGGCCTGAACGGGTCGAGGCAGCAAACAATGAAAAAAA
This sequence comes from Achromobacter sp. RT286_PF, assembly GCF_059760425.1. Classification (NCBI taxonomy): domain Bacteria; kingdom Pseudomonadati; phylum Pseudomonadota; class Betaproteobacteria; order Burkholderiales; family Alcaligenaceae; genus Achromobacter; species Achromobacter sp. RT286_PF. The sequence goes on from NZ_JCBAMR010000017.1 coordinate 109,391, forward strand.
TAAGCGTTTTGTGTGTAGACGACTCCGCGCTGGTGCGCGGGCTGATGACCGAAATCATCAACAGCCAGCCGGACATGGAAGTGGTTGCGACCGCGCCGGACCCGTTGGTGGCGCGCGACCTCATCAAGCGCCACAACCCCGACGTGCTGACGCTGGACGTGGAAATGCCCCGCATGGACGGGCTGGATTTCCTGGAAAAGCTGATGCGTCTGCGCCCGATGCCGGTGGTGATGGTGTCGTCGCTGACCGAGCGCGGCGGTGAAATCACGCTGCGCGCGCTGGAACTGGGCGCCATCGACTTCGTGACCAAGCCCAAGCTGGGCATTCGCGACGGCCTGCTGGAATACACCGAGATCATCGCCGACAAGATCCGTGCCGCCTCGCGCGCCAAGCTGCGCGCGCCCACGCCGCACGCCGCGCCGGCCGCGCCCGCGCCGATGTTGCGCCGGCCGCTGGCCAGCTCGGAAAAACTGGTGATTGTGGGCGCCTCCACGGGCGGCACCGAGGCCATCCGCGAAGTGCTGCAACCCCTGCCGCCGGACAGCCCCGCCATTCTTATTACGCAGCACATGCCCGCCGGCTTCACGCGTTCGTTCGCGCAGCGGCTGGATGCGCTGTGCGCCGTCACGGTGCGCGAAGCCGTCCACGGCGACCGCGTGCTGCCGGGCCACGTGTATCTGGCGCCGGGCGGCGACACGCACATGCGCCTGGGCCGTAGCGGCGCCAACTATGTGATCGAACTGGAAGCCAGCGAACCGGTCAACCGCCACCGCCCGTCGGTGGACGTGTTGTTCAATTCCGCTGCCGTGGCCGCGGGCAAGAACGCCATCGGCGTCATCCTGACCGGCATGGGCAAGGACGGCGCGGCGGGCATGCTGGCCATGCACCGCGCGGGCGCGCACACCATCGCGCAAGACGAAGCCAGCTGCGTGGTGTTCGGCATGCCGCGCGAGGCCATCGCCATTGGCGCGGCCGACGAAGTGGTGACGCTGTCGGCGATTAGCGAACGCATTCTGACTCGCCTGGGCGACCGTGGGCACCGCGTGTGACGCGACTGCACCCCGATCGATCTCAAGCAAATTTCTTCTGGAGTGAAAGATGGTAGACAAGGGCATCAAGATTCTGGTGGTGGATGACTTCCCCACCATGCGACGAATCATCCGCAACCTGCTTAAAGAGCTGGGTTTCGAGAACGTCGACGAGGCCGAAGACGGCGCGATCGGTCTGGAAAAGCTGCGTAACGGCGGCTTCCAATTCGTCGTGTCCGACTGGAACATGCCCAACCTGGACGGCCTGGAAATGCTCAAGCAGATCCGCGCCGACGCATCGCTGGCTTCGTTGCCGGTGCTGATGGTGACGGCTGAAGCCAAAAAGGAAAACATCGTCGCGGCGGCCCAGGCCGGCGCCAACGGTTACGTGGTCAAGCCTTTCACCGCGGCAACGCTGGAAGAAAAGCTCACCAAGATCTTTGAGAAAATTGCGGGCTGAGGTGTGCAATGAGCACAACGGAACATGTAGAACCCGCTGGGGAAAATCCTGACCTGATTCATCGGATCGCCTCGTTGACGCGTATGTTGCGCGACAGCATGCGCGAGCTTGGGCTGGATCAGGCCATCAAAGACGCCGCCAACGCCATCCCCGATGCGCGCGATCGCTTGCGCTACGTGGCGCAGATGACCGAGCAGGCCGCCAACCGCGTGCTGAACGCTACCGAGCAGGCCGGCCCCATCCAGGACGGCATGTCGCGTTCGGCGCAGGCGCTGGATAGCCGCTGGCAGCAATGGTACGACCAGCCGCTGGAAATGCCCGAAGCGCGTGAACTGGTCAAGGACACGCGCGCCTTCCTGGCGGACGTGCCCAAGCAGACGCAGCAGACCCAGTCCAAGCTGATGGAAATCATCATGGCGCAGGATTTCCAGGACCTGACGGGTCAGGTCATCATGCGCATGATGGACGTGGTCGGCGCGATTGAGCGCGAGCTGTTGCAGGTGTTGCTGGACAATGTGCCGCAGGAACGCCGCGACGAGGCCAACAGCCTGTTGAACGGTCCGCAGATCAGTCCGCAGGGCAAGACCGATGTGGTGACCAGCCAGGACCAGGTCGACGACCTGCTGGCCAGCCTGGGGTTCTGATCGACCCATCGCGCCGCCCGGCCTGGCCGCCGGCGGCGCGTGCATAGAAGAATAAGCAGGGGGGCCTTGCAGTACGAGACAAGGCGCGCGCCGCGCGCCAGGCAACGGACGCCCACAGAAGGCGGTCCGGGCCAGCACAAGGAGGTCCATCATGGCCAGATCCGTATTCCGCCTCGGCGGCATGTGGGCACTTTTACGCCGCTTGAACCGGGGCGACGGCACGCTGTCGGAACGCACCTTTTCCTTAAGTCCCGCGGTATTTCCCCTGCATCGTTTCCTGTCGCGCATGCGCGGGCGCGTGGTCACCGTCAGGCAATCCAGCATTGAAATCGCGTTGAACGCGGCCCGCACGCAATACCAGGCGGGGCGCTGTTCGGTCTTGGCGCAAGAGCAGGCGCGGGCGGCGGGTGCGCTGGCGGACAGCGGCGCGCAGATTGCCGCGTTGTCCGCATCCACATCCGAACATGCACGCCAGATTGCCGACGTATCCGGCAAGAACCTGCATGCGGCCGAAGCGGCGCTGTCCGAGCTGTCCGACGTCAAATCCCGGGTCGACCGCATGACGCGCGAGATGGCCGCGTTTACCGAAGTAGTGGGTCAGCTGACCCTGCGCGCGCGTTCGGTCGCTGACATCAGCAAGCTCATCAAGGACATTGCCCTGCAAACGCAGCTGCTGGCCTTGAATGCGGGCGTGGAAGCGGCCAGGGCAGGGGATGCGGGGCGGGGCTTTGCGGTGGTGGCCAGCGAAGTGGGGCGGCTGGCCGAGCGCGTGAACGCCGCCACCAACGATATTGGCCGACATACGGTTGAAATGCTGGACCTGGTGGACACCACCCAGCGCCAAACCGGCACGCTGCGCGAAGATGTGGACGCGTCCGGCGCGGTGCTGGACCGCACCTGCACCGACTTCGAACGCTTCGTGCGTGATTTCGGCAGCATGAACCTGCAAGTGAACGAAGTTGTGCAGGCCATCGGCGACGTCGACGCCACCAACCACGGCATGAGCCAGGAAGTGAGCCGCATCGCCGCCTTGAGCGCCGATGTGCTGGGCCGGGTGGGCAGCATGTCGGACGAGATCGACCGCATCCGCCGGCAGACGGAAAGCGTGCAGGAAGTGCTGGCGGACGTGCGCACCGGCCGTACCGCCTTTGACCAGCTGTGCGAGGCGGTCGAGAGTTTCCGCGATGCGGCCACGCGCTTGCTGGACGACGCCCGGCGCCGGGGCGTGGATGTGTTCGACCGCCATTACCAGCGCATCGCGGGCAGCGAGCCGCCGCGCTACCACACGCGTTACGACCGGGCCATCGACGACGCCTTGACGCAGTTGCTGGACGAGGTGCTGGACGCCGTGCCGGGCGGCATCTACACGCTGGTGGTGGATGCGCGCGGCTATGCGCCGGCTCACAACGGGCGCTTTTCGCATCCGCCCACGGGCGACCCGCAGCAGGACATCGCGCGGTCGCGGCACAAGCGCATCTTTGACGATCCGGTGGGCGCGCGGCTGGCGGCCAATACCGGCGCGATGCTGTTCCAGACCTATTCTCGGGATACCGGCGAGATCGTCAACGACATTTCCGTCCCGCTTTATCTGGGGTCGGAACACTGGGGCGCCGTCCGTATCGGGCTGGACTACGTGCGCTTCCAGGCAGCGCTGGACGGGGGCCGCGCGCCCGCCATTGGGCGCAACGGCGAATAGCGCCGCTTTCTTCCCGCTTCTTGGCTTATCGCCCAACCCCGGGCGATCCTAGAATCTCGGCGGGCGGCTCGTAATCCGAAAATCCGCGAGCCGCAACGACACCGCAGAGCATGGCTGAAGAAAGCGACCTCGAGAAATCAGAAGCAGCCTCTCCCAGGCGCCTGGAAAAGGCGCGCGAGGAGGGGCAGATTGCGCGTTCCCGCGAACTGGGAACGTTCATGATGCTGGCCGCCGGTGTCGGGGTGATCTGGGCGCTGGGCGGCTCGCTGTACCAGGGCATGAGCGGCGTGCTGCACAACGGCCTGGCCTTCGACCAGCGCATCGTGACGGACCCGGGCGTGATGGTGGAGCAGGCCGTGATCGGCTTCGGCCACGCCCTGACCGCCTTGCTGCCCGTATTCGGCGTGCTGGCGGTGGTGGCCGTGCTGTCCAGCGTGTTGCTGGGCGGTATCGTGATTTCCGGCAAGCCGCTGCAAGCCAATTTTTCGAAGCTGAGCCTGTTCGCCGGCCTGAAGCGGATGTTCTCGTCGCAGACGGTGGTGGAACTGATCAAGGCGCTGGCCAAGGCGTTGCTGGTGGGTGGTGTGGCCGTCTGGGTCATCTGGCGCTACCACGACGACATGCTGGGCCTGATGCACGTGGCCCCGTCGGCCGCGCTGATCAAGGCGCTGTCGCTGGTGGCGATCTGCTGCGCGTTGATCGTGTCCTCGCTGCTGGTGATTGTGCTGCTGGATGTGCCATGGCAGATCTGGAGCCATTTGAAAAAGCTGCGCATGTCCAAGGAGGATGTGCGCCAGGAACACAAGGAAAGCGAAGGCGATCCGCACGTGAAGGCGCGTATCCGGCAGCAGCAGCGCCAGGCGGCGCGGCGCCGGATGATGTCGGAAGTGCCCAAGGCGGATGTGGTCGTGACCAACCCGACCCACTACGCCGTGGCGCTCAAGTATGACGAGGACAAAAGCGGCGCCCCGCGCGTGATCGCCAAGGGCACCGGCCTGATCGCGGCCAAGATCCGCGAACTGGCTGCCGAAAACCGCATTCCCACATTGGAAGCGCCGCCGTTGGCGCGCGCATTGCATCAACACGTCGACCTGGGTAAGGAAATCCCGGCCGAGCTATATACCGCGGTGGCGGAAGTGCTGGCGTGGGTCTTCCAGCTGCGTTCGTGGCGGTCGGGATGGGGCGTCCAACCGACGGCCCCGACCCGCCTGGCCGTGCCCGCCGAGCTGGACCCGCAAGCAAAAACCGCAGCACAAGGAGTCTAAGGTATGAGCGCTTTGCTCACCATGTTGAAGAGTAGCGGGGCCGGCCATGCGCGGCTTCTGGCTGGCCCGATCCTGATCGTGATGGTGCTGGGCATGATGGTGCTGCCCCTGCCCACGTTCCTGCTCGACCTGCTGTTCACCTTCAACATTGCGCTGTCGGTAATGATCCTGCTGGTGGCCATGTTCACGCGCAAGCCGCTGGACTTTGCCGCCTTTCCGGCCGTGCTGCTGTTTGCAACGTTGCTGCGCCTGTCGCTGAACGTGGCGTCCACCCGCGTCGTGCTGCTGCACGGCCACACCGGCCCCGACGCGGCGGGCAAGGTGATCGAGGCGTTTGGCCACTTCCTGGTGGGCGGCAACTTTGCGGTCGGGATCATCGTGTTCGTGATCCTGACCATCATCAACTTCATCGTTATCACCAAGGGTGCGGGCCGGATTGCCGAAGTGGGCGCGCGCTTTACCCTGGACGCGATGCCCGGCAAGCAGATGGCCATCGACGCCGACCTGAACGCGGGCCTGATCGGCGAAGACGAAGCGCGCAAGCGCCGCGCCGAAGTGTCCCAGGAATCCGACTTCTTCGGCTCGATGGACGGCGCCAGCAAGTTCGTGCGCGGTGACGCGATTGCGGGCCTGCTGATCATGGTGATCAACGTGATCGGCGGCCTGATCGTGGGCGTGGCCCAGCACGATATGTCGATGGCCGAGTCGGGCCGCGTCTACACGCTGTTGACCATCGGTGACGGCCTGGTCGCGCAGATTCCGGCGCTGGTGATTTCGACGGCGGCCGGTGTGGTGGTGTCGCGCGTGTCGACCGACCAGGACGTTGGCCAGCAGATCATGAGCCAGCTGTTCTCGAACCCGGCCGTGCTGTTCCTGACGGCCGGCATCATCGGCATCATGGGCCTGATCCCCAACATGCCCCATGTGGCGTTCCTGACGCTGGCCGCCGCGCTGGGCTACGGTGGCTGGGCCTTGCACAAGCGGCGCCTGGCTGCTGCGCAGGCCGCGGAAGTGGTGCCGCCGGCCGCGATCACACAAGCGCAGGCGGCAGCCGCCGAAGCCAGTTGGGACGACGTTTCCATGGTGGACCAGCTGGGGCTGGAAGTGGGCTATCGCCTGATCCCGCTGGTGGACCACGCGCAGAACGGCGAGCTGTTGCATCGCATCCGCAGCCTGCGCAAGAAGTTTGCGCAGGACGTGGGCTTCTTGCCGCCTGTCGTGCACATTCGCGACAACCTGGAACTGAAGCCCAACGATTACCGCATCTTGCTGTCCGGTGTGGAGGTGGGCCATGGCGTGGCGATGCCGGGCCAGTGGCTGGCCATCGACCCGGGCGGCGTCACCATCCAGATCAAGGGCACGCCCACCACCGATCCGGCGTTCGGCTTGCCGGCGCTGTGGATCGACGGGGGCTTGCGCGATCAGGCGCAGGTGGCCGGTTACACGGTGGTGGACGCGGGCACGGTGGTGGCCACGCACTTGAATCACCTGATGCACCGCCATGGTTCGAACCTGCTGGGCCGCCAGGAAGTGCAGCAGTTGCTGGACCGCATCGGCCGCGACGCGCCCAAGCTGGTGGAAGACTTGGTGCCCAAGACGCTGTCGCTGACGGCGTTGCAGAAGGTGCTGCAGGGCTTGCTGTCGGAAGAAGTGCCGATCCGCGACATGCGCACCATTATCGATACGCTGTCCGAGCACGGCCCGCGCCTGGCGGCGCAGGCGGCCGCCACGGGCGGTCAACCCGACATCAACGAATTGATTATGCTGACGCGCCGCTCGCTCGGCCGCGCGATTACGCAGCAGTGGTTCCCGGGCGAAGGCGAGTTGCGGGTCATTGGGCTGGACGTGAAGCTGGAACGCGTGCTGTCGCAGGCAATGACGACCAGCGGCGGCCTGGAGCCCGGCCTGGCCGACACGCTGCTGCGCGAAACGCAGGCGGCGGTCGAGCGCCAGGAAGCGCAGGGCAATGCGCCGGTGCTGCTGGTGTCGCCAGTCTTGCGCGCGCCGCTGTCGCGCTTCCTGCGCCACCATTTGCCGCAGCTGGGCGTGTTGTCGAATACGGAAATACCGGATGAGCGCATGGTCCGCGTGACCGCGCTGATCGGCGGGAGTAATGGGTAATGAAGATAAGCCGCTTTGTAGGCGCCAACAGCCGTGACGTGATGCGCCAGGTGCGCCTGGCCCTGGGGCCGGACGCGCTGATCGTATCGAACCGCAGCGTGGACGGCGGGGTGGAAGTGCTGGCCACGTTGGACGGCGCGTTCGAGGATTCTGCGTCGGACACGCCGCAACGCGATATGTCGTCGCACGCTGGGGCGTCCGGAGCGGCGGCTGCCGCGCCTTCGGATTCGCGTCCGCAGGGGCCGGCGGTCTCACCCTACGGCGCGCAGCCCACTGCACCTTACGGCGCGCAGCCCGCCGCACCTTATGGCGCGCAGCCCGCCGCACCTTATGGCGCGCAGCCCGCTGCACCTTATGGCGCGCAGTCCCCCGCAGCTTATGGCGCGCAGCCCGCTGCACCTTATGGCGCGCAGCCCCCCGCAGCTTATGGCGCCGCGCCCGAGCGGCAAGAAGCGCGCCCCTACACGGCGGCGCCGCCCGCCATGCCGCAACCCGGCTACACGACCCCGTCGCGTTCGATTGCCGCGTATCAATCGGCATTTGCGTCGTCGGCGCAGCCGGAAGAAGAAGGCTCGCCCGCTGAGGCGAGTTCGGCAGCGATGCCGTTGGTGGCGTCGTATCCCACGCCGCTGCAACCCGCGACTGCGCAATCGTCGGCCGCGCAACCTGTTGCTTCGCAACCGGTTTCCACGCCGGTCACCCCGCTGGTAGGCGCCGCGACCCGCGTCGAGCTGCCCGCCTTGGCACCCGCCCGTCCAGGCGCGCCGACGCACGCCACGCCGATGGCTGCCGCGTCGCCGCCCGCTGCGACTTCCGCCGCGATACCCCCCGCGATACCCGCCCCGTATTCGCCCGCATCGTCGCCCCCCGCCCCTGCCGCATCGTCCGCCCCCCCCCCCGCCGCCTACGCCCCCCCTCCCCCTCCCCAC
>NZ_JCBAMR010000018.1:0-111813 GCF_059760425.1 Achromobacter sp. RT286_PF
CGCAGCCTGTGTGCTGCGATGGGGTTTTTGGGTTTGTGGGTCTGATTTGTGCATCGGGCGTTTCGAAAACGCCCGACCTGCGTGCCGCTTAGAAAATGTGGCGGAAGCCCACGGCGGCGCCGATCTGGTGGTTCTTGCCGGCGATTTCGTCGCTGGCGGCGCTGCTGACCTTGTTCCAGTCCACCGTGCCGTACACCTGCGAGCGCTTGGACAGCGAATATTCGGCCACCGCGACCAGGGCGTAACGCTTGCCCTTGTCGCCGTCTTCGACCACGTTCTTGCTTTGGTCGTAGTAGCCCGCGCCGGTAATGGCCCAGCGCGGCGTGGCTTGCCACGTGGCGCCCACGAAATAGCCGTTGTCCTTGCGGTCCAGGCTGGCGGTGGTGGTGCCGCCCATGACGGCGTTGACCCAGCCCGTTTCGTCGCGGCCATTGAAGTAACCGGCGAACACCTTGGTGGTTTCAAACTGGTAGGACGCGTTCAGGTTCCACACGCGCTGGCGCAGGTCGGAATCCAGGCCGTCGTAGGTCTGCTGGTAGGCCGCGCCCAGACCCAGCTTGCCGATCATGTAGCGCAGGCTGGCGCCGTATTGCTGGCCGGCCTTGTGGTCTTCCCAGCTTTCGCCGTTGGCCCACGACAACGCCAACGACAGGTCGCCGATGGTGTTGGAATACTTGGTCATGTTGTTGGTGCGCACGCGCGACATCGCGGCGGGCAACCAGGCGTTCTGATCGTAGTTGCCCACGGTCAGCGGATCGAAGTAGTCGGCCAGCAGGTCGAACATCGGCGTGTTTTGCAGACCCAGCGTCAGCTGGCCGATGTTGCCGCCGTCCAGGCCCACGTAGGCCAGGCGGCCGAACGTCTTGCCCGTGGCCGACGAATTGCCGTTCTGCATGTTGAAGCCGTTTTCCAGGCGGAAGAAGGCACGGTTGCCGTTGCCCAGGTCTTCCGAGCCGCGCAGGCCCCAGCGGCTGTTCGAGATGGCGCCGTTTTCCATCGACACACGGCTGCCGTCTTCGCCCACGCTGCCGGCGCTGGTGCTCAGGTAGCGGATGCTGACGTCGGCGATGCCGTACAGGGTGACGCTGGTTTCCGCCGATGCGGCGCCCGCGGCCAGGCCCAGGCCTGCGGCGGCGAGCGTAAGAGTGATGCGTTTCACTGAGGACTCCTCCTGTGTAGCTGTTTTGTAGTGTGTGACCTGGCTTGTGGCCGGGTTGACCGCGCCGGGCGGATCGTCCGACGTTGGGCCGTTGCACCGACGCTGCTTGATGGCAGCGCGGGTCCGGAGCATTGGCCCAAAAGGTTGGCTGCCACGGCATTGCGCCAAACTGGTGCAAGGGGGCAGCGCCTGGGGATTCTAAAAAAGTTACGGGATGTGCAGGGCCAAATTGTTTTTGGCGTTTTCCCTGGTTTACAGATCAAAAAAATAGTCGGGCGCCGGGACAATGGCGCGATTGTTCCAAAAAAAACCCCGGTTCAGGACCGGGGTTCTTGGAGGTCGTGCCTGGGCGTGCAGGCAGCGGCATCACAGCATTACAGCGTCATAGCGTCACAGCGTCATGTGCAAGGGCAGCCACGTGGCAATGCCCGGAATGAAATACAGCAGCAGCACCGCCACAATCATCAGCAGGAACATGGGCATTGACGCTCGCGCGATGTAAGGCAATTCACGCCCGCTCATGCCGGACAGCACGAACAGGTTGAAGCCCACCGGCGGCGTGATTTGTGCCATTTCCACCACGAAAACGATGAAGATGCCGAACCAGATCAGGTCGATGCCGGCAGCCTGCACGGTGGGCAACAGCACGCCCATGGTCAGCACCACGATGGAAATGCCGTCCAGGAAGCAGCCCAGCACCACAAAGAAGACCATCAGCGCCATGATCAGACCGAACTGCGACAAGCCCAGTCCGCCGATCCATTCCGCCAACGCGCGCGGCAGGCCGATATAGCCCATTGCCAGCGTCAGGAACTGTGCGCCGGCCAAGATCAGCGCAATCATGCAGTACAGCCGGGTGGCGCTCAGCAGCGATTGCATGAAGGTCGAGCGGTTCAGCGAGCCTTGCAGCGCCGACAACAGCAGTGCGCCCACCACGCCCACCGCCGCCGCTTCCGTGGCGGTGGCGATGCCGCTGTAGATGGAGCCGAGCACCGCGCCGATCAGCACCATGACCGGAATCAGGTGGCGCGATTGCGACAGCTTCTGCATGAACGACATGCCGGGGTCCGCCGCCGGCACCTGCCCGGGGTTGCGGATGGCCCACCAGCCGATATAGCCCATGAACAACAGCGCAAGCACGATGCCGGGGAAGATGCCCGCGATGAACAGCTTGGCAATCGACACGTCGGCCGCCACGCCGTACACGATCATGATGATCGAAGGCGGAATCAACAGGCCCAGGGTGCCCGCGCCCGACAGCGTGCCCAGGATCTTGTCTTCGGGGTAGCCACGGCGCGTCAGTTCGGGAATGGTCATCTTGCCGACCGTCGCGCAGGTCGCCGCGCTGGAGCCCGACACCGCCGCGAAAATCGCGCAACCGATCACATTGGTGTGCAGCAGCCGACCCGGCAAACGGTTCAGCCACGGCGCCAGACCCTTGAACAGGTCTTCGGACAAGCGCGTGCGAAACAGGATTTCGCCCATCCACAGGAACAAGGGCAGGGCGGTCAGCGTCCAGCTGGACGAAGCGCCCCAGATGGTGACGGCCATGGCGTCGCCGGCCGGACGGCTGGAGAAAATCTCCATGCCGATCCACGCCGTGCCTGCCAGCGTCAGGCCGACCCAGACCCCGCAACCCAACAGCGCGAAGATCGAAACGACCAATAGGGTGATGACAAGAAGTTCATTCATGGGTTTGCTGCGAAGTAGCGGCGGCCACGCCGCGTGAACGACGGATCAATTCGTCGACAAGGGCGACCAGGAACAACACCGTGCCCACCGCCATGCTGATCTGCGGAATCCAGAGCGGCGTGGCGTCGTTGGACGTGGAGATGTCGTTGTACAGCCAGGAGTCGTACGTCAGCTTGATGCTGAAAAAGGCAAAGGCCGAGGCCAGCAGCGAGCCCACGGCCAGCGCAAAAATGTCCAGGCGGCGGCTGCCCGCCGGTGCCAACGAATTGAGCAACAGCGTGACCCGGATGTGTTCGCCGTGCTTGAACGTGCTGGATAACGCCAGGAACCCCGCCGCGGCCATGAAGTAGCCTGCGTACGCATCGGTGCCAGGAATGTTCAGGCTGAGCTGGCGGGCGATGATCGCCGCCAGCACCGAGACCAGAACGCCGATCGTGCACAGGCCGGCCAACAGGCCGGCCGCGCCGTAAAGACCATCTAGAAAGCGGCGCATAAAAAGATCACTGCTTCTTGTAGGCGTCGATCATGGCCTGGCCGTCGGCGCCTGCCTTCTTCAGCCAATCATCCAGCATGCGCTTGCCGATTACCGACAGGCCTTCCTTCAGTTCCACGGTCGGCTTGATGGTTTCCATGCCGTTCTTGGCCAGCTCTTCCTGGTACCACTTGTTCTTTTCCTGCGACAGCTTCCAGCCGCGTTCCTCGGCTTGCGCGGCAGCCTTCTTCAAGGCGTCTTGCGTAGCCGGGTCCAGCGCGTCAAATGCCTTCTTGTTGACGATGATGGCGTTCTTGGGCAGCCAGGCCTGCGTGTCGTAGAACTTCTTGATGTACTCGTACGTCTTGGTGTCGTAACCGGTCGAGGCCGACGACATGTACGAATCGATCACGCCGGTAGCCAGCGCCTGAGCCAGTTCCGCCTGCTGCACCGTGACCGGCTGCGCGCCGACCAGTTCGGCGATCTTGGCGGTGACGGGGCTGTAGGCGCGCCACTTCAGGCCCTTCATGTCGCTGATCTGCTTGATGTCCTTGTTGGCGAAGATGCCTTGGGGCGGCCACGCCACGGCGTACAGCAGCGTCATGCCTTGCGAGGCCAGCTTCTTTTCCAGGAAGGGCTTTTGCGCCTGGTACAGCTTGAACGAGGCTTCGTAGCCGGTGGCCAGGAAGGGCAGGCCGTCCAGTTCGTAGATCGGGTCTTCGTTGGCGAAGTTGGTCAGCAGGATTTCGCCGATCTGTGCTTGGTTGCCTTGCACCGCGCGCTTGATTTCCGGCGCCTTGTACAGCGAAGCGTTGTTGTGCAGCTGGATCTTCAGCTTGCCTTGCGACAGCGTGTCCACGTCCTTGATGAACGTGGTCAGGTTTTCAACGTGGAAGTTGCTGGCGGGGTAGGCGCTGGGCAGGTCCCATTTGGTTTGGGCCTGTGCGCCCGCGCTGAACGCCAGGACGATGCTGCCGGCCAGCAATGAGATTTTCTTGTACATGGAAGGTCCTTCTGTGCGAATGGTGAAGACGGGTTTTGCCCGATAGGCATTCTTGAAAGAGACTGCTGCGCGGATGACGCGCGGCCTAAAAGCCGTGCCATTCTATGGTGCTGCGCGGCAACAACGCGCACAAAAAATGGGGTTTTACGGGTTAATCCTAGGCCCGGACGCGACACATCGTTGAAGGCTAAAACTTTGCGCGCGCACCGTCCGCGACACCTTTACGCACCGATTTTTCTTCTAAGATTGCGGGATCGAAGCGTGCTGCAGAGGCTCTAGTGAATTTCGTTTTCCGCCGTGATGAATTGCTGGTCGAAGAAGCGTCCAGCGTGTTGCCGGATTTGGCGTTGTGCGAACGCATCGGTCTGGCGTCGCCGGCCTTGCAAGCCATCTGGTCCGTACCCGATTCGCCGTATCGCACGGCGCACGTGGACCCCACGCTTGAAGCGCCCGAGGGTTACGCGTTCAAGAAGCTGCGTTCGCTGTTCGGCGTGCTGGACGATGAACGCATGGCCCTGGCCGGCCGGGCGTATCAAATCGCCGAATGGGCTCGCACGCACCGGTTCTGCGGCGCCTGCGGCACGCCCGCCGAGCGCGTGCCGCACGAGTTCTGCCTGCGCTGCCCCGCCTGCGGCTTTTCCGCGTACCCGCGCATTTCGCCCGCCATGATGGTGCTGATCCGTAAAGGCGACAGCATCCTGCTGGCTCGGCACACCACGACCGCGACTTCGCGCTATACGGCGCTGGCCGGTTTTGTCGAACCCGGCGAGAGCATCGAAGAGACCGTGCACCGCGAAGTCTTCGAGGAAGTCGGCCTGAAGGTCGGCAACCTGCAGTACTTCGGCAGCCAGCCCTGGCCCTTTCCGCATTCGCTGATGGTGGCGTTCACAGCTGACTACGTGTCGGGCGAGATCCGCGTGCAGGAAGACGAGATTGCCGATGCGCGCTGGTTCGGCCCCGGCGACCCCATGCCGGACATCGCGCCGCGCATTTCGATTGCCGGCTGGCTGATCCGGGCCAATCTGCCGCAGGGCTGGTCGGCGCCATAACGGTGTCATAACGGCGGGCCCAGTGCCCACGCTCCCCCCGCTGGAACGTTCGAAACGCTAGGGGATTTCCCTTGAAATGGCTGTTTACGGCCGTTTTTGGCCGTCCAGGTCATATTTTTTATGGATGAAATACACATAAATTATTAGTATTTCATCCATATAAACTTGGCTTGAGCGTTCCATGAGCCCCACGTTGATCGCGTCGTCAGCCCACTTGGCTGGCGGCAGCGCGCCCGATTTGTCCGAGGTCGAATTCGGCCTGATGATCGCCAGCCACGCCTTTGACCGCTGGACGGTGCGCTGCATGGCAGCCGCCGGCCTGCCGGACCTGACGCCCACCGACGTCATGGTGTTTCACCACGTCTACCACCGGCAACGCGCCAAGAAGCTGGCGGACATCTGCTTCACGCTCAATGTCGAAGACACGCACATCGTCAGCTATGCGTTGAAAAAGCTGGAGCGGCTGGGCGTGGTCAAGGGCGAACGCAACAGCAAGGAAGTTTTCTACAGCGTTACGCCCGACGGCGCGGACATCCTCAAGCGCTACGGCGACATCCGCGAACAATGCCTGACGTCCGGCCTGGATGGGCCGGGCGGGGGCGGGCTGGATTTCAGCCGCCAATTGGCCCACGCCTTGCGCTCGCTGTCCGGCCTGTACGACCAGGCCGCAAGGGCGGCAACCTCACTCTGAACCTGATCGGGCCTGGCCCGGCACACCGCAACCCGACCGCGGCGGCACCCGCCGTGGCCGTTTGTTTTCAAGGATTACGCATGAAGAAGTGGCAATTCTGGATCGATCGTGGGGGCACCTTCACCGATATCGTGGCGCGCCGCCCCGATGGCACCACCACCACGGCAAAGATGCTGTCGGAAAACCCCGAGCAGTATCGCGACGCGGCCGTGGCCGGCATCCGCAAGCTGCTGGGCGTGGCGCCCGGACAGCCGGTGCCCGTGGACCAGGTTGAATGCGTGAAGATGGGCACGACGGTGGCCACCAACGCCTTGCTGGAACGCAAGGGCGAACGCACGCTGCTGGTGACCACGCGCGGGTTCCGCGATGCGCTGCGCATTGCGTATCAGAACCGGCCCCGGCTGTTCGACCGCAACGTCGTGCTGCCCGAAATGCTTTACGAATCGGTCGTTGAAGCCGATGAGCGCGTGGCCGCCGACGGCGAAGTCATTCGCGACCTGGACGAAGCCGGCTTGCGGGCCGGCATGCAAGCCGCCTACGACAGCGGCATCCGCGCCGTGGCCATCGTGTTCATGCACGCCTGGCACGCCACGGACCACGAGCAGCGCGCGGCGCGCATCGCCCGCGAAGTGGGCTTCACCCAGGTGTCGGCCTCGCACGAGGTCAGCCCGCTGATCAAGTTCGTGTCGCGCGGCGACACAACGGTGGTCGACGCGTATCTGTCGCCCATCTTGAAGCGCTATGTGGATCAGGTGGCGGGCGAACTGCCCGGCATCCGCCTGATGTTCATGCAATCGAGCGGTGGCCTGACGGACGCGCACCGTTTCCGCGGCAAGGACGCCATTTTGTCCGGCCCGGCCGGTGGCATCGTCGGCATGGTGCGCACCAGCGAGATCGCGGGGTTTCCCAAGGTCATCGGCTTTGACATGGGGGGCACGTCCACCGACGTGTCGCACTACGCGGGCGAATTCGAACGCGAATTCGAAACCCAGGTCGCCGGCGTGCGCATGCGCGCGCCCATGATGAGCATCCACACGGTGGCAGCAGGCGGCGGGTCTATCCTGCATTTCGACGGCGCGCGCCTGCGCGTCGGCCCGGATTCGGCGGGCGCCAACCCCGGCCCCGCCTGCTATCGCCGTGGCGGCCCCCTGGCCGTGACGGACTGCAACGTCCTGTTGGGCAAGATCCAGCCCGACTTCTTCCCCAATGTGTTCGGCCCCGACGCGAATGAAGCGCTGGACCGCGACGCGGTGGTCTCGCGCTTCACCGCGATGGCCGACGAAGTGCGCACGGCCACTGGCCGCGAGATGACGCCGGAGCAATTGGCGGAAGGCTTCCTGGAAATTGCCGTGGGCAACATGGCGGAAGCCATCAAGCGCATTTCGGTGCAGCGCGGCCACGACGTCACGGAATACGCCTTGACGGTGTTCGGCGGCGCCGGCGGCCAGCACGCCTGCCTGGTGGCCGACGCCTTGGGCATGACGACGGTGTTTGCGCATCCGCTGGGCGGCGTGTTGTCTGCCTACGGCATGGGCTTGGCCGACCAGACCGATATGCGCCAAAAGACCGTTGAAAAGGTGCTGGACGCCGGCCTGATGGGCGAGCTTCAGGACGAACTGGATGTGCTGGCCGGACAAGCCGTGGGCGAACTGCGCCGCCAGCATGTGCCCGACGGCGATATCTCCGTGCAACGCCGTCTGCATCTGAAATATCGCGGCACCGACACCGCGCTGGAAGTGGCGTTTTCCACTTTGGAGCAGGCACGCAGCGACTTCGAGGCCGCCTATCGCCAGCGCTATTCCTTCTTGATGCCCAACCGCGAATTGGTCGTGGAGACCATTTCGGTGGAAGCCACGGGCGGCGGCGAACGAGTCAGCGAAGCGGCCGTGCCGCGTACCCGCGACGGCGCCTTGGCGGCCCGCCGAGTCGTCAGCATGTACAGCGCGGGCGAGTGGCGCGACACGCCGCTGTACGTGCGCGAAGACATGGCCGGCGGTGACGTGGTGACGGGCCCCGCCATCATCTCCGAGCCCAACCAGACCACGGTGGTGGAACCGGGCTGGCAAGCGGAATTGACGTCGCAAGACCATTTCGTGATCCGCCGCATCGAAGCGCGCGCCGATCGTCGCAGCATCGGCACGCAAGCGGATCCGGTCATGCTGGAGGTGTTCAACAACCTGTTCATGTCGATTGCCGAGCAGATGGGCTACCGCCTGCAGAACACGGCGTACTCGGTGAACATCAAGGAGCGGCTGGACTTTTCCTGCGCCATTTTCGATTCGCAGGCCCGCCTGATCGCCAACGCGCCGCACATGCCGGTGCACCTGGGGTCGATGGGCGAGTCGGTGCGCACGGTGATGAACGCCAACGCCGGGCGCATGATGCCGGGCGATGCCTATGTGGTGAACGATCCTTACCACGGCGGCACGCACTTGCCGGACGTGACGGTCATCACGCCGGTGTTCGATCACGCCGGCCGCGAGATCCTGTTCTACGTCGGTTCGCGTGGTCACCACGCGGATATCGGCGGCACCACGCCGGGCTCCATGCCGCCGGACTCCAAGACGGTGGAAGACGAGGGCGTGCTGTTCACCAATTTCCAATTGGTCAAGAACGGCGAATTCCGCGATCAGGCCGCGCGCGACATCCTGGGCTCGGGTCGTTGGCCCGCGCGCAATCCGGATCAGAACATCGCCGACATGCACGCGCAGATCGCCGCGAATGAAAAGGGCGTGCAAGAGCTGCTGCGCATGTGCGACCACTTCGGGCTGGACGTTGTGCGCGCCTACATGGGCCACGTGCAGGACAACGCCGAAGAAGCGGTGCGCCGGGTGATTTCAGTGCTGAAAGACGGCAGCTACGAATACCCGCTGGACAACGGCGCGGTGATCCGCGTGGCCGTCAAGGTGGACACGCAGGCACGCAGCGCGGTGGTCGATTTCACCGGCACGTCGCCGCAGCTGGACAATAACTTCAACGCACCCGGCGCGATTGCCGTGGCGGCGGTGCTGTATGTGTTCCGCACGATGGTCAACGACGACATCCCGCTGAACGACGGGTGCCTTGCCCCGCTGTCGATCATCTTGCCGGAAGGCTCGATGCTGCGTCCCAACCCGCCGGCCTCGGTGGTGGCGGGCAACGTGGAAACGTCGATGTGCATCGTGAACGCGCTGTATGGTGCGTTGGGCGTGCTGGCGGCCAGCCAGGGCACGATGAACAACTTCACCTTCGGCAACGCGCGTCATCAGTATTACGAGACGATCTCGGGCGGTACGGGCGCGGGGCCGGTTCGCATCGACGCGGCGGGCCCGCACGACGAAGGCTTCGCGGGCACGTCGGTGGTCCAGGCGCACATGACCAATTCGCGCCTGACGGACCCCGAAGTGCTGGAATTCCGGTTCCCGGTGCGGCTTGAGTCTTACGAAATCCGCAAGGGTTCGGGCGGTGCGGGGCGCTATCCGGGCGGCGAGGGCGGCGTGCGCCGGATCCGTTTCCTGGAAGACATGACGGCGGCCATCCTGTCCAACAACCGCCGCTACGCGCCGTTTGGTTTGGCGGGTGGGGAACCGGGCGCGATGGGCCGTAACTCGATCGAACGGGTGGACGGCACGATTCAAGAGCTTGGCCCGCAAGACAGCGCCCAGCTGCATCCGGGCGACATCTTCGTCGTCGAAACCCCCGGGGGCGGAGGCTACGGCGCGGTGTGATGGCGGGGGGTGTGATGGCGCTGACTACAGAGCCGGGTCATTCCGGCTCTGACATCACATCCAACGCAATGTCCGCCATCGTGCGGCGGTCATAGACGCGCAGCGTCACGTCATCGTCGCGGATTTCGAACACGGCGGTGGCCAGTGTGTTTTCGCCGTCCGGATCCGCGGCGTCCGTGCGTAGGATGGGCAGGGCGCCCAGCGTATCGTGCAGCGCGGCCAACAGGTCCGCGCTGCCGGTCTGCGGCGACCAGCCGTCCACGATGCCTTCGATTCTGTTCTGCCGGTCGCGCGATGACTCGGTCACCACCTGGGGTTGCGCCCGGGTCTTGGCGTGAATCATATGGTTGGCATGGCCGTAGCGCGTGCCGATGTCCAGCACCGACACCGCGCCCGGGGTTACTTCGGCGCTGATCAGTCGCGGGTCGGTTGCGCTGCCCAGCGTGTGGTGAAAGCCGCCGGAATGGGGCAGGTCGCGCAGCAGCGCAAGGGCCTCGTCCAATGTGGCGCAGTCCAGCACCGCGCGCGCCAGGAACATGCGCGGCACGCCGGGATGGCGTTGGCGGGTGCGCAGGTTGTTGATGGTCTGGACGAGCCCCGCGCGGTTGGCGCCGAAGGTGTGGCCGGGCAACGACCCCGGGTAATAGAAGCTGACGTAGCCCGGCGCGTCGTCCAGCGCCACGTCGACCAGATGGCAGCGTCCATACAGATAGGGGTCGCCGTCTTCGTTGTGGCCGATCCACCGGGCGCCGTCCGCGCCTTTTAACGCGACGGTCGTGCAACCATCGTTCGTGCTGTGCAAGAGATCGCCACGGCAGTTCCAGAGCAGCACGTCCTGGACCGGCATGCGCAGCCCTTCCGCCATGCCTTCCAGTTCTTCCCATATTGCCGGCAGCGCCGTCTGCGCATGCTGGGCCAATTCTTCCACGTATCGATGATCGCGCCAGCGCCGCAGCGCTTCCCAGGTGCTGCTTTGCGCCAGGTAGACCGACATGAGCGGGCGGGCCAACTTGCCCAGCGCCAGGCCGACCTGACGCCGGTTTCCGGCAATGCGTACATATTTGTAGGGCATGGGGATTCTCCGGGGTGTCATGCGGATTGTAATTTTTCTAAGCTCTGCCGGGTGGGGACGGATGCGTTAAGATCGCCGATAAGCCGCGCCGGAGACCCCGGCGCCGCCCAGGAATCATGCCCCTACAACAACCCCGGGGTGCCGACGGTCCCCAAGAGGAGAGTTTCATGATCAAACGTAAAGTCGCCGCCGCCTTGGTCGGCCTGTCCGTGGCCATGTTCGGCGCTGCCTCCGGCGCGCAAGCCCAAGGCAAGGAATTGGTGGTGGCCACCGATACCGCTTTCGTGCCGTTCGAGTTCAAGCAGGGCAATACCTACGTGGGCTTTGACGTAGACCTGTGGGCCGCGATCGCCAAGGAACTCAAGCTGAAGTACAAGCTTCAGCCGATGGACTTCAACGGCATCATCCCGGGCCTGCAAACCAAGAATATCGACGCTGCGCTGGCGGGCATCACGATCCGCGACGACCGCAAGAAAGTCATCGACTTCTCGGACCCCTACTATGAAAGCGGCCTGGCCATTCTGGTCAGCGAAAAGAACACCGACATCAAGGACGCCAAGTCCCTGGCCGGCAAGACCGTCGCCGTCAAGACGGGCACCGCCACCGTCGACTTCCTGAAAGCGCAGGTGCCGGACGCCAAGTTGAAGCTGTTCCCCAACATCGACAACGCCTACCTTGAACTGGCCACCGGCCGGGTCGATGCCGCCGTGCACGACACCCCCAACGTGCAGTACTACGCCAACTCGGCCGGCAAGGGCCGCGTGAAGGTCGTGGGCTCGGTCAAGAGCGGCGACTTCTACGGTATCGCCTTCCCCAAGGGCAGCGAATTGGTGCCGCAAGTGAACAAGGCGCTGGCCGCACTGAAGGCCAACGGCCAGTACGACGCCATCTACGAAAAGTGGTTCGGCAAGAAGCCGTAAGCAGATAGGTGTTTTTGGCGCCGCCCGTGGGAATTGCCCGCGCGCGGCGCCGCCATGATGCGGCGCCCGTCGGTGCCTTGGGGGGAAGATCGTGGAGTTTGACTGGACTGTAATCGAGGGCGCGTTACCCAATCTGCTTGAGGGTACGCTGATGACCATCAAGATCACGTTCTGGGGTTTGTTTGGTGGTTTTCTGCTGGGCGCGCTGTCGGGCGTGACGCGGGCCTACGGCAATATTGTCCTGTCGGTCATCGCGCAGGTTTATGTGGCGGTCATTCGCGGCACGCCGATTGTCGTGCAGGTGATGTTCATCTACTTTGCCTTGCCGTTGCTTGCCGATATCCGGGTGGATGCGGAATGGGCGGCCATCGTCACATTGATCATCAACTCGGGCGCCTATATTTCTGAAATCGTGCGCGGCGCGCTGTTGTCGGTGCACAAGGGGCTGAAAGAAGCCGGGCAGGCAATGGGCCTGCCGTTTCACAAGATCTTGTTCCACATCATCGGACCGGTGGCGTTTCGCCGCATGATCCCGCCGCTGGGCAACCAGTGCATCATCAGCTTGAAGGATTCCTCGCTGTTCATCGTGATCGGCGTGGCTGAACTGACGCGCCAGGGCCAGGAAATCATGGCCAGCAACTTCCGCGCGGTCGAAATCTGGTCCGCCGTGGCGATCGTCTACCTGATCCTGACCGGCCTGATGGCGCTGACGCTGCACATGGTGGAAAGAAGGATGCGCATATTATGAGCATGGTTGAATTTCATAACGTCACCAAGAACTTCGGCGAATCGATGGTGCTGAACGGCATCTCGCTGAACATCGATGCAGGCGAGGTCGTAGTGGTGGTGGGGCCGTCGGGTTCGGGCAAGTCCACCTTCCTGCGGTGCATCAACGTACTGGAGACCATCAACGATGGCGATCTTCTGGTCGATGGCCTGAGCGTCAAGGGCGACGCCGCGCAGGTGCGCGAAATTCGCCGTGAAGCGGGCATGGTGTTTCAGCAGTTCAACCTTTTCCCGCAAATGACCGCGCTGCAAAACGTGATGTTCGGCCCCGTGCACACGCGTGGCCAAAGTCGCGACGAAGCGCGCGAGCTGGCGATAGGCTTGCTGGACAAGGTGGGCTTGGCCGAACGCATGAACCACTTTCCGTCCGAGCTATCCGGTGGACAGCAGCAACGCGTGGCCATCGCGCGCGCATTGGCCATCAAACCCAAGCTGATGCTGTTCGACGAACCCACCTCGGCGTTGGACCCGGAACTGCGTCACGAAGTGCTGAAGGTGATGCGCGATCTGGCGGAAGAGGGCATGACGATGGTGGTCGTCACGCACGAGATGGAATTTGCCCGCAAGGTGGGCAGCCGCTTGATCTTCATCGACGCCGGCAAAATCGCGCACGACGGCCCGCCGGCTGAACTGCTCAGCAACCCGCCCAGCCAACGCTTGAAGGACTTTCTGCAACACGTGGCCTGATGGCGGTTGCGGTGGGACGGCGCGGGAATTGCGAATTGAGCATGGCGAATTGCTGCCCAGGCGCCGCCTGAAAGTTCGAATGCCCGAGTTGCTACGCGAGAGCCCTTCAGCATTCAGCATTCAGCGCACATAAAAAAACCGGCATCTGCCGGTTTTTTTAAGTCGCGCGGTGTGGATGCGGCTTCAACCCTTTACCCGGACGATCTTCTGCACCTGCGGCACATGCCGGATGGCGCGGATGACCTGCGCCAGATGCTTGCGGCTGTCGACCTGGATGGTCAGGTGCAGAGACACCGTGGACACCGCGTCATCGTGCATGGTTACGTGCATGATGTTGGCGTCGGCGGCGGTGACTTCCGCCGCCAGTCGGCCAAGCACGCCGCGTTCGTTGCGGGTGATGATGTCCAGGCGGGTGGCCAGGTGCTTGGCCGTGTGCGCGTCCCAGGCCACATTGATCCAGCGTTCGGGTTCGCGCAGGCGCTGGCGCATGGCGACCGGGCAGTCGGCGGTATGCACCACCAGCCCGTGACCCATGCGCATGCCGGCCACGATGGGGTCGCCGGGCAGCGGGCCGCAGCAAGGCGCCAACTGCACGGCCTGGCCTTCGTTGCCCTGGATCAGGATGGGCGCGCTGCGCGCCGAGGTCAGTTCGTCAACTGCCGCCGCCGTGGTGGCAACCAATTGATGTTCAGGCGCGAAGCGGCGGGCCACCACGGCGGCCAGTCGCTTGCCCAGCCCGATATCGGCCAGGATCTCTTCGCGCGAGCTTGCGCCCGTGCTGCGCGCCAGTTTTTGCCAGGCCGGGTCGTCGGTCGCCGGCATCGGCATGTGCAGTTCTTGCAGCGCCTGGCTTAGCAGCCGTTCGCCGAACGCCACGGATTCCTCGTACTTGACGGTACGCAGGTAATGGCGGATTTCGGAACGGGCGCGGCCGGTGCGCACGTAATTGAGCCACTGCGCGTTGGGGCGCGAGGCCGGCGAGGTCACGATTTCCACCGTGTCGCCGCTGTTCAGTTCAGTGCGCAGCGGCACGAATTCGCCGTTGACCTTGGCCGCCACGGCCTGGTTGCCGATGTCCGTGTGGATGGCGTAGGCAAAGTCCACCGGCGTTGCGCCGCGGGGCAGCGAAATGATCTTGCCGCGCGGCGTGAACACATAGACCGCGTCCGGGAACAGGTCGACCTTGACGTGCTCAAGGAATTCGCCGGAATCGCCCGTCTGGCTTTGAATGTCCAGCAGCGATTGCAGCCATTGGTGCGTGCGCTTTTGCAGGTCGTTCAGCGTCAGGTCGGCGCCCTTGTACAGCCAGTGCGACGCCACGCCTTCTTCGGCCACATGATGCATGTCGCGCGTGCGGAACTGGAATTCCACCGGCGTGCCGTACGGGCCAACCAGCGTGGTGTGCAGCGACTGATAGCCGTTTACCTTCGGGATGGCGATGTAGTCCTTGAACTTGCCGGGCACCGGGCGATACAGCTGATGCAGCGTGCCTAGCGCCAGATAGCACTCGGGCAGCGTGTGCACGATGACGCGAAAGCCATAGATATCCAGCACGTCGGAAAACGATTTTTTCTGGTCCACCATTTTGCGGTAGATGCCATAAAGCGTTTTCTCGCGGCCGGTGACTTCGGCTTCGATGCCGGCGGCGGGCAACGACGCCCGCACGGAATCGGCAATTTTGGTGATGACTTCGCGCCGGTTGCCGCGCGCGGCTAGCACGGCCTTGTACAGCACCTGATAGCGGTTCGGGTACATCGCCGCGAAACACAGGTCCTGCAATTCCCGGAACAGCAGGTTCAGGCCCAGGCGATGGGCAATGGGCGCGTAAATATCCAGCGTTTCGCGTGCAATGCGCCGGCGCTTTTCGGGGTTGACCGCGTCCAGCGTGCGCATGTTGTGCAGGCGGTCGGCCAGCTTGATGAGGATGACGCGCACATCGCGCGCCATCGCCAGCAGCATCTTGCGAAAGCTCTCGGCCTGCTGCTCGGCCTTGGTGGCAAAGTCCAGGCGGTCCAGCTTGGACAGCCCATCAACCAGCTCGGCAACTTCAGGGCCGAATTTTTCGGCAAGCTCGTGCTTGGCGATGCCCTGGTCTTCCATCACGTCATGCAGCAGGGCCGCCGACAACGCGTTGACGTCGAGCTTCCAGCCTGCGCAGATTTCCGTGACAGCGATGGGATGCGAGATGTAGGGCGAACCGCTGGCGCGGAACTGGCCCAGGTGTGCCTGGTCCGCGAAGCGATAGGCTTCGCGCACGCGCTCTACATCTTTGGGATCGAGATAGCTGCCGATGATTTCGGTCAGCGGTGCCAGCGAAGCGACCGGCGAGGCGGTCGCGTCCGCCGCTTCTTGCGCGGCGACGGACGGTGGCGTAGCGGGGTTTTTGCCTTTCTTACCCGTGCGGCGCCCAAGACGGGAGCCGGCACGTAGCGCGGCAAGCAGACCAGATGAAGCGTACTTCAGCCCGGGAAAAGCCATACTTGCCGCCCCCCGAGACTATCAGGTGGGAACTTTACGCAGCATTTCCACGCCGGTTAGGCCGCCCGCGATTTCGCGCAGTGCAGTGACCGTGGGCTTGTCTTTGCTGTCCAGGCGCGGGGCATGGCCTTGCGCCAACTCGCGGGCGCGATACGTCGCGGCCAGCGTGAGCTTGAAACGATTGGGGATTTGATTCAGACAGTCTTCGACAGTGATGCGAGCCATTAGGACACCTGGTGCTGATGGATGATAGGGAGAATGCAGTCGGCTCAATGCTCGGCAGGGATGCCAAGTTGCGAGAACAACTGAGCGTGCCGGGCGGCCTGAGACGAAAAGCGCAGCCTTGCGGCACTGACGATTTGTATCAGCTCCGACAAGGCTACGCTAAATTCTTGATTAATAATAACATATTCGCATTCAGGCGCGTGGGCGATTTCGCCGCCCGCCGCCATGAGCCGGCGCGCAATCACTTGCGGCGCATCCTGGCCCCGCGCCTTCAGGCGGCTTTCCAATTCTTCGATCGACGGCGGCAGCACGAAAATGCCGATTGCGCCCGGAAAACGCTGCTTTACCTGACGCGCGCCTTGCCAATCGATTTCAAGCAGCACATCGCGGCCTTCCCGCGTTGCGGTGTCGATACGGTCGCGCGGCGTACCGTAAAAATTGCCATGTACTTCGGCCCATTCCAGCAGGTTTTGCCCGTCGCGCATCTCTTTGAAATCGTCCGTCGAGACAAAGCGATATTCGCGGCCGTCTTCTTCGCCGGGGCGAGGCGCGCGCGTGGTGCACGAGATGGAAAGTTCGATGGAAGGGTCTTGCGCTAGCAAGGCCTTCACCAGGCTGGATTTGCCCGCGCCGCTGGGAGCGACGACCATGAAGACGTTTCCGGGATTGGCGTACATGAATAAAGACCGGCGTGTGATGCTAAGACCGGAAGTCTAGCAAATCAGACGGCAGGGCAGGGGAAAACCCGCTGTCACGCCGCCTGTTCGCCGTTGCGGTAGCGCCTGGACCAGGCTAGCCGGCCGGTTTGGCCGCCGCTTGGATCAACTTGCCGCCCGGTGCCGGGGAATCGCTACCCAACAGGTGCCCGTTGACTTCAATGCCGTAAAGCGAGTCGTCGGAGTCATGGTATTTGGCCCGGGTTGCCGCAACCGAGTCCTTGTAACGCGGGTCTTGCGGCCGTTCGTGCGCATTCATGAAGTAGGCCACGTCCCAGGCTTCCTGGTCGCTCAGCATGCCGGCTTGACCCAGCGGCATGTTGGCCTTGATGAAGCCGGCCGCGTTGCCGATCTGGTGCATGCCCGCGCCCCAGTTAAACGAATCGGCGCCCCACAACGCCGGGAAGACCCAGTGCTGGCCGTTCTTTTGGCCCTGGCCTTGCGTGCCATGGCAAACCGCACAGTACTGCCCATAGACCTCGCTGCCGCGCACGTAGTCGGCCTTCTGCGCCGGCGCGGGCAGTTTGCGATATCCCTGGCCTTGCAGCACGACGCCCGTGGGCGCTTTGCTGGCCAGCCAGAACATATAGCTTTGCAACGCGACCAGCGTGGAATCGTCCGCCGCCGGGGCCTTGCCGTTCATGCTGAAACGAAAGCAGCCCTGCAGGCGTTCCGCGAGCGTGTTGACGTGTTCGTTCTTGGCGCGATAGGCCGGATACAGCACGTACGCGGCCCACATCGGCGCGGAGTCCGGGCGGCGGCCGGCATCCAGATGGCAGCTGGCACAGGTCAGGTCGTTGCCCACGAATTTGCCTGCCATTTGCGGGGTGTGCAGGAAAATCTGCTCGCCTTGGCGCACGATCTTGCCGAATTCGGTGTCGGGCAGCGACGATGCCGAGGGCGGTGTGAAGGCCGGGCGCGGTTCGGCGGCCGGCGCATTCGCGGCGGCAAGCAGCCCCAGCGCGGCGGCGGCCGCAAGCACGGCGCGGCGAATTGCGCCCGACGTGATGGCGCCGGACGTGATGGCCGACTCGGCCTTGATGGCGGCTTCGCGCACGTTGTCGGGCGTGGCAGTCCGGGTGGATACAAGCGTCATGGGCGGGCTCCCGGCACGGCCGGTGCTTGCGCGGCCAGTAAATCAGCGGCCTTGGGCAGGCCGGCGTAGTAGGCCGAAACGGCATCGATTTCGGCATCGGTCAGCCGTGTTGCCACCGCCGGCATCAACGCAAGCGGTCCGGGCGGGCGTTGCCCTTGGCGCCAGGCCCGCAGTTGACCCGCTATGTACGCGGCCGGCTGGCCGGCCAGACCAGGGAAATTCTCGCCCACGCCGATGCCGCCGGGGCCGTGGCACTGATTACAGGCCGGGACGTTTTTGTCCCACGCCCCACGCGTCGCCAACCAGGCTCCCGTATCGGCCGGCGTGACGGGATTCATCGCCGTGGCCGCCAAACGGTCGATGTTCAAAGGCGAGGGCAATGACGCGTAATAGCGCGCCACCGCCGCCTGCTGCTCGGCGTTCAGCGCCTTGGCGGTTGCCGCCATGACCGGGCTTACTCGCGACCCGTTAGCCATGGCTTGCAGTTGTTCGGTCAGATACTTGGCGCCGATGCCCGCCAACTGCGGGAACCCCGCAGCGGGGTTGCCTTCACCGCGTGCGCCGTGACAGGTCACACAGGCAGGCGCGCCATTCGCGCCTTGCATACTGATCTGCTTGCCGTCGGGACCAGCCGCGCCCTGCGCCTGTGCGGCAGCAACGCCCGCCAGACTCAAGAGCAACGCGGCGGGTAAAGACCGTGGGGTCATGGTTGCCTGCTCCGATATTGTTATTGACTATGGGTAATAAGCTAATTGCCGCAGATTATATAAAGACTTGTGACAGATCTGCGCATTTGTCTGATTTCGCGCGCGTGTTCCGCTCGCTTCCTCTCGCAGGAACCGAGCCAGAACTGTGTCTGATTTGGAAACTTTGCTTGCAGCATCGCGCTAATGATTGCGGTAGCATCTCGCCGATTGATAACAAGGAGAATCCGATGCACGCAAACGAGATCGAACCACCACGCGTGGCCCTGGTAACCGGTGCAGGGACGGGAATTGGCCGCGCCGTGGCGCTGGAATTCCTGGCGCAGGGCTATCGCGTCGTGCTGGCGGGACGCCGCCGCGACCCGCTGGAAGCTACCCGCACGGCTGCGGGCGAAGACGGCGTGCGAGCGCTGGTGGTGCCGACCGACGTCTCGGACGAGCATGCGGTGCGTGATCTTTTCGACACGACGCAGCGTGAATATGGCCGGCTGGATGTGCTGTTTAACAATGCCGGCCGCGGCGCGCCCGCCATGCCCATCGAAGAACTGCCCGTGTCGGTGTGGCGCGAAGTCGTCGACACCAATCTGACCGGCATGTTCCTGTGCGCGCAAGCGGCTATCCGCGTGATGAAGGGGCAAACGCCGCAGGGCGGTCGCATTATTAACAACGGGTCGATTTCGGCGCATGCGCCGCGTCCGTTCTCGATTGCCTACACGGCAACCAAGCACGCCGTGACCGGCCTGACCAAATCGATTTCGCTGGATTGCCGGCCGTATGGCATCGCCTGCGGGCAGATCGACATCGGCAATGCGGCCACCGACATGACCGAGCGCATGGCCAACGGCATCTTGCAGGCCGACGGCAGCACCAAGGTCGAACCGCGCATGGACGTCGCGCACGTGGCGCAGGCCGTTGCCGCCATGGCGCGCCTGCCGCTGGACGCGAATGTGCAGTTCATGACCATCATGGCCACCAACATGCCCTTCGTGGGCCGGGGCTGAATGCGGAACAGCCTGTCGGGAAATTCCCGACGGGCTGCTTGCTTACCCCTGATCGTCAGGCGCCCGGCAGGCGCCTTTTTTTCGTCCGCGGTTTGGCGAGATTTATCGCGACGCCTGGGCCAGCATCTGGCCCTGCGTGGTGTCCAGATAACGGCGGGCGCCAACGTAGCGCTTGGTCCAGTACGGGTTCTTCATCTCGTCAACGCGCACTTTCGTGCCACGGCGGGGAGCATGAACGAATTTGTTCTGGCCAATATAGATGCCGACGTGCGAGGTGACGCCGCGACCGCGCGTGGCAAAAAATACCAGGTCGCCAGGACGCAGTTCTTTTTTGTTGGGCACGGATTTGCCCTCGCTGCGCTGGGCACGCGCCGTGCGGGGCAGTTCAAGACCGGCGATTTCGCGGAATACGTACAGCACCAGGCCGCTGCAATCAAAACCTTCGGCGTCGTCGCCACCCCAGCTGTAGGGGGTGCCAATGGCGTCCAGGCCGGCCTGCACGACGCGTTCACTCAGGGTGGGAACGGTGGGCTCTTGCGCCAGGCGCAGGCCGCTAAGCGTCGGGCGGGCTTGTTCGGTGGGCAGTGACGCCTGGGCGGCGTTGGGCAGCCACGAAAGGGTCAGTGCAAAGAGGGGGGCTGACAGGAAAACGGGAATGCGGAAACTGGCAAATCGGACTTTTCGCGTGGGCGGAGTCATTACGTCACTTCAAAAATCGGAGTAGGCGGCATGGCTTTGCCTAAGGGGGCAAGCCGGCGGAAAGGGGGCGTCCCGGGCCACGCAAGCCACGGAAGCCGTTGAATTATAATGGAATAAAGTTTCATTACATTTGTAGTGCAATGCAGCATTATCGCCGCCTCGTCGTTACTTTCGGCCGGGAAACGTTGTAACGGGCGCAGCAATTTCGGCTGGACGCGGTGACCGGCCCGCCCGAGCAGGGCAGTGGCAAATATGACGCTTCATGCGCGAACGCCTCGGGCATAATCGACCGCATCGGCGCTGGCGGGCCTGACAGACCCCGGGCGCCGAGCAAACCGATAAGACAGATAAGAAGCGGAGCAGAGCTCAATGATGAATGCAGTACACCCCGTGTCTTCGATGAACCGGCCCGATGCCTTGCCCTTTGAACCCTTTCAGGACGCCCGCGCCGCCGTCGCCCGGCTGGCCGAGATCTACGCGCGCAACACGGCATTCCTGCGGGCGGCATTCCGCGAGGTGCTGAAGGAAGGGGCGAAAGAGCACGCAAAGGAAGGCGCAAAGGAAGGCGCAAAGGAAGGCGCCAACGAGGGCGCGAAGGAAGGCAGCGGCACCGCGCCTGAGCGTGCGCGGGCCTACTACCCGGCGATCCGTATCGTGGTGGAAACCTACGACCCCATCGATACTCGCTTGTCGTACGGCCACGTGGCCGAACCCGGCATCTACCAAACCACCATTACCCAGCCCGAACTGTTTCGCGACTACCTGATCGAGCAGGTCGGCCAGCTGCTGCAAAACCATCGCGTGGCAGTCGAAGTGGGCGAGTCCGATTCGCCTATCCCGCTGCATTTCGCCTTCCCGGAAGGCGCGTATGTCGAGGGCGAGCACCTTGAAGCCTTAAAGCGCCCGCTACGCGACCTGTTCGATGTGCCCGACCTGGCCGTTACCGACGACGCCATCGTCAACGGTTCCTGGCGCGGCAAGGACGGCGAGCCCAAGCCGCTTGCTCCGTTCACCGCCCAGCGCGTTGACTACTCTTTGCACCGTTTGCAGCACTACACGTCAACCGCGCCGGCGCATTTTCAGAACTTTGTGCTGTTCACCAATTACCAGTTCTACGTCGACGAATTCTGCGCGCGCGCCCGTGCGCTGATGGCCAGCGGCAACGAAGACTACGAGATGCTGGTAGAGCCCGGCAACCGTATTACCCGGCGCGGCGAAAACGGCCCGGGCGACGAAGGCCAGGGCGTGCGCCTGCCGCAAATGCCCGCCTATCACCTGGTGCGCGGCGACCATTCCGGCATCACGCTGGTCAATATCGGCGTGGGCCCGTCCAACGCCAAGACCATCACCGACCACATTGCCGTGCTGCGTCCGCACGCCTGGCTGATGCTGGGCCATTGCGCCGGCTTGCGGGATTCCCAGCGTTTGGGCGACTACGTGCTGGCGCACGGCTATGTCCGCGAAGACCATGTGCTGGATGCCGATCTGCCCACCTGGGTGCCGGTGCCCGCGCTGGCCGAAGTGCAGGTGGCGCTGGAACAGGCGGTGCAGGAAGTGGCGGGGCTGTCGGGCTGGGACTTGAAGCGCATCATGCGTACTGGCACCGTGGCCACCATCGACAATCGCAACTGGGAACTGCGCGACCACGTTGAACTGGTGGAACGTTTTGCGCAGTCGCGCGCGATTGCACTGGACATGGAATCGGCCACCATTGCCGCCAACGGTTTCCGCTTCCGGGTGCCGTATGGCACGTTACTGTGCGTGTCAGACAAGCCCCTGCATGGCGAACTGAAACTGCCCGGAATGGCCAGCGTGTTCTATCGCCGGCAGGTCAACCAGCATCTTGAAATTGGCATCCGTGCCCTGGAGCGCCTGCGGGACATGCCGCCGGAACGCCTGCATTCCCGCAAGCTGCGCACCTTCATGGAAACGGCCTTCCAGTAGGCGCGATCCGTCCCCAAACGGCCGCCATTTTTCGAGGCGAGCCCGTTTGCGCTATTCTCGCGCGTTGCTCGGTAATCCCAGGCTTTCGCGAGATGTCCGCGCGGACGCCTTCAAGACGTGAAGGAATGCATTTTGGCTCCATCGGAACACGATGATCGCCGCTCTGGCGGCACGCGCGCAGCGAAGGCGAATCCGCCTTCGGAACTGCGGCGCACCTTGTCCGCGCGCCATCTGACAATGATCGCGGTGGGCGGGTCCATCGGCACCGGCCTGTTCGTGGCGTCCGGCGCCACCATTGCTCGCGCCGGCCCCGGCGGTGCGCTGCTGGGCTATGTGCTGATCGGCGTCATGGTCTATTTTCTGATGACCAGCCTGGGCGAACTGGCCGCCGCCATGCCCGTGTCGGGCTCGTTTTCCACCTATGGCGCGCGCTACGTCGAAGACGGTTTCGGCTTCGCGCTGGGCTGGAACTATTGGTACAACTGGGCAGTGACGGTGGCCGTGGATCTGGTGGCGGCGCAGCTGGTCATGGCCTATTGGTTTCCCGACGTGCCCGGCTTCTACTGGAGCGCCTTGTTCCTGGCCATCACCTTCGGCTTGAACGCCATGTCGGCGCGCGGTTTCGGCGAAGCGGAATTCTGGTTCGCGCTAATCAAGGTCGTGGCGGTGCTGGGTTTTGTCGCGATGGGCGTGATGATGCTGCTTGGCATCATCCGTGGCGGCGAAACGGGAGGGTTGGCGAATTGGACGGTGGGCGACGCGCCCTTCGCGGGCGGCTTTGCCGCACTGATCGGCGTGGCGATGGTGGTGGGCTTTTCGTTCCAGGGCACCGAATTGATCGGCATTGCCGCGGGCGAATCCAAGGACCCCGCGCGCAACCTGCCGCGCGCCGTGCGCCAGGTTTTCTGGCGCATCCTGCTGTTCTACGTCATGGCCATCCTGGTGATCGGCCTGCTGATCCCGTACACCGACCCGCACCTGCTGCGTAACGATGTCGAAGACATCAGCGTCAGTCCGTTCGCGCTGATCTTCGAACGCGCCGGCTTGCTGGGCGCGGCCTCCGTCATGAACGCCGTGGTGCTCACTTCGGTGCTGTCCGCGGGCAATTCGGGCATGTACGCCGCCACGCGCATGCTGTACAGCTTGGCCCGCGAGGGCAAGGCACCGCGCATTTTCGGTCGCATTTCGCGTAACGGCGTCCCGCTGTGGGCTCTGCTGGCGACCACCGTCGTGGCCGCCTTGTGCTTCTTCACGTTTATCTTCAGCCCGAACGCGGTCTACATCTGGCTGCTGAACACCTCGGGCATGACGGGTTTCATCGCGTGGCTGGGCATCGCCATCAGCCATTACCGATTCCGGCGCGGCTACGTCAAACAGGGTCACAGCCTGGCTGACCTGCCGTACGTGTCGCCGTTCTTTCCCTTCGGTCCGATTTTTGCCTTTGTACTGTGCCTGATCATCACGCTGGGCCAGAACTACCAGGCGTTCCTGCAGGACCGTATTGACTGGGGCGGCGTGGTGGCCACGTATATCGGCATCCCGCTGTTCCTGTTGATCTGGCTGGGGTATCGGGTCACGCGCGGCTCGCGTTTCATCAGCTACCGCGACATGCGTTTCCCGGATGCGCGGGCTCGCAGCGAATATCTGGATTCCGCCTTGCGAGGCGAACCAGCGGCAGGCGAGGCGCGCTAGTCGCTCCTTGCCCCAGGACAACCGCCCTTAGATGATGTTCTTTTCAAGCAGGGGGCGGTTGTCCAGAACGCGCTGGAACGACAGGGCAGACAAGTCCAGGCTGCGGTAGGCGCCGTACCGTAGCAGCTCTGCGATGCCTCGTCCGGTAGCGGGCGCCTGCTGAAGCCCATGGCCCGAAAAGCCGTTGGCGAAATACAGGTTGGGGCAATCGGGATGGGCGCCGATGATTGCGTTGTGGTCGAACACGTTCATTTCGTAATAACCGGCCCAGGCGCTGCGCACGCGCACGGCCTCGAACGCGGGCACCCGGGCCGCAAGCGCCGGCCAGACGCGGTTGTCGAACGCATCGAGCTGGGCGTCAAGCGGCAAGTCGTCGGCGTCGTCCGCCGCGTCAGGCGAATAACCGCACAGAAATTTGTCGCCGTCCGGACGAAACCAGATGCCCGACGGGTCGATCAGCAAGGGGCAGTGCGGCAGCGCCTGCGGGCAGCTGAAGCTGAACACGGTACGGCGGCGGGCGCGCACGGGCAACGCGATGCCAGCCCATTGGGCCACGCGTGCCGCCCACGGGCCTGCCGCGTTGACGGCCACATCGCAGGGCAGGGCGGCGCCGTCGCTTGTCCAAACCCCGTTCACGCGTGCGCCGTCGCGCAGCAAGCCCACCGCTTGCGCGCGCCGGTACGTTACGCCTTGCGATATCGCCTTCTTGCGTAGCGCCTGCATCAACCCGTAGCCATCGAACCAGCCTTCGCCGGACAAGCCCAGCGCGCCCAGCGCCAAGTCGGCAGTATTCAGCCACGGGAATCGCGCTTGCAATTGAATCGGCTCAAGCAAGGCGACGTCGACGCCTTGCGAGCGCTGCGTGTCGTAGTTGCTACGCAGCGTGGCGCAGCCGGCGGCGCTGGCCAGGTACAGATAGCCGGGCTCGGTCAAGCCGATATCGGGCGCCGGATCGTCCACATACAAGGTAGCAGCCAAGTCGCGCAGGAACGCAATGCCCATTTGCGACATGCCGATATTGACGGGCGTCGAGAACTGCTGACGAATGGAACTGGCCGATAGCGCGGACGAAGCCTGGGCATACGTCGGGTCACGTTCCAGCACCGTGACGTCAAAAGCGTCCGGACTTTGGCTTAGAAAGTAGGCGATAGAGCTGCCAACGGCACCTCCGCCAATGATGACGACGCGTTGCAAGGCTTGTAGTCCCGTTTTGTATCCAGGGCCAGTTCGGCTTAGCGGCAGCTTGACGGCTTCTGTGCAGCGGCGCAAGCCCCTGCGCGTGTGGCGCCAAGCTGCCCACCGGGTGGGGCGGCGCTTACGGCGCCACGCGGCATTGCTCCAGCATCCAGGCGCCAAATTCGCGCACCAGCGGCGATTCGGCCTGGGTATGGGGATAGACGAAGTAGTAGGCGTCGGCGCTGCTGAGCGCTTGGGGAAACAGCTGGATGAGTTCGCCGGTGTCCAGTTCGCGTTCCACCAGGAAGCGCGGCAACAAGGCCGCGCCCAGGCTGGAGGCGGCCGCTTGCGCCAGCATGGACGCCTGCTCGAACTGAGGGCCCTGCATGGCGCGCGCCGCGCTGGCGCCGTGTTGGTCAAACCACGAGGCCCATTGCGCGGGGCGGGACGTCTGGTGCAGCAGCACGACGTTGGACAGGTCCGCGATGTGCCGGATACCGTGCAAGCGTTGATAGCGCGGGCTGCTGACGGCGATGACCTCTTCGTGCATCAGGTACTCGCACACGGCGCCAGCCCAGTAAGGGGCGCCGAAATGGATCGCCGCGTCAAACGGCTCTTGCGAGAACTCAAAGGGCAGGGTGCGCGACGTGAAGTTGATGGTGACTTCGGGCTTGCGGGCCATGAAATCCCCCAGGCGCGGAATCAGCCAGCGGGTGCCCAGCGTGGGCAGCACCGCCAGATTGAGCTGGTCGCGGCGCGTGCAGGCCATGGTGCGGCGGGTGGCTTCGGAAAGCTGGTGCAGCAGGATGCGCACCTCGGACGCGTAGGCGCGGCCGGCATCGCTTAGGACCACGCGCTGGCGCACGCGGTGGAACATCGTCACGCCCAGCTGGGTTTCAAGCTGGTGGATCTGGCGCGATACGGCGCTTTGGGTCAGGTGAAGTTCGTCCGCCGCGCGCGACACGCTGTTGCGCCGGGCGACTGCTTCGAAGGCCAGCAGGTTGGCGACGGGCGGCAGAAAGGTCTTGCGGAACATGGGGCTTCCTAATGGATACAGCCTTGGAATACAGCCTTGACGTAAACCCCCCATGACAACACGCCCTTGCGGCCGACCCTATAGGAAAAGTCTGGAATGCAAAGAGGCCGCTTGCGCGGCCCCTCGAATCGCATCAAACCGCCATGGCTTATTCGATGTTCTGCGCCTGTTCGCGCATCTGCTCGATCAGCAGTTTCAGGTCCATGGCGGCGCGGGTGACCTCCATGCTGCCTGCCTTGGAACCCAGCGTATTGGCTTCGCGGTTCATTTCCTGGAACAGAAAATCCAGGCGCTTGCCCGCGCTGCCGGCGTTTTTCTTACCCGATGCGGACTTGCCGCCGCCGTCGGTCAGCAGGTGACGCAATTCTTCCAAGTGGGAACGCAGCCGCGACAGTTCTTCCGCAACGTCGATACGCAGCGCAAACAGGTTGGCTTCTTGCGACAGGCGTTCGGACAGCTCGGTACCCGAGATGTGCGTGAAGCCGCCAGGGAAGGCCGATTCCACGCTTTCGCGAAGCTTGGCGGCCAGCTTGTCGCGGTGGTCCGACAGCAGTTGCGGCAGATGCGCCTGGACGATGTCGACCACGCGGGCGACGCCGTCGGCGCATTCGCGCATCATGCCTGCCAGGCGTTCGCCTTCGCGCGCGCGGCCCTCCTGCAATTGGGTCAGCGCTTGCTGCGCCGCTTGCAGGCACGCCGCGCCCCACACCTGCGGGTCCAGCGCGTCGTTGCCGCGTTGGCCGGGCCAGTTGAACAATTCCACCAGCCGGGGGGGCGCGATGTCGGGAACAATGCGGCGGGCGGCCTGCAACTGCTCGGCCAGGCTTTCCAGCCACGTCGGGTCCAGCTTGGACAGGTCGGTGCTGGCGTTGCGCGTGAATGACACCCGGATCTCGACCTTACCGCGCGCCAGGTTGGCGGTCAGCAGTTCGCGCAGCGGCGTTTCAACGTGCCGCAACTCGTCGGGCAAGCGGAAATACAAATCAAGGAAGCGGCTGTTGACGCTGCGCAGTTCAATGGCAAGCGTGCCTTGTTCTAGGTCTGCTCGGGCGTTGCCGAATGCGGTCATGCTGCGAATCATGGTCGTGTCCTGGTAAAGCTTGGGTAAGAGCCGGTTGCGCCGGGGCCCGCAGCGCCCCGGTAAAAGGGGGCGGGTCTGTGTTTTCAACCGGATATATCGCGGCAGGATACTCCAAGCGGCAATTTCCTGCGGCGCCTGCCCGTACAATGCCGCGAACCAATATCTAGACTGGAGTTTGCCTGTGACCACTACGCCCACCATCGCCCGTCCGTCCGGCCGCGCTGTAGACGAACTGCGGCCGTTCAGCCTGGAACGCGGCTTTACGCGCTATGCCGAAGGCTCGGTGCTGGTCAAGGCCGGCGACACCCACGTGCTGTGCACCGCCAGCGTGCTGGAAAAAGTACCGCCGTTCCTGAAGGGCAAGGGCGAAGGCTGGGTCACGGCGGAATACGGCATGCTGCCGCGCGCCACCCATACGCGTGGCGACCGCGAGGCGGCCCGTGGCAAGCAAAGTGGCCGCACACTGGAAATCCAACGCCTGATCGGCCGCAGCCTGCGCGCCGTCTTCGACATGCGCGCACTGGGCGAACGCACGCTGCATTTGGACTGCGACGTGTTGCAAGCCGACGGCGGCACGCGCTGCGCCAGCATTACCGGCGCGTGGGTGGCGGCGGCCGATGCCGTCGCCTTGCTGATGAAGCGTGGCGACCTGGCCGTCAACCCGATCCGCGATGCGGTTGCCGCCGTGTCGGTGGGCTTGGTGCAAGGGCGTTCAGTGCTGGACCTGGACTACCAGGAAGATTCCGCGTGCGATGCCGACGTCAACGTCATCATGACGGGCAGCGGGGCCTTTGTTGAAGTGCAGGGCACCGGCGAAGGCGCCACGTTCACCCGCGCGGAATTGGACACCATGCTGGTGCTGGCCGAAAACGGCATCGCCAGCCTGGTCCGTGCCCAGCGCGCGGCGTTGGTGTAAGCAGCAGTCGTGAAAAGGGATCCGGGCAAAGCCTGCGCGGATCCCATAAGTAGGCGGGCATACCGGTACCGGTTCCCGCCCGTCTCAGCCGGGCAGCAACGCGCCAAGCTTGTCAATTTTCTCCAAGCCCCAGATCGACGCGATCAACGTGCGCAGTTCCGCTTCCGTTGCGGCGTCGGCGTAGCGGCCCAGGCTTAGCGTCTTGTCCTCGATTTCCGCGCGGCTCAAGGTATTGCCCGGGTCGCCCTTCGGCTCGTCGACGCGGCCTTGCAGCGTGCGGCCATCTTGCGTGGTGACGGTGACCTTGCCGATCCAGCGTTGCGGATAAGCGTTGTCCACTTCCTCGTCCAGCACCATCTCGACCTTGCCCCGGAACGCCGCCACGGCCGGGTCGTCCAGGCCGGCATCAAATTCAGCCAGCCCGGCGCGCCCCTGGCGAGCGATCAGGCCCAGCACCGTTCCCATCGAAAACTTGGACTGATGCACCGTCTGCGGGTTGACGACGGGCCCCAGCACGTCGATGGCGCCTTGATGCACATGCGCCACCACGCGCGCCACGTCGGACTCAGCCAGCTTGTGTTCGCGCAGCACCTGTTGCAGCGCATCCGCTGCCGGGTGCGTATGGCGGCACGACGCATGGAACTTGAATGAGGTTTCGGCCAGCGCCCAGCGTTCGCCCAGGCGGTCGCACAGCTTGGACGGGTCCGCGTCGGATGACATGCCCGCCGCCATCCCCTGCGGACCTTCCAGGATGTGGCGCGCGCCCGTGAAGCCCTCGCGCGCCAGATAGGCGGCGGTGATGCCGTCCGCCGCCGCCTTGGCGGTGTGCAGTTGCTTGGAGTCGGCGGCATCGCGCAAAAATTCCCACAGCCCGGCGGCCTGCGTGCCCGCCGAACCCAACGCATGCAGCATCTGTTCAGGCGTCAGCTTCAGCAAGCGGCCGGTAGTGACGGCGGCGGCCAGGGTGCCGGCCGTGCCCGTCGTGTGGAAGATCTTGTAGTGCGAACGTCCTAAAAATTCCCCCACGCGAATGCCGACTTCGTAGCCGGCCACGGCGGCCACCAGCACGTCGCGCCCCGAACTACCCAGGGCCTGGGCCACGGCCAACGCCGGCGGAAACACCACGGCGGCAGGGTGGAACACCGAGCCATTGTGCACGTCGTCCTGCTCCACCACGTGGGCGGCGGCCGCGTTCACCATGGCGGCGAACAAGGGCGTGGTGCGGCGCCGCGTGATCAGCACTTCGCTGGGGCCGTCGGCCGGGCCCATGGCGCCGGCGTAGCGGTCGATGGCTTGCACCGCGCGCGCGGAGGCGCCGGCAAGTATCGACGCCAGGCAATCCAGCAGCAGGTCTTCGGCGCGGCGCAATACGGGCGCGGGGATGTCTTCGTAGCGCAGGTTGGCCGCAAAGGCGGCAAGCTCGGCGCTAAGGTGGGGCGTGTCGTTGGCAGCGGTCATGGTCCGGGGCAGTTGGTGGTGGCGTCGGGTCAGAACGAGCGGGGCAGACCCAGGATGTGTTCGGCGACGTAGGACAGGATCAGGTTCGTCGAAATGGGCGCCACCTGATACAGCCGCGTCTCGCGGAATTTGCGTTCCACGTCGTACTCGGTGGCAAAGCCGAAACCGCCGTGAAATTGCAGGCAGGCGTTGGCTGCTTCCCACGATGCGTCGGCGGCCAGCAGCTTGGCCATGTTGGCCTGCGCGCCGCAAGGCTGGTGCGCGTCGAACAGGCGGCAGGCTTCATAGCGCATCAGGCTGGCGGCTTCGACGTTGATGTGGGCGCGCGCGATGGGAAACTGCACGCCCTGGTTCTGCCCGATGGGGCGGCCGAACACCATGCGTTCCTTGGCGTAGGCGGTGACCTTGTCCACGAACCAATAGCCGTCGCCGATGCACTCGGCGGCGATCAGCGTGCGTTCGGCGTTCAGGCCGTCCAGGATGTACTTGAAGCCTTTGCCTTCTTCGCCGATCAGGTTTTCGACGGGAATTTCCAGGTTGTCGAAAAACAGTTCATTGGTTTCGTGATTGACCATGTTCGGAATCGGCCGGATCGTCATGCCATGCTTGACGGCATGATGCAGGTCCACCAGAAAGATCGACATGCCTTCGGACTTTCGGGTCACCTGGTCCAGCGGCGTGGTGCGCGCCAGCAGGATCATCAGGTCGGAATGCTGCACGCGCGAGATCCAGACTTTCTGGCCGTTGATGACGTAGCGGTCGCCACGGCGCACGGCGGTGGTCTTGATCTTGGTGGTGTCGGTGCCGGTGGTGGGTTCGGTAACGCCCATCGATTGCAGGCGCAGCTCGCCGGCTGCGATGCGCGGCAGGTATTCGCGCTTTTGCGCTTCGGACCCGTGCCGCAGCAAGGTACCCATGTTGTACATCTGGCCGTGGCAGGCGCCGGAGTTGCCGCCGCTGCGGTTGATTTCTTCCATGATGACCGACGCTTCGGTCAGCCCCAGGCCCGAACCGCCGTATTCCTGCGGGATCAGCGCGGCCAGCCAGCCGGCCTCGGTCAGTGCGCGGACAAAGTCTTCGGGGTAGCCGCGTTCTTCATCGATCTTGCGGAAATACTCTGACGGGAATTGCGCGCAAAGGTCGCGCACGGCTTCGCGGATGTCCTGATAGTCGTGTGAGGCGTGGGGCATAGGGCTGCTGTGATAGGCAAAGGGATGGTTCGGTTCAGCATCGAATGTGCCGCATGGGCGCGGTGCTGCCAATTCACAATTGCTTAATACGGGGTTCCTGTTCGCAAAAGCGCATTCATGACGGGCGTGCGTTCGCCCATCGGGCGGCGGCGCCGGCAGTTGTGTCAAGAAATTGCCAAACTGCGTGTCCATAATCCGAGGCACTGCGCCCCAGGGCGCCTGGTTATAGATGGATGGATATGCGTAAAAATCTCAGGGTCACCACGGCGGTATCGGCCATTCTGGCGTTATTCGTGCTGCTGTTTGCCATAGCGGCCGGCGCCGGCATCGCCGTCCTGCGCGAGAACCGGGCGGATATCGAAGCCTTGGGCCGGGGCAGCGTGGAACGCGCCAGCGACCTGGCCGAACTGACCAGCCGGCTGTTCCAGGCACGCGCGGCGTTGACCGACGCCAAGACCAGCATGGAAGGCGGGCTTGAAGACGCGCGCAACGCATCGCTGGCGCAGGCGGACGCGCTGCTCAAGCAGGCCGGCGCCAGCCTGGCGCGCCTGCGTGCCAACCCGGACACCAGCGCGGCAGGCGGTGCGCTGTTCGACCAGATGCTGGCCGCCCACGCCGCGTTCGCCGACCAGACCTTGGCGCCCATGCTCAGCGCCATCCAGGGCTGGAACGGGATCGAGGTCAACCGGTTGGTGGACAAGGTGCTGCCCGCCAGCGGCGCGGCCTACGTGAAGCAGGCCGACGGATACCAGCGCTATGCGCGCGAGCAGGGCCAGGCCGCCGTGGCCGATGCCAGCCGCACGCTGGAGCGGGTAAGCGCGGTGGCCGCCGCCGTATTGGCCGTGGTGTTGCTGCTGGCCGTGCTGATCCGCTTGGCGTTTCGGCGCGGCATCCTGCGCCCGCTGAACGAAGCCGGCGCGCATTTTGACCGCATCGCCGACGGCGATCTGACGGGCGCCATTGCCATGCGCGGCGACAACGAGATCGGCGTGCTGTATTCGGCGATGCGCCGCATGCAAACGGGGCTGTCGGCGGCGGTGGCCTCCGTGCGCCGGGGTGTCGAAGAGATCCATACCGGCTCGGGCGAGATCGCGGCGGGTGGGGCCGATATGTCGGACCGCACCGCGCGCCAGGCCGGTTCGTTGCAAGAGGCCGCCGCCAATATGACGCAGTTGGCGCACACCGTGCAGGTCACGGCAGGCAACGCCGACCTGGCCAGCCGGCAAGCGCAAAGCGCCACGCAGCTGGCCAAGCAGGGCGGCCGCGCGGTGGATGAAGTGGTGCAAAGCATGCAAGGCATTGCCGAAAGCGCGCGCCGCATCGGCGAAATCGTGGGCGTGGTCGACAGCATTGCCTTTCAGACCAACATCCTGGCGTTGAACGCGGCGGTTGAGGCGGCACGCGCGGGCGAGCAGGGCAAGGGGTTCGCTGTGGTCGCGGGCGAAGTGCGTTCACTGGCGCAACGCAGCGCGCAGGCCGCCAAGGAAATCAAGGGCTTGATCGACGACTCGGCCCTGCGTGTCCAGGCCGGCGTGCGCCAGGTGAATCTGGCGGGCGACACCATGCGCGACATGGTGGTGTCGGTGGATCGCGTGACCCAGATCGTCGCCGAGATTTCCAGCGCGACGGCCGAGCAGGCCGCCGGGATCGCCTCAGTGAACGACGCGGTGGCGGACATTGAACGGTCTACGCAAGAAAACGCCGCCATGGTCGAGCAAACGGCGGCTGCGGCAGCCGCCTTGGAAAGCCAGGCGCAAGGGCTGCGCCGCGCGGTGGCCGTGTTCCAGATCGAACAGGCGGTGCGCAATGCCACCGCCGTCGAGGCGTCCGTGGGCGAATTAATCGGACAGCTGGGACAGGATGCCGCCGCTGTAGCGCTCGATCACCAGCGACAGGTTCCCATGCTTGACCTTGTGCTTGACGTGCGCGGCAGCCGACGCGATGTCTTCCGGGCGGATGCGCTCGCATAGCGATGGCGTAACGGTCAATGCGCCCACGCCCAAGGTCACGAACGGGAAGAAGCGCGGCACGCCGTAGCGGTCTTCGGCCTCGATGCCGCCGTTCTGGCGGCCTTGGTCGTCGTACAGCGCCGTGGCCTGTTCGTTGAATTCGGCGATGATGCGCTGGACGCGTTCAGCCCAATCGGCGCTGCGAAACAGCACCACAAAATCGTCGCCGCCCACGTGTCCGACAAAGTCGCGCAGCGGGTCGCAATGCTGCTTGATGACTTCGGCGGTCAGCATGATCATGTCGTCGCCGCGCCAGTAGCCGTAGACGTCGTTGAACGGCTTGAAGTTGTTCAGGTCGCCATAGCAGACGGTGAAGTCGGCGGCGTCTTCCAGCAGCGTGGCGATGTGGCGGCTGATGGGGATGTTGCCCGGCAGCGAGGTCAAGGGGTTGGCGTAGCGCGCAGCCTCGATTCGCATTTCGGTCACCGAACGCACCAGGGTCTCGCCGGTAGCCAGGCCGTCGTAGCGGCCGTCGCGCGTAATGATCAGGCCGTCCATCAGGTAGCGCTGGTCTTCCGAGATCAGCACATGGCTGAGCTGGTCGATGGACACGTTCAGGTCCACCAGTACCGGTTCGGCATTCATGAAGGTGGAGCAACGGTCGCGGCCGAACAGTTCGCGCGTGTAGCGCTGCGCATAATGTTCGGAAAAATCGCGGCGGTTGATGATGCCGACGGGCCGGTTTTCGGCGTCCACCACCGCCACGGCATGCATGGTCTTGTGTTCGATAAACAGCCGGTGCACGTCATCGTTCGTGTGCTTGTCCAGCAGCGCGGCCGGCGCTTCCACGCGCAGGCTGGCCGCGGTGCCGCCCGCTGCGCGCTGCGACAGGGGCGCCGAGCTGCGCGCGCGCAACGAGTCGCGCAGCGGCGGCGTCAGTTCGGTCAGCAACGTTTCTTCCGGGCGGCCCAGGAACCAGCCCTGCGCATAGCGGATATCCAGCTCGCGCACCATGGCCAGGTCCTCGGCGGTTTCGATGCCCTCGGCGACGATCGCGGTGCCCAGGTGCTGCGCCACTTTCAGAATGGCGCGCACCATGCTTTGCTTGCGGTCGTCATGGCCGATGCCGTCAAAGAAGTAGCGGTCGATCTTGACCAGGTCCGGCTGCATTTCCGACCACAGCTGCAAATTGGAATTGCCCACGCCGTAGTCGTCCAGCGCGATGCGCATGCCGTGTTCGCGCAGGCAGGCAAACGCGCTGCCCAGTTCGCTCATGTGGTCTGACAGCGGGTCCTGTTCCGTGAGTTCGACGATGATGCTGGAGGCGGGCAGGGCGCAATCTTTCAGCAGCCGCTCCGGCATGTCGGCGCCCCACAGCGTCCAGAAGTGAATCAGCGCCGACCCCGACAGGTTCAGGAACAGCTTGCCGGGGGCGTCCTGAAAACCCTGGGCGCCCGCCCGAAAACTGGCCAGTTCCAGTTGCGGGTGCAGTCCGCGTCGGCGGGCTTCGGCAAACAAGGCATCGGGAAAGTGCAGGGCGGTGTCGGCAGGGCCGCGGATCAGGCTTTCATGCCCATAGATGCGGCTGTGGGACAGATCCACCACCGGTTGATAGCGTGGCCGCAGCAGGCGGTCACGCAAGATGCCGGCCAGGCCGACGGGTGCGGGCGCATCGCCCGGTATGGAGTGGGGCGCGCGGGCCGTGGCCTGCCGTGGCATAGCTTGTAGGGAAGTCATCGCCGGGGGCGTCAGATACGTTCAGTGACAAGATTCGTCATGTTGACAACAAAATATGTCTGCGTTGTTGCCGCTACCGGCGACGCGCCATATTCAGCCGCTGTTACATAGCTGTCAACCGAGATTTCCCCTTGCTTTGCTTGCCGACGCGGCGCCGTGGCGACAGCCGCCGCGTACCTCTTGCGCCCTATACAATTTGCGCTATGACTTCCCCCAAGATTCCCGAATCCCTGCGTCGTATCGTGCTGGCGTCCAACAACCCCGGCAAGCTGCGCGAATTTTCCGCCTTGTTTGCGCCGCTCGGCATCGAACTGGTGCCCCAAGGCGACCTGGGCGTGCCCGAAGCCGAAGAGCCCCACGTCACCTTTGTTGAAAACGCCTTGGCCAAAGCGCGGCACGCCAGCCGCCTGACCGGGCTGCCGGCGTTGGCCGACGACTCCGGCCTGTGCGTCGCCGCGCTGGATGCCGCGCCCGGCGTGTATTCGGCCCGCTACGCCAAGATGCACGGGGGCGAAAAATCAGACCAAGCGAACAATGCCCTGCTGGTACAGAACCTGGCAGGGGTTACCGACCGCCGCGCCTGGTATGTGGCCGTGCTGGCTTTGGTGCGTTTGGAAAACGACCCGTGCCCGATCATCGGAGAAGGGTTGTGGCATGGCGAAATCATCGACGTGCCGGAAGGGGTGAATGGCTTTGGCTACGACCCGCACTTCTATCTGCCCGATATGGCACTGACCGCGGCGTCGCTGGACCCCGAGGAAAAGAACCGCGTCAGCCACCGCGCCCGCGCGCTGCGCGAATTGTTGAGCAAGCTTAGCCACGCCTAGGCGCTTAAGCGAAACCGCATGTCCATCACTATTCCCATCCGCAACGACATGGGCGCGTCGCCGTCGCGCGTCCGTGTCTCCGCAGGCGCCACGCTGACCAGCCTGCCGCCGCTTTCCCTCTATGTGCACGTGCCCTGGTGCGTGCGCAAATGCCCGTATTGCGACTTCAATTCCCACGCCGCGCCCGGCGAAATACCGGAACGCGCCTATCTGGACGCTCTGCGCAGCGACCTTGAACAGGCGTTGCCGTCCATCTGGGGCCGGCAGGTCGTGTCCGTTTTCATCGGAGGCGGCACGCCCAGCCTGCTGTCGTCGGCGGGAT
This sequence comes from Achromobacter sp. RT286_PF, assembly GCF_059760425.1. Taxonomy (NCBI): domain Bacteria; kingdom Pseudomonadati; phylum Pseudomonadota; class Betaproteobacteria; order Burkholderiales; family Alcaligenaceae; genus Achromobacter; species Achromobacter sp. RT286_PF. The sequence goes on from NZ_JCBAMR010000018.1 coordinate 35,486, forward strand.
TGGACGAACTGCTGGCCATGTTGCGCGCCTGTCTGAACCTGTGGCCCGACGCCGAAATCACCATGGAAGCCAACCCCGGCACGGCCGAAGCCAGCCGGTTTCGCGACTATGCCGCCAGCGGCGTCACCCGCTTTTCGTTGGGCATCCAGAGCTTTGACGACGCGCAGCTAAAGAAGCTGGGCCGCATCCACGACGCCGCGCAGGCTCGGGCGGCGATCGACATGGCCCAGCGCGCGGTCTCGCGCGTGAACCTGGACATGATGTTCGCCTTGCCGGGCCAGACGCTGGACGCCTGTGTGGCAGACCTGCGCCATGCCATTTCGTTTGGCACGGAACACCTGTCGCTGTACCACCTGACGATGGAGCCGAACACCGTCTTCGCAAAATTTCCGCCCGCCGAATTGCCCGACGACGACACCAGCGCCGCCATGCAAGACGCCGTTGAAGCCGAATTGGCGGCGGCGGGGTTGGCGCGGTACGAAGTTTCAGCCTATGCACGGCCGGGCGCGCGGTGCCGCCACAACATGAACTACTGGGAATTTGGCGACTACCTGGGCATCGGCCCTGGCGCGCACGGCAAGCTGTCATTTCATGACCGTATCGTGCGCGAGGCGCGGTTGCGCAACCCGGATTCCTGGATGCAGGCGGCCATGGCGCGCGACGGCAGTCATCTGGCCGAAAGCCGCCAGGTCGGGCCGGACGAACTGCCCTTTGAATTCATGCTCAATGCACTGCGCCTGAAAGAGGGCGTGCCCACCACAACGTTCAACGAACGCACCGGTTTGTCGCTTGCCGCCATCGCGCACCAATTGGAGGCAGCCTCGAAACGGGGCTTGCTGGACGCGGACCCGACGCGTTTGAAGGCTACGCCCTTGGGGTGGCGCTTCTTGAACGACCTGCAGGAAATGTTCCTGTAGTTGCTTTTGCACCAAAACGGGGCAATCATGCCCCACGCTTTGCACCATGCCGGTGCTACATTTTTCCGTGACCGTGCAGCCTTCCCCTGGGAATCCCTGGGGTAAAACCTGGCACGCTTATTGCTTCCCTCTTTATGCCAGTCGAGCGGCAAAGCCCTCGACCCTTTTATCTAATGGAGATGACATGGCAAGCCCGAAAGACGTCCTGAAACAGATCGCCGATAACGAAGTCAAATTCGTGGATTTCCGCTTTACCGATACGGTTGGCCGTGAGCACCACGTGTCCGTGCCCACCAGCCAGATCGATGAAGACAAGCTGGAAAGCGGCCAGGCTTTCGACGGTTCGTCGATTCCGGGTTGGAAGGGTATCGAAGCTTCCGACATGCTGCTCATCCCCGATTGCGCCACCGGCAACCTGGACCCGTTCCGCGAAGAGCCGACCCTGATCCTGTCGTGCGACGTCGTCGAGCCGTCGGACCTGAAGGGCTATGACCGCGACCCGCGTTCGCTGGCCAAGCGCGCCGAAGCCTACCTGAAGTCCTCCGGCCTGGGCGACACCGCCTACTTTGGTCCGGAACCCGAATTCTTCGTGTTCGACGGCGTAACGTGGAACACCGACATGTCGGGCACGTTCGTCAAGATCAAGTCCGAAGAAGCCTCGTGGTCGACCGGCCTGGAATTCGAGGGCGGCAACACCGGCCATCGTCCCGCCGTCAAGGGTGGCTACTTCCCCGTTCCCCCGGTTGATTCGTTCCAGGACATGCGTTCGGAAATGTGCCTGCTGATGGAACAAATGGGCGTGCCGGTTGAAGTGCACCACCATGAAGTGGCCGGCGCCGGCCAGCTGGAAATCGGCACCAAGTTCAGCACGCTGGTTCAGCGCGCCGACTGGACCCAGATCGTCAAGTACGTCGTGCACAACGTTGCCCACGCTTACGGCAAGACCGCCACGTTCATGCCCAAGCCCATCGTTGGCGACAACGGCTCCGGCATGCACGTGCACCAATCCATCTGGAAGGATGGCCAGAACCTGTTCGCGGGCAATGGCTACGCCGGCCTGTCGGAATTCGCCCTGTACTACATCGGCGGCATCATCAAGCACGCCCGCGCCCTGAACGCCATCACCAACCCGGGCACGAACTCGTACAAGCGTCTGGTTCCGCACTACGAAGCCCCGGTCAAGCTGGCTTACTCGGCCCGCAACCGCTCGGCTTCGATCCGCATTCCGTACGTCGGCAACCCGAAGGGCCGCCGCGTCGAAGCGCGTTTCCCGGACCCCCTGGCCAACCCGTACCTGGCTTTCTCGGCGCTGATGATGGCCGGCCTGGACGGCGTCCAGAACAAGATCCACCCGGGCGATCCGGCCGACAAGAACCTGTACGACCTGCCGCCGGAAGAAGACGCAAAGATCCCGACCGTGTGCTCCTCGCTGGAACAAGCGCTGGAAGCCCTGGACGCCGATCGCGAATTCCTGACCCGCGGTGGCGTGTTCAGCAACGACATGCTCAACGCCTACATCGACCTGAAGATGGGCGATGTGAACCGTCTGCGCATGACCACGCACCCGGTCGAATTCGACATGTACTACAGCCTCTGATCGTTTAGAGGCTGTGGCGGGGGGGAGCGCGATGATGGCGGCAGAAACCAGGGCCCACACATCGCGCACCACCAGGTCGCGGCTCGACGGTTTGTCCGCCAGGCGTTACGCCCGGCGGGCAGGGCGCCGGGTTCCGGCGCCGCCGTCGCGGGCGCGTTCCGCTTTTCCCCTGTCATTCGGGTACGTTGAAAAATGAATGTAGAAGCTCTCGATCTGCTTGCCACGTCCGTTTTCCTGGTCAACGAGCGCGGTCACATTGAGTACGCCAACGCCGCCGCCGAAGATCTGTTCGGCCGCTCGCGCAAGCAACTCTGCGGGCACTCCGCCGCCACGCTGTTCGACACCCCAGAAAACATCCAGTCCTCCATCGACCGCGCCGCTGCCGGCAGGTACGCCGACGTCAGGCAATTGGCCTCGTTGCGCCGCGCCGCCGAATCCGTCGAAGTCGCCGTCACCACGGTGGGGCTGACCGGTCAACGCTGGCCGGTATTGATCGAGACGCGCGAGATAGAACAGCGCGTGCTGGCTGACCGCAACCATCGCCTGGTTGACGAGATCGAAGCGCATCGTGAACTGCTGCGCAACCTGGCGCATGAAGTGAAGAACCCCTTGGGCGGTTTGCGCGGCGCCGCGCAATTGCTCGAAGCCGAGCTGCCCAGCGCAGCGCTGGCCGAATACACCCAAGTCATTATTTCCGAAGCCGATCGCTTGCAGGCGCTGGTGGACCGCTTGAGCGGCCCGCAACGTGTGCCGCTGAACGCGCGGCCGGTGAACATCCACGAGATCTGCGAGCGCGTCTGCGCCCTGATCCAGGCTGAATTCCGCAACGACGTGACGATCCTGCGTGACTACGACGCGTCGGTGCCTGATTTGAAGGGCGATGCGGCCCGCTTGATGCAGGCGGTGCTGAACGTGGCCCGCAATGCCGCACAAGAGTTGGTCGCGCGCCCGCAGGGGCCGCAGACGGAGCCCGGCGTGGTAACGCTGCGCACCCGCGTGGCCCGCCAGGTCATGCTGGCCCATCGGCAACACCGGCTGGCGCTGGTGCTGTCCATTATCGATAACGGTCCCGGCGTGCCGGACCACATCCGCGACCGCATTTTCCACCCGCTGGTCACGGCCAGGGCCGGCGGTACCGGGCTGGGCTTGAGCCTTGCCCAGGACTTCGTGCAACAGCACGGCGGCATCATCGAATTTGAATCCCGACCCGGTCGTACCGAGTTTCGCCTGGTCCTACCGATGGAGCCCGCACACTGATGAAACCCGTATGGATCGTCGACGACGACCAGGCCATCCGCTGGGTCCTCGAAAAGGCCCTGGCCCGCGCTGGTGTCCCCACCCGTAGTTTTTCCCAATCGGCTGACGTGCTGGAAGCGCTGTCGCGGGAAACGCCCGTCGCCTTGGTCTCCGATATCCGCATGCCAGGCGGCAACGGCCTGGAGCTGTTGCGCCAACTGAAGGAACGCCACCCCGGCCTGCCGGTCATTGTGATGACGGCGTTTGCCGACCTGGACAGTACCGTGTCCGCCTTCCAGGGCGGCGCGTTCGACTACCTGGCCAAGCCGTTCGACGTGAACGAGGCGGTGGCGCTGATTCAACGCGCCATGCAGGAATCCGCGCAGCCCGAAACGCCCGAAGGGCAGGGCGAGTCCGCGCAGAACAACGAACGCTGGATGATGACGCAGTCGTCATCGACGGCGATGCAGGAAGTGTTCCGCGCCATTGGCCGGCTGGCCCAGTCCAAGGTCACGGTGTTGATCACCGGCGAATCGGGCACGGGCAAGGAACTGGTGGCCCGTGCGCTGCATGGCCACGGCGTGCGCGCCAGCGGCCCCTTCGTGGCGCTGAACGCGGCGGCCATTCCGCGTGATCTGCTGGAAGCCGAACTGTTCGGCCACGAGCGCGGCGCCTTTACCGGCGCCAACAACCTGCGTCGTGGCCGCTTCGAAGAAGCGCATGGTGGCACGCTGTTCCTGGATGAAATCGGCGATATGCCGATCGAATTGCAGACGCGATTGCTGCGTGTGCTGGCCGAAGGCAGCTTCTATCGCGTCGGCGGCGCGCAGCCGGTGCGCGTGGACGTGCGCATCGTGGCAGCGACCCACCAGCCGCTGGAGCAACGGGTTGAGCAAGGCTTGTTCCGCGAAGACTTGTTCCACCGTCTGAACGTGATCCGCCTGCGTCTGCCGCCATTGCGCGAGCGGGTCGAAGACATCCCGGCGCTGGCACAACATTTTCTGACCGCCAGCGCCCGTACGCTGGGCGTGCCGGTCAAGCGCTTGACCCCGGACGCCTTGGCCGTGCTGACCAAGTTCGACTTTCCCGGCAACGTGCGCCAGCTGGAAAACTTTTGCCATTGGCTGACGGTGATGGCGCCCGGGCAGACGGTGGATCGGCAAGATCTTCCGCCGGAAATCCGCGCACTGGAACATCAGCAGCAACAGCCCGCGATGGCGCCGTTGCGTCCGGCCGCGCCCATCTCGGGTATTGGTACCGTGGTGCAGGCCGGGCAGGGGCAGGGCGTGGACGACGGCGCGCCGCGCAACTGGCAGGACTCCTTGCTGCGCGATGCCCAGTATCGTTTGGAGCGCGGCGAGCCGGCGGTCATGGCAACGCTGACCCGCCAGTTTGAAAAAATCCTGCTGCAAAGCGCGCTGGACGCCAGCCGTGGCCGCCGCGTGGAAGCGGCGTCGCGGCTGGGAATTGGCCGCAACACCATCACGCGCAAACTGCGCGAACTGGGTATTGAGGACGAGTGATGTGACGGGGCATGATGTGGCGCGGACGCCAGCCCATCACCCCCGTCACCCTTCATCCCTGCACCGCTTCACCCGCTACCCCAGCCCCAGCAGGCTTTCGCACAATCGCGGCGACTTCAGCTTCTGCAACCACCACTTCAGCGCTTCACCCGGCGCTTCCGCGCGCCAGGCGTAGGCGACGTGCTCGGTCAGCGACATCCCCTCATCGGTTTCGCACACCACCAGCAAGCCTTGCGACAAGTACGGCGCCGCCATCGTCATCGGCAAGTAGCCGCAACCCAACCCACGCACCTGCGCGTCGATCTTGGCCTGCATCGACGGCATCACCAGCGTGGCTTGGTCGGCCAGAATGCCGCGCGATTGCGGCGGCAGGTTGCGTGACGTATCCGCGACCACCACGGCACAGTATTGCGTGATGTCGCCCCGGCTTAGGGGCTGCGGCAGCGACGCCAAGGGGTGATGCGCGGCCACGCAGAACGCAAACTGCGTCGTGCCGATGGCTTGCGCCCGATACGGCCCCGTGGGCTCGGCATTGGCGCCGGCGCCTATCACCAGGTCGGCGCGGCCCGACGTCAAGGCGTCCCAGTTTCCACTTAGCACTTCGCTGGAAAAACGCAGCGTCGTCGCGCTTTCCAGCGTCTGGAATTCCTCGATCAGGTCATACAACGGCCGCCAGGGCAGTACGGCGCTGACCGCAATCCGCAATTCCACTTCCCAGCCCGTGGCGATGCGTTTGACGCGGCACGCCAGGTCATCCAGCGACTGCAACACGTGCCGGCCATCTTTCAGCAGCGTTTCGCCGGCCGGCGTCAGCAGCGCGCGGTGGCCCGAGCGATCGAACAACAGCACATCCAGCCCGTCTTCCAGCTTGCGGATGGAATAAGTAACGGCCGAGGGCACTTTGCCCAACTCGCGCGCCGCCTTGGCAAAGCTGCCATGACGGGCAATGGCGTCCACCAGGATGAGCAATTCGGGGGTAATGGGCTGCATGAGGGGCAACGCCAGGGGCGTTCAAAAAAGTTGAATGATCTCGTCAAAATATAGCGCCAAACGGCGGTTCCAGCGCGCGCAGAATATCACTCATGCCAGGGATGCAGCACACAGGCAACAGCAAGAAGCCAGGCCCGCACCCCTACAACCATTCATATTATTGAAACAGGAGTCCACAATGCTTACGATTCGCCGCGCTAACGAACGGGGTCATGCCAACCACGGATGGCTGGATTCTTTTCATACCTTTTCATTCGCCAACTACTACGATCCCGCCCACATGGGCTTTGGCTCGCTGCGCGTGATCAACGATGACCGCATCGCCGCCGCTCGCGGTTTTGGCACCCACGGCCATCGCGACATGGAAATCATTACCTATGTGCTGGATGGCGCCATCGCCCACAAGGACAGCATGGGCAGCGGCTCGACCATCAAGCCGGGCAATGTGCAGCGCATGAGCGCCGGGCGTGGCGTGATGCACTCCGAGTTCAACCCGCTGTCGGATGCCGAAACGCACATGCTGCAAATCTGGATCGAGCCCAACGTCACCGGTATTGCCCCGGAATACGAAGAGCGCGAGTTCAGCGACGCGCAAAAGCGTGGCCGCCTGCAAGCCCTGGTGTCGCCGGATGGCGATGACGGGTCGATGAAGATTCATCAAGACGCGCGCCTTTATGGCGGCCTGTTTGATGGCGACGAATCGGCCACGCTGACGTTGGCGGCCGGCCGGCGCGCCTGGGTGCACGTGGCGCGTGGCAGCGTGACGGTCAACGGGGTTGAACTGTCCGGCGGCGACGCCGTGGCGATCACGGACGAAACCCGTGTCGAGCTGTCCGGCGGCAAGAACGCCGAAGTGCTGGTGTTTGACCTGGCGTAAGCCTTGAGCGCCGGGCGGAAATGGATTCCGCCCGGCGATTTGTTTTGACGAGGCCGCTGGGCCTTAACATGGCCCTTGGCCTATTCATGCGGAGTACTGCACCATGTCCACCTTGTCTGAAGCCGGCGAAAGCCAGATCGAAACCGTCGTTGTGCCGCGCACCACCGACTTGGGCGGTTTTTCCGTCCGCCGCGCCATCCCTTCGGCGCAGCGTCGCACGGTCGGTCCGTTTGTTTTTCTGGACCACATGGGTCCCGCCGATTTCGACGTGGGGTCTGGCATTGATGTGCGGCCGCATCCGCATATTGGCCTGTCTACCGTCACCTATCTGTACGAGGGCTCGATGGTGCACCGCGACGGCGCGGGCAATACCAAAACCATTCTTCCGGGCGAAGTGAACTGGATGACGGCGGGGCGCGGCATCGTGCACTCCGAGCGTTCGTCGCCCGAAGCGCGCCTAGCGCCGCAACGCCTCTGTGGCCTGCAAATCTGGGTGGGCCTGCCCACCAAGTACGAAGAGACGGACCCCGGCTTCACGCACTACGGCCTGGATGCCCAGCCGGTGATCGAAGGCGAGGGCGTGCGTGCGCAAGTGGTGGCGGGCTCGCTGTTTGGCAAGACGTCGTCGGTCAAGACGCTGTCGCCGCTGTTCTATGGCGACCTGCAGTTGCAGGCGGGTGCCACGACGGTGCTGCCGGCGGAGTACGAAGAGCGTGCGGCGTATCTGGCGCAAGGCACGGTCGAAGTCGACGGGCAGGTGTTTGAAAGCGGGCGTCTGGTGGTCTTTGCGCCCGGCCGGCCGGTTCAGATCCGCGCCATCACGGCAGCCCGCTTCGCCGTCATTGGCGGCGAGCCGCTGGATGGTCCGCGTTATGTCTGGTGGAACTTCGTGTCCAGCAGCAAGGACCGGATCGAGCAAGCCAAGCAGGATTGGCAACGCACCCGTTTCGACCAGGTCGTGCCTGGCGACGAGACGGAATTCATCCCGCTGCCCGAACCGCGCGCCTGACCGCGTAGTCGTCGCGGAAAGTCATCGCGAACAGACGTCGCAAATAGTCCCGACGCCCCTGCCGCGCAAGCCCTGCGCGGCAGTATGATGCGCCTCCAATCTTTGACAACAACAGGATGGAGACACATGCATCGCTATACGTTCAATCTGGTGCGCGGCGTGGCCGCGCTGGCGCTGGTGCACGGCGCGTCCGTGGCGGTGGCCGCGGGCTACCCGGCCAAGCCCATCACCTTCATCGTGCCGTACACGGCAGGCGGCACCACCGATTTGGTGGCGCGCACGGCGGGCCAGAAGGTCGCCGAAAAACTGGGGCAACCCGTCATTGTTGAAAACCGCCCCGGCGCGGGCGGCAATATCGGCATGGACGCGGTGGCCAAGGCCGCGCCGGACGGCTACACGATCGGGTTCGGCGCCATTTCGACCAACGCGTTGAACCCCTTCGTCTATCCGAAGATGCCGTTCGATCCCACCAAGGACTTCACGGGCGTCAGCATGTTGGGCGCGTCGTCCGTGGTGCTGGAAACGGGCCCGGCCTTGAAGGTCGACAGCGTGAAGGATCTGGTCGCCTACGCCAAGCAGCATCCGGGCACGTCGTTCGGCACGCCGGGCACGGGCACGTCCATGCATCTGGCCGGCGTGATGTTCGACCAGCTGACTGGCGCGGGCATGCAGCACATTCCGTACAAGGGCAGCGCGCAGGCGCTGAACGATTTGCTGGGCGGGCACTTGCCTGTGATGTTCGACAACCTGCCGGCGTCCCTGCCGCACATCAAGTCCGGCAAGGTGCACCCGCTGGCGGTTACGGGCAGCAAGCGCGCGCCCGCGTTGCCGGACGTGCCGACGCTGGCCGAGCTCGGGTACTCGGGTGCGGTGGTCGACCCCTGGTTTGCCGTGTACGGCCCGGCGAACATGTCGCCGGAAGCCACGCGCGCCTTAAGCGAAGCTTTCCAGTGGGCGTTGGCGTTGCCCGAAGTCAAAGACAAGCTCGAGCAAGCTGGCTTCATGCCCTATGGCTCGACGCCGCAAGAAGTGCAACGCCTGACCGCCAGCCAGTACGAGTCGTTCAAGGCGCTGTCGCAAAAGGTGAAGCTGTCGGCGGACTAAGCGCCGACGCGTGTCGCCACGACTGCGCGCCGAATGCGGGATGGAAATGCAGAATGGAAATCAGCGCCCGCGGGCGAAAGCCTGCTCGCGCTGTTCTTCCAACGCTTCGCGGCGGATGAAGTCGCGCACGAAATCGTTGCTGGGCTGATGGTGCAGGTTGTATGGGGTGTCCCATTGCGCGATGCTGCCCCGCGTCATGACGCCGATGCGGTCGGCAATAGCGAAGGCTTCCGCCTGGTTGTGCGTGACGAGGATGGCCGTGTGGCCGGTCGTTTTCAGGATGTCGCGCACTTCAAACGCCAGGCGTTCGCGCGTGTCCACATCCAGGTTTGAAAACGGTTCATCCAGCAACAACAGGTCGGGCGAGGGCGCCAGCGCGCGCGCCAGCGCTACCCGCTGCTGCTGCCCGCCCGAGATTTCATGCGGATAGCTGGCGGCGGCGTGGGCCAGGCCCACCAGTTCCAGCATTTCTTCGACGCGCCGCGCACGCTCGGCACGCGGCAGCTTGCGCAGGCCAAAAGCCACATTCAGCGCCACCGTCAGATGCGGGAACAGAGCGTAATCCTGGAACATCATGCCCACGCGTCGGTGTTCGGGCGCGACCTGTTCGGTGGCCGACGAAATGACGGTGCCGTCCAGCAGGATGCGGCCCGCGCGTACCGGCTCGAAGCCGGCAATGGCACGCAGCACGGTCGTCTTGCCGCAGCCCGATTCACCCAGCAGGCAGCCGATATGCCCGACAGGCAGGCCCAGTGACAGATCTTGCACCACGGGCTTCAGGCCCTTGGGCGTGTCGTAGGCCAGGGAAAGATGTTCGATTTCTAGCAGATCGGGCACGATGATCAATGTCCCATTTTCAGATTGGTGCGCGCCAGCAGGATGACGGGCAAAAGGCCGGCCAGCACGATTGCCAGCGCCGCGACGGCGCCTTCCTCGTACGTGCCGCGCGCGGCTTCGGCGTAGAGCCAGGTGGCCAGCGTGTCGAAATTCATGGGGCGCAGCAGCAGGGTGGCGGGCAGTTCTTTCATGGCGTCCACGAACACCAGCAGCGCGCTGGCCGCCAGGGCGGGGCGCAGCAGGGGCAAGTGCACGCGGCGCAGCGTGCCGCCGGATGTCTCGCCCAACAGGCGCGACGCCTGTTCCAGCGAAGGCGGAATGCGGGCGAGTCCGGCTTCCAGCGCGCCGGTCGAAATGGCCAGGAAGCGGATCACATATGCGCACACCAGCGCCGCCATGGAACCCATCAGGAACAGGCCCGTTCCGCCAAAGACCTTGGCCACCGCCGTGTCGATCCAAACGAACGGCGTCAGCAGGCCAATGGCCAGCACGGTGCCCGGCACGGCGTAGCCCAGGCTGGCAATGCGGGCGCAGGCGCGGCCGGGGTTGAAGCCGGCACTTTCGCGCAGGGTGCGCCCCGCCCAAGCCACGATCAGGCCGCATAGCAACGTGACGATGGTGGCGCTGAACGCCACGATCAGCGTGTTCGACAGGCCGTTAATGAGCTGGTCCGATACGCCACCGACCTGGTCCAGGCGCTTGTAGGTTTCCACGATCAGATAAAGCGCGGGCGCCACAAAGCCCAGCACCACGGGTATCCACCCCAGCAGCGTGGCGATGGCGGCGGCCGGGCCACGCAGGCGGCGCGGCTGCATCGGGCGCATGCGCTGCGTGTTGGCATAACGCTGGCGTTTGCGGCCGTGCCGTTCCAGCAGGATCAGGCCGATCACGATAGCCAGCATGGTCAGCGCGATCTGCGCCGCGCCGGCCAGGTCGGAACGCGTGACCCAGGTGGTGTAGACCGAGACGGTCAAAGTCTGCACGCCCAGGAATTCCGAGGCGCCGATGTCGTTCAGCGTTTCCAGCAGCGCCAAGCTCACGCCGACCACGATGGCGGGCCGTGCCAGCGGCAAGGCCACGCGGCAGAACACGGCGATGCGGCCGGCGCCCAGCGTGCGCGCGGCTTCCAGCAGACTGGCCGCCTGTGTCATGAACATCACGCGGGTGCTGAGGTAGACGTAGGGGTACAGCACGAAGCCAAGCACGAAAATCGCGCCATAGATGGAACGCAGGTCGGGCAAGCGGAACTGGCGCGGGCTGTCATACCCCAGCAGCGCGCGGATGGCGGTCTGGATGGGGCCAATGGGGTGCAGCAGATCCAGGTAAGCGAACGCGATGATGTAGGTGGGCACCGCCAGCGGCAGCAGCAGCGCCCAGGTCAGTACGCGACGCGTGGGGAAGTCGTAAGCGGTCACCAGCCAGGCGGCGCCCGTCCCCAATAGCGTAACGACCACGCCCACCCCGGCAAGCAGGATGGCGGTGTTCGCAAGCGCCTGCGGCAGCACGTAGCTGGCCAGATGCTGCCAGTGCGAAAGTTCCCCGCCCAGCGCCCACCAGCCCAGCGTCAGCACCGGGGCCAGGACGGCCAGGGCAATCAGGCCCGCGCCCGCCAGCCAGCCGGCGCCGCGTTCGGTCCAGCGCAGACGCATCGGCCGGGGCAAAGATTCAGTGTGCATGCTTCAACGTTGATGGCATCAATGGCAAGGCCTGTTCCCTTCAAAAAAGGGAACAGGCCCAATACTGTTCGATGGCCACCGGACGCTTGTGGCGTCAGGCGGCCATCCAGGGATCAGTTGTCGAAGCCGACCTTGTCGACCAATTCGCTGGCTTGTTTGCGATGCTTGGCGATTTCGGTCAGGGGCAGGGGATCCACCTTCAATTCACCAAAGCTGGCGATGACCGGGTCCAGCTTCACGCCCTTGCGCACGGGGTATTCGTAATTGGCCTGGGCATACAGCGCCTGGGCCGGTTCGGATACCAGGAAGTCCAGCAGCTTGATGGCGTTGGCCTTGTTGGGCGCGTGCGCGGCCACGGCGGCGCCGCTGACGTTCACGTGCGTGCCACCGCTTTTTTCGCTGGCGAACGTGGGGCGGATGACCTTGATGGCGTCGCCCCATTTGCGGGCGTCGGTGCCGGGTTCGGCGTTCTTCATGTGGCCGACGTAGTAGGCGTTGGCCAGGCCGATATCGCAAATGCCGCCCAGGATGTCACGCGCCACGTCGCGGTCGCCACCGGCTGCCTTCCGGGCCAGATTGGCCTTGACGCCACGCAGCCATTTTTCAGTGGCCTCGGCGCCGTCATGCGCAATCATGGAGGCGACCATGGCGGTGTTGTAGGGATGCTGGCCCGAACGGATGCAGACCTTGCCCTTCCACTTCGGGTCGGCCAGGTCTTCGTAGCGGAAAGATTCCAACTTCAAATCCTTTTCCACGTACAGCACGCGGTCGCGCAACGACAGGGCGTACCACTTGCCGTCGGCGCCGCGCAGGTTGGCGGGGATCACCGACTCCAGCGTTTGCGACTTGACGGCCTGCGTCACGCCGCCATCAACCAGGTCCAGAAGGTTACCGATGTCCACGGTCATCAGCACGTCGGCGGGCGACTTGGCGCCTTCGGCCTTGACGCGTTCCAGCAGGCCGTCCTTGACGAATACCGTGTTGACCTTGATGCCGCTTTCCTTGGTGAAGGCGTCCAGCAACGGCTGGATCAGCTTGGGTTCCCGGGTGGTATACAGGCTGACTTCTTCCGCGGCGTTGGCCGATACGGTGAAGGCGGCGGCGCCGGCCAGCGCCAGGGCGCGCAGCAGCGAATTCAATTGGGGACGCTTGGTCATGTCGGGAAACTCCGGCTAGGGCTGCAACGGAAAGGGCAGGGTCTCGCAAGCCTTTCCGCTGCTTAAAACAGTCTGCTAACGAAAATGATTATCAACTGAGAACGCGACAATAACAGGAAGCAAAGACGCGTTCAACTCTTCGTAAGCGGCACTGTTCCAGCCTTGATTCCTATCAATACGTCATAAGCGTATTACGGAATAATGAGACAAGTTCCCAACAAGACCTGTAGAATAGGGACAACCCTAATAAGCGAATTCCGACATGGCTGCTTTCAACACAGAGCGCGTACTTAGCGTGCACCACTGGAACGACACCCTGTTCTCCTTCACCACGACGCGTGACGCGGCCTTGCGGTTCCACAACGGCCACTTCGTCATGATCGGCCTGGAAGTTGAAGGCAAGCCGCTGCTGCGTGCCTACAGTATCGCCAGCGCCAACTACGAAGAAAACCTCGAATTTCTCAGCATCAAGGTGCAAAACGGCCCGCTGACGTCGCGGCTGCAGCATCTGAAAGAAGGCGATACCATCCTGGTCAGCCGCAAGCCGGTTGGCACGCTGGTCGTCGACGACCTCAAGCCCGGCAAGCATCTGTTCCTGTTCGGCACGGGCACCGGCCTGGCGCCATTCATGAGCATCATCAAAGACCCGGACATCTACGAACGCTTCGACAAGGTCATTCTGGTGCATGGCGTGCGTTGGGTCAGCGAACTGGCCTACGCTGACTTCATCGAGAAAGAACTGCCAAACAATGAATTCTTCGGCGATGTCGTGCGCGAAAAGCTGGTGTACTACCCCACCGTCACGCGCGAGCCGTTCCGCAACCAGGGCCGCATCACCGAGCTGATGGAAAACGGCAAACTGTGCGATGACATCGGCATCCCGCAGATCAATCCGGAAACCGATCGCGCCATGATCTGCGGTAGCCCGCATATGCTGGCCGACATTAGCGCCATGCTGGATAAGCGCGGCTTCACCGTGTCGCCGGGCGTGGGTCAGCCGGGTGACTACGTAGTTGAACGCGCATTCGTGGACAAATAAGTCACCGTCTTGCGGCAGTAAAAAGCCCCATCGCATGCGATGGGGCTTTTTTATGTTCGTCAGGCGGAGACGTCGGGGATCATTCCGGCTGAATGCCGGCCTTTTTGATGATGTCGCCCCACTTCTTCGATTCCGCTTGCTGGAAGGCAGCCAGCTCGTCCGGCGTGGACGTGGCGGCGTCGGTGCCCGTCTGTGCGTAGAACTGCTGGGCCGGCTTGGTCTTGGTGGCCTTCACCAGCAATTCGTTCAGACGCTTGACGACATCGGGCGGCGTGCCGGCCGGCGCATAGGCCGCGAACCAATAGCCCATTTCGTAACCCGGCACACCGGCTTCCGCAATCGTCGGCACGTCGGGCGCCAACGGCGAACGCGCGGTGCCCGTCACGCCCAGCGCGCGCAATTTGCCCGACTTGACCTGCGGCAGGCCGGTAGCGGTGTCGGTGATCATCATGTCGATCTGGCCGCCCAGCAGGTCGGTGACCGCCAGCGGGTTGCTCTTGTACGGCACATGCAGCAGTTGCACGCCAGCCATCTGCTGCAACAGTTCGCCTGCGATCCGGCTGCTGGAGCTGCCGCTGCCAAAACTCAGCTTGCCCGGCGACTTCTTGGCTTGCGCCAGGAAGTCGGCCACGGTCTTGGCCTGGGAATTCGGGTTCACCACCATGATCTGGCCGCCTTTGCCCAACAACGAGATCGGCGCAAAGTCCTTGACCGGCTGGTAGGTCAGCGATTTGTACAGATGTTCGTTGGCGGCGTGCGTGGTGTTGGTGGTGATGAGTACGGTGTAGCCGTCGGGCGCGGCGCGTGCGCCCGCCGCGGCGCCGATCATTGCGCTGGCACCCGGCTTGTTTTCAATGACGACCGCCTGACCGGTCTGCTCGGTGACACCCTGGCCAATCGCGCGGCCGATCTGGTCGGTGGCGCTGCCGGCCGCAAAGGGCACGATGAACGTGATCGGCTTGGTGGGGAACGACTGGGCCAGCGCGGTCAGGGGCAGGGCGGCGGCCAGCAACAAGGCCAGGCGGCCCTTCGATGAAATTCGCATGTTGTGTCTCCTGTGATGCTTTTTTTATAAGGGGTGGAAAATTCAGGCGGCCGCTGGGCGGTCACCGGGTACGTCTGGCAGCCGGCGTGCCAGTTCAGGGCTGACCTCCACCGTCAGGTCCAGCAATCGAAAAGACAGGCTCTTGCCGTGCGTGTCCAGGTTCAGGGCATCGTTTACACCGCCGTCCAGCACGCCTTCCAGTACGAAATTCATGGCGTGCAATGTCGGCAGCAGATAGCGCGTGACGCGCGCGGGGTGGCGATACGCGAACCACTCGGCCACGCGCGCTTCAGTCACTTGGGACGTCAGCACGTCGTAGCACTCCGGATCCCAGGCGATCAGGCTCAGGTTCGAGATGTCGCCCTTGTCGCCCGAACGGCTATGGGCCAGGCGGTACAGCGGCACGGCCTGCATGTTGGAAGAATTCATGGCGCGATGGCCTCCAGGAAAGTCCAGCCGCTGTGCACGGCATCGCGGGCGATGGTGCAGGACACCATGTTCAGACGCGGACGCAACGCGGTGCGCACGCCGCCGCCGCCAGCCGGGCCGCAGGTGTACAACGCGGTCACTTCGCGCAGGATGCGTTCGGCTTGGGCGCGGTCGGCGTGTTCGCCAGCCAGGCGCAGGCGCACGTCGCGCGCGTGTGTGTCGGGCAGCGAGCGCCGCATTTCGCCCGCGTCATCGCCCAGGATGCTGATCGCGCCGATCAGGTCGGCGCGCAGCGTAAAGCCGGACCCAAGCCGTTTTTGCACGATGTCCGCAGCCAGGCGCGCGCGGGCTTCCGCTTGCACACCCGCGTAGGAAATCTCGGCTTCGGCCAACCAGCCGCCTCGGTAGCAGACGTTGACCTTGAGCTCGTCCGGGCGGGCGTGGCCCGTAATGCCGTGCACCGCGACGCGGTTGCCGCCCAGTTCCACAACGCGAGCCTGGCTCAGGTCCGCCACCACATCGGGTGTCAGGTAGCGCGCCGGGTCGTGGACTTCGTACAGCAGTTGTTCCTTCACCGTGCGCGCGTCCACCGCGCCGCCCGTGCCATCCGCTTTGCCGATGACGAATTCGCCGTCGGCATCGATTTGCGCAATCGGAAAGCCCGCCGCGTGCACGTCGGGCACTTCTTTCAAACCGGGCACGCAGAAATAGCCGCCCGTCACTTGCAAGCCGCATTCCAGCATGTGGCCGGCCATGGTGGCGCGACCCAGGCGCGGCCAGTCCGCCGTGTCCCAGCCGAAGTGAGCCAGGGCGGGGCCCAGCGTCAACGAAGGGTCCGCCACACGGCCCGCCACGACGATCTGGGCGCCGGCCATCAGCGCTTGCGCGATTTCGGTGGCGCCCAGATAGGCGGTTGCGCTGACGACATCGTGTCCGGTCAACGCGTCGCCCAGCCGTTCTTGTAGCAGCGCGCGTTGCTCCGGCGTGTTCAACGCATCGCCGTAGACGACGGCGATGCGCGGCGTGGGCAGGCCCTGTTCGCGCGCAATGGCGGCAATGCGCCGGGCGGCGGCTTCCGGGTTGGCCGCGCCAAAGTTGCTGACAATGTTGATGCCATGGCGCAGGCAGTCGGCCAGCACGGGCGACACCAGGTCGTCCAGCAGCGGCTCGTAGCCTCGGTTGGGGTCGTCGTTGCGTGCCAGTTGCGCCAGCGCCAGCGTGCGCTCGGCCAGTGTTTCGAAGATCAGCGTGCCGCCGCCCTGGGCGGCCAGCGTGCGCACCACGGCGGCGGCGCCGTCGCTGCGGTCGCCGGAAAAGCCAGAGGCGCAGCCGATAAGCAGGGGAGATTGAGGCATAGGGGGTCCAGTCGGGCCTTGCGATGTCAAGCCACTATAGGCATGCGCCCATCATCCGTAAAATAGAAAGATCGGATCAATTGATAGAGAAAAGCCATGAATCTATCCGCCCGGCAGTTACGCGCTTTTGTCGCCCTGGCCGACGAACGCCATTTCACGCGCGCAGCCCAGCGCTGCCACCTGACGCAGCCGGCGTTCAGCGCCCTGATCCGCCAGCTGGAAGACAGCGCCGGCCTGCGGCTGTTCGACCGCAATACCCGCCACGTTGAATTGACCGCCGAAGGGCGGGTGCTGGACGCCTCGGCCCGCCGACTGCTGGCGGACATGGACCTGGTCATGGAAGACATGCGGGACCACGCGGCGCGTCGACGCGGCCGGGTTGCCTTGGCCGCGCTGCCGTCGCTGGCGGCGGGCTGGTTGCCGGGCCTGCTGGCGCGCTTTGGACAAGCACACCCCGGTATCGTGGTGGATCTGCGCGATGCCTTGCTGGACCCGTGCCTGGACATGGTCCAAAGCGGGCAAGTGGATTTCGCCCTGGCGTCGCGGCGCGCCGACATGACCGACCTGGACAGCGAATTCCTGCACGCCGACCGCTACTTCCTGGTGTGCCGGGCCGACCACCCGCTGGCGACCCAGCCCCGCGTCCGGCTGCGTGATATCGCAAAATTTCCCGTCATCCAGCTTGCGCGCGGCAGCAGTGTGCGCAAACATCTGGACGAAGCGTTCGGTGCCGACGCGCCCTTGCCAGTATTTGAAGTCGAGCATCTGGCCACTGTGACCGGCCTGGTGCGTGCCGGCCTGGGCGTATGCGTTGTGCCCGCCATGACGCTTTTTCACTTTGCCAGCAATGACTTGCGCGTGGTGCCTCTGGCGGGTCGCGCATTGACCCGGCCGCTGTACCTGGTGCAGCGCCGTGGCCGCAGCCTGTCGGTTGCGGCGCAGGCGCTGGCCGACTTGCTGATCGCGCATCGCGGCGATATTGGCGGGGCCGGCCATCAGCCGTCTGCATGAAACCGGATTTCGTCCGTGCCTGCGTCATCCGGCCACTTTCGCAAATGTCTATTGCTGGATAAACTTCGATAGTTGTAGCTTTCTATCCGTCAACCGAAGGATTCCGCCCATGAGCAAGCAAATCATCCATACCGACGCAGCGCCCGCCGCCGTTGGCCCTTACTCGCAAGCGGTTGCCGTTACCGGCACCAAGACTGTCTACTTGTCGGGCCAGATCGGCCTGGAGCCGGGCACGGGCGATCTGGTCTCTGAAAACTTCGACGCGCAAGTGCGTCAGGCCTTCGCCAACATGCAGGCCGTAATCACCGAAGCCGGCGGCACGCTGGACAACGTCGTCAAGCTGACCTTGTTCCTGACCGACCTGGGCAAATTCACCGCCGCCAATTCCATCATGGCCGAGATCATTCCGCAGCCGTTCCCGGCCCGCTCGACGATTGGCGTGGCCAGCCTGCCCAAGGGCGCGCAGTTTGAAGTCGAAGCCATCATGGTTCTGTAAGGCGGCCCCGTACGCAGCATTCCGAGGTTCGTTTCTTGATGCCGGCCGCGGCCGTGGCTTCCAAGCGACCCGGCGCCGATAAGAACGGCGCCGGCAAACCGATGACGGATACCGAGCGCAAGCTTCGGAATCTGGGTCTGGTGCTGCCCGAGGACTTCGTGCTGCATCTGCCACTGCGCTACGAAGACGAAACCCGCGTTGTCCCCATCAGCGCCTTGCGGCCCGGTTATGCCGGGCAGGTCGAAGGCGAGATCACCAAGTCCGAGGTCCAGTACCGGCCTCGGCGCCAACTTACTGCCACGCTGGCGGACGAGACCGGCGAAATCCAATTGCGCTGGCTGAACTTCTACCCCAGCCAGCAAAAGCAGATCAGCGTGGGCAAGCGCCTGCGCGCCCGGGGCGAAGTGCGCAGCAACCTGTTCGGGCGCCAGATGGTGCACCCGCGCATGACCAATGCCGACGCGCCTTTGCCCACGGCCCTGACGCCTGTGTATCCCACCACCGAAGGCCTGCCGCAACTGACGTTGCGCCGCGCCATCGCCCAGGCGCTGGACCGCGCCGACCTGTCCGACACCTTGCCGCCCGAAGCGCTTGAACGCTACGACCTGCCGCCGTTCGAGCCCGCCATTCGTGCGCTGCACACCCCCGCGCAAGGCGAATCGGAACAGGCGCTGCTGGACCGCGTGCATCCCGCATGGCGCCGCATCAAGTTCGATGAACTGCTGGCGCAGCAGTTGTCGCTGGCCGCCGCGCGCGCGGCCCGTCGCATCAAGGAAGCGGAATCGCTGCCCGTGCGCAATGAGCCGGGTGGCCTCGTCGCCAAGCTGTACGCGAATCTGCCGTTCAAATTGACCGCCGCACAAGAACGCGTTGTGCAGGAAATCTCGGCCGATCTGGCCAAGCCCTATCCCATGCACCGTTTGCTGCAAGGCGATGTGGGTAGCGGCAAAACCGTGGTCGCCGCCATTGCTGCCGCGCAGGCCATCGCGGGCGGGGCGCAGGTTGCGCTGATGGCCCCCACAGAAATCCTGGCCGAGCAGCACTTTCACAAGCTGGTGTCGTGGTTGCAGCCGCTGGGCGTGAACGTCGCGTGGCTTAGTGGCAGCTTGACCGCCAAGGCGCGCCGCGAGGCCGCCGCTGCTGCGGCTGACGGCAGCGTGCAACTGGTCGTCGGCACCCAGGCCATTATTCAAGACCACGTTGAATTTCATCGACTGGGTCTATCTATTGTTGACGAGCAGCACCGCTTTGGCGTGGGGCAGCGCCTTGCGCTGACCAAGAAGGGCGAAACTGTGCGCGGCCGCATCGTGCCGCATCAGCTGAACATGAGCGCCACGCCCATTCCGCGCACGCTGGCCATGACGTTCTTTGCCGACCTTGACGTGTCCGTCATCGACGAACTACCACCCGGCCGCACGCCTGTGTTGACCAAGCTGGTGTCGGACGCGCGGCGCGAAGAAGTCATCGCGCACGTCGCCCAGGCGGCCCGCGGCGGCCAACAAGTGTATTGGGTATGCCCGCTGGTCGAAGAAAGCGAAGCGCTGGATTTGCAAACGGCGGTGGACACCTACGAAGGCATGCGGGTCGACCTTCCCGATTTGCGCATCGGCCTGGTTCACGGCCGCTTGCCGCAAGCGGAAAAGGCCGCCGTCATGCAGGCATTTCGCGAAGGCGAAGTGGACCTGCTTGTCGCCACCACCGTCATCGAAGTGGGTGTGGACGTGCCCAACGCCTCGCTGATGGTCATTGAACACGCCGAACGTTTCGGGCTGGCGCAGTTGCACCAGCTGCGCGGGCGGGTAGGGCGCGGCACCGCTGAATCGGTTTGTGTGCTGCTGTACCAGACCCCGTTGTCCCAGGTCGCGCGCGAACGTCTGCGTGCCATGTTTGAAACGTCGGACGGCTTCGAGATTGCCCGACGCGACCTGGAACAGCGCGGGCCAGGCGAATTCCTGGGCACGCGCCAATCGGGCATGGCGCTGCTGCGCTTTGCCGACCTGGAAACCGATGCCTCTATCGCGGAAGACGCGCGCGATGCCGCGGTGTGGTTGCGCGCCGAACATCCCGCCGCCGTCCAGGCGCACCTGGCCCGCTGGATGCGCGGCCGCGAAGACTTCCTGCGGACCTGATGCGATGCGGCCCGTCCTACACCTGACTCATTCAAGCGCCGGCCCGAAGGCCCGCGCGTAACTTCCCGGGGGCGCAGTCCACCATGACTCTCACCGAACTCAAGTACATCGTCGCCGTCGCGCGTGAACGCCATTTCGGGCGGGCGGCCGAAGCCTGTTTCGTCAGCCAGCCCACGCTGTCGGTCGCGATACGCAAGCTGGAAGACGAACTGGGCGTGACGCTGTTCGAGCGCGGCGGCGCCGAGGTCGGTGTTACCCCCATCGGTCAACGCATCGTCGCGCAAGCCCAGAAGGTGCTGGAAGAAAGCGCCAGCATCAAAGAGATCGCGCGGCAAGGCCACGACCCGCTGGCCGGGCCGTTGCGCGTCGGCGTGATCCATACCATCGGCCCGTACTTGCTGCCCAAGCTCGTCCCCGTGCAAATCGGCCGCACGCCGCAGATGCCATTGCTGCTGCAAGAGAACTTCACCGTGCGTCTGGTGGAACTGCTGCGCCAGGGCGAAATCGATTGCGCCATCATGGCACTGCCGCTGCCCGAGGCGGGCTTGGTGATGCAGCCGTTGTACGACGAACCCTTCATCGTCGCGGTACCCAATGACCACGAACTGGCGCAAAGAAAATCCATCGACGCGCAGGACCTGAAGCAGCAGACGATGTTGCTGCTGGGCAGCGGTCACTGCTTTCGCGACCAGGTGCTGGAGGTCTGTCCAGAACTGTCGCGGTTCTCGGCGGCCAGCGACGGCATCCAGCGCACCTTCGAGGGCTCATCGCTGGAGACGATCCGCCACATGGTGGCCGCAGGCATCGGCGTGACCGTGTTGCCGATCACCGCCGTCCCCGAGCATCCGCCCAGCAACAGCCTGCTGCGCTATCTTCCGTTCGACGGCCACGTGCCCGAGCGCCGCGTCGTCCTGGCATGGCGCCGCAGCTTCCCACGCCTGGCCGCCATCGAAGCCTTGGCGCAAGCGGTGTACGAGTGCGAGTTGCCGGGCGTGAAGATGCTGTCTGACGAAGCGGCGGCGGTGCAGGACTGATCTGTTGTCTGGCGCCGTGCCCGCCGTGCCGCCGTAGCGCCGTCCGCGGCCCCTTGCGGCACATTTGCGCAGGGTCAAAGCGGCGGCTTGGAAGCCCTTGTTTTATGCGGATTCCCCGCCATTTCATCATCTTTGCAGTGGTATCCTTCTTTCGTACTTTTCCTAATAGGAGCTAGCAATGGCCAAGTCCCCCAAGAAGACCCCGAGCGTTCCGCGCATCAACATCGGCATTTCGGACAAGGACCGCGCGGCCGTCGCCGGCGAATTATCCAAGCTGCTGGCCGACTCGTACACGCTGTACCTGATGACGCACAACTTCCACTGGAACGTCACGGGGCCCATGTTCAACACGCTGCACCAGATGTTCATGACGCAGTACACGGAAGAGTGGACCGCGTTGGACAGCATCGCTGAACGCATCCGCGCCCTGGGCCACTACGCGCCGGGCACGTACCGCGAATATTCCAAGCTGTCGTCGATTGCCGAACCGGAAACCGTGCCGGAAGCGCTGGAAATGGTGCGCCTTTTGGTTAGCGGCAATGAGTCGGTCGCCAAGACGGCACGTTCGGCGTTCGAGAAGGCCGACGCGGCTAACGACCAGCCCACGGCTGATCTGCTGACGCAGCGCTTGGATGTGCATGAAAAGAATGCATGGATGCTGCGGAGCTTGCTGCAGTAAGCTCCACATCGGATCTCTTGGGGATTTGATCGGACGGACATAGCCGTCCAGCAAGTCTGACAAAAGCCGATTCGGGACCACAAACGGCCGCCTACTGGCGGCCGTGTTCATTCTGTGCCGTTTTGTTACGTGGCTTTCCCGCGAACCACCTACGTCTATCTATCAAGGCGAGTTCAAAATATCCCACACGCCGGCACCGGCGGGATTCTCTTCGCCGGCGTCGGGATCCTCCAGGACGCCCGGCGTCTCAGCGCCCCAAATATCTTCAACCCCTGCGGCCATTCCTCCAGCCCGCTTTCCGCGTTGATATGCCCCGCGCCCGAAAGCACCACGACCCGGCTGCCCCAATCCTCGGCAAATTTGCGCGCGCGTTCCAATCGGCAGTAGGGGTCGTCGTCGCTGGCCACGACCACGCTTTGAAAGGGCAGGGGTTGGCGGGGGATAGGTGCGAAGGCGCGCAGGCAGGCGGGGGCGTCGGGGCGTTCGACGTCGGCCGGGGCGACCAGCAGCGCGCCGGCGACTTTGGCGCGCAGGGGGATGGGCAGGGAGGCGCTGATCAGGCAGCCCAGGCTGTGGGCGACCAGCAGGACGGGGCTGCGCGCGCGGTCGACTTCGGCGGCCAGCGTGGACACCCATTCGGCGGGCAACGGGTTTTCCCAGTCGCGTTGTTCGATGCGCACGGCGTGGGGCAGCGTGGCTGCCCAGCGGGATTGCCAGTGCTCGGGTCCGGAGTTTTTCCATCCGGGGACGATGATCGGTTGGAGTCTCATGGCGGCCATCTTGCCGCGCGGCGCTTGTAACTCAAACGAATAAATCGTCTTTTGCATATACCGCACCGGGTATAAGGCCAGGCCAGCCCGGAATGCGGCCTGCCTGTCCGACCTCGCCCTACCGGAAGGCAGCCCTTCCTATCAAACGTAGCCCGGGCTGAAGCGGGCGCCGCGTATCGAAGAAGGCTTTGCACGATGCGGCACCACCGCGCCCGGACCCCGCCGGAAGTCGGGCCGGATGGGCATAAAAGCCGCATTCTTTCGGTGTATGCTTGCCGTGCAAAAGCACCGTGGCGGGGCGTGAACTTATTGGTATCCGGCGTCCGCCCGCTACGAAAACCAATGATTAAAGCGATTAAAGGAGTCCACTCATGAAGCCAGTATTTCGTCTGACCCCGGTCATCGCGGCGCTGGGAGTCGCCGCTGGCCTGACGTTTGCCGCGGGAGCGCACGCGCAAACCATCAAGATCGGCGTGGTCGGCCCCACCACGGGCGCCGTTACGCAATATGGCGACATGGTCCGCGAAGGGGTGGATACCGCCATTGAACGCATCAACGCCGCGGGCGGCGTCAACGGCAAGAAGCTGGAAGCCGTGGTGATCGACGACGGCTGCGAGCCCAAGCAAGGCCCGGTTGCCGCGAACCGCGTCGTGAACAGCAAGATCGGTTTTGTGGTGGGCCACGTGTGCTCGGGCGCGACCATCGCTGCCGCTGATATCTATAACAACGAAGGCGTGGTCATGGTGACGCCGTCGGCCACGGCGCCCGCGGTCACTGACGGCAAGAACTACGAGTTCATCTTCCGCACCATCGGCCGCGATGACCAGCAAGGTCCCGCCGCCGCCAAGTTCGTGCTGGAAAAGATCAAGCCGAAGAAGGCCGCCGTGCTGCACGACAAGCAGTCGTATGGCCAGGGCATCGCCACCGCCGTCAAGAACGACCTGGAAAAGGGCGGCGTGCCCGTCGCGATTTTCGAAGGCGTCAATGCCGGCGACAGCGACTACTCGGCCGTCATCACCAAGCTCAAGGCCCAAGGCGTGGACTTCGTCTACTACGGCGGCTACCACCCCGAAATGGGGCTGTTGCTGCGCCAGGCCGCCGAGCAAGGCGTGAAGGCCAAGTGGATGGGTCCGGAAGGCGCGGGCAACCCGGACATCAACGCCATTGCCGGCGATGCCGTCGAAGGCATGTTGCTGACCCTGCCGGCCGACTTCACCCAGAACGCCGCCAACGCAGACATCGTCAAGGCGTTTGAAGCCAAGAAGCGCAACGCGGGTGGCGCGTTCCAGATGACGGCTTACACGGCCACCCAGGTCATTGCCGACGGCATCAAGGGCGCCGGTAGCGACGACCCGACCAAGGTGGCCAAGTACCTGCACGCCAATTCCTTCGACACGCCGATCGGCAAGGTGTCGTGGAACAAGCAGGGCGACCTGACGAACTTCCAGTTCGAGGTGTTCACCTGGCACAAGGACGGTTCCAAGACCGTCTATAAGTAATACCCAGCAAGTAATACCGGGAAGTCATGCGCGGGCGGGCGCAAGCCCGCCGCTGCATAAGAAAACGGACCGCAAGCCATAAGGCGTGCGGTCCGTTTTTTTTATTGCCGGGCAGGCGGGGGAACGCGGCGGCCGGATGGCCGGCCGGGGGCGCGCCCGCCGATAGGCTTACAGCCCCTGTACGCGCCGACCGGTGTCGGCTTCGAACCAGTGCAGCGGGTGGCGGCCGTCCGGGCCGACGTTGACGCGGTTGCCCACCTTGGCGGACGACTCCGACAATTGGCGCGTCGTGCAGCGCACGACCAGGGTAGTCTTGCCGCAGCGGCAGTGCACCAGCTGTTCCGAACCCAGTGTCTCGACCATTTCAACTTCGGCCGGCACGCCTTGCGTGTTCAGCAGCATGTGCTCCGGACGCATGCCCATGATGATCTTGCGGCCGCGCACTTGCGAGGGCACTTGCAGCGGCGAGATTTCCAGCGGCGTGCCGTCGGCCGTTTGCACGGTACCGTCGCCTGCCACCTGTACTTCCATCAAGTTCATCGGGGGCGAGCCGATGAAGCCGGCTACGAACGTCGAGGCGGGCTTTTCGAACACTTCCATCGGCGTGCCGATCTGCTCGGGCACGCCTTGGTACATGACGATCATGCGGTGCGCCAAGGTCATGGCTTCGACCTGATCGTGCGTCACGTACAGGCTGGTCGTGCCCAGGCGGCGGTGCAGCTTCATGATTTCAAGGCGCATCGCCACGCGCAGCTTGGCATCCAGGTTCGACAACGGTTCGTCAAACAGGAACACCTTGGGTTCACGCACGATGGCGCGGCCCATGGCCACGCGTTGGCGCTGGCCGCCGGACAGCGCGCGGGGACGGCGGTCCAGCAGGTGGCCCAGTTCAAGAATCTGCGCGGCGATGTCCACGCGCTTTTTGATCTCGTCCTTGGAGAACTTGCGGATCTTCAAGCCATAGGCCATGTTTTCAAACACGGTCATGTGCGGGTAGAGCGCGTAGTTCTGGAACACCATCGCGATGTCGCGTTCGGCGGGTTCCAGGTTGTTGACGACCTTGTCGTCGATGACGATGTCGCCGCTGGTCACGGTTTCCAGGCCGGCCACCATGCGCATCAGCGTGGATTTGCCGCAGCCGGACGGGCCGACGATGACGATGAATTCGCCGTCTTTGACATCCATGTCGATGCCATGGATGACCGGCACATTACCGGCATAGGTTTTCTTGACGTTACGGAAGCTGAGAGTAGCCATGTTTATTCGTGTTCGGAGTCGTGTTCGGGTAGGCGAGGGCGGGCAAGCGTCACTTTTCAGTGTCGACCAGACCCTTGACGAACCATTTCTGCATCAGGATGACGACGAGCGCCGGCGGAATCATGGCCAGCATGGCGGTGGCCATGGTGATGTTCCATTCGGTCACGCTGTCGCCGCCGCTGATCATCCGCTTGATGCCGATGACGACGGGGTACATGTCTTCCTGCGTGGTGATGAGCAGCGGCCACAAGTATTGGTTCCAGCCGTAGATGAACTGGATCACGAACAGGGCGGCGATGCTGGTCTTGGACAGCGGCAGCAGGACGTCGAAGAAGAACCGCACGGGGCCTGCGCCGTCGATGCGCGCTGCTTCGATGAGCTCGTCCGGCACCGTCAGGAAGAACTGGCGGAACAGGAAAGTGGCGGTGGCCGAGGCGATCAGCGGCAACGTCAGACCGGCGTAGCTATTGAGCAGCCCCAGGTCTGCGACCACTTTGTAGGTAGGCGCGATCCGGACTTCGACGGGCAGCATCAGCGTGACGAAGATCATCCAGAAAAAGAACATGCGGCCGGGGAAGCGGAAGTACACGACCGCGAACGCCGACAGCAGCGAGATCGCGATCTTGCCGATGGAAATCGACAACGCCATGATCAGGCTGACGTACATCATGCGGCCGACGGGCGCGCCCGACGAACCGCCGGACGAGCCGCCGAACAGCGCCTGCATGTAGTTATCGACAAAGTGCGGGCCGGGAATCAGCGACATCGGCGCTTGCGCCACTTCCTGAGCAGTCTGCGTGGACGCGACGAAAGTGATGTAGAGCGGAAATGCCACCATCGCCACGCCGCAGAGCAGAATGAAGTGGGCCAGAATATCCAGCCAGGGACGGCGTTCAACCATTGTTATTAGCCTCGAACAAAATCAATACTGCACTTTGCGGTCGACGTAGCGGAACTGTACGACCGTCAAGGCAACCACAATGAACATCAAGATGACCGACTGGGCAGCGGACGAACCCAGGTCCAGGCCACGGAAACCGTCGCTGTACACCTTGTAGACCAGGATCGAGGTCGACGTGCCGGGACCGCCTTGCGTCGTGGTGTCCACAACGGCGAAGGTGTCAAAGAAGGCATAGATGATGTTGACCACCAGCAGGAAGAACGTGGTGGGCGACAGCAGCGGGAACACGATGCTCCAGAAGCGGCGCGCCGGGCTGGCACCGTCGATCGCGGCGGCTTCGATAAGCGAGCGCGGAATCGATTGCAGGCCTGCCAGGAAGAACAGGAAGTTGTACGAGATCTGCTTCCAGACGGCGGCGACAAGTACCAGCATCATGGCCTGGTTGCCGTCCAGGCGCGGGTTCCAGTCCACGCCGGACTTGCGCAGCGCGACAGCCAGAATGCCCACGGAAGGCGAAAACATGAACAGCCACAGCACGCCGACCACGGCGGGCGCCACGGCGTAAGGCCAGATCAGAAGGGTCTTGTAGAGCCCCGCGCCGCGGATCACGCGGTCGGCCATGACGGCCAGCAGCAAGGACACGCCCAGACCGACAACGGCCACCAGCACCGAGAACACGGCGGTGACACGGAAGGAATCAAGGTAGGCCTGTTGCGAGAACAGTTCCATGAAGTTGTCGAGGCCGACGAACTCGGACGACAAACCGAAGGCGTCTTCCAACCGCATGGACTGCCACATGGCTTGTCCGGCGGGCAGGAAAAAGAAGACCACGGTAATGATCAGCTGCGGCAGAAGCAGCAGATAGGGCAGGGTCTTATGCCCGAATACAACGCGTTTTTCCATAGGGGGTACCCAAGGTACAGAAAAGCGGCGGTTGGATTAACCGCCGCTTGAAACCGCTTTCATAAAAATACGATAGGCTTAAAGCCCTAAAAAAACCAGGGCTTTAAGCCTTGCGCTCGTATCCGGATTGGCCGTTAAGTCATTGTCACGCTTGAGAAATGCGCGAAGGCAATCGACTGACGGAATCCCGGAAAGGGCGCTACTTTACACTCTTCTCGAACTTTTCCAGCAACTCGTTGCCGCGCTTGACGATGTTCTCGGCGCCGTCCTTGGCCGCAACCTTGCCGGACACGATGCGTTCGATTTCAGCGTCTTCGATTTCGCGGATCTGCGGCAGGAAGCCCAGGCGCAAACCACGCGATTGCGCGGTGGTTTCAACGTTCAACTGCTTGACGCCAACTTCGGTACCCGGGTTCTTTTCATAGAAGCCGTCTTTCTTGGTCAGTTCGTAGGCCGCCTTGGTGACCGGCACGTAGCCGGTCTGCTGGTGCCAGCGAGCCGCGATTTCCGGGCTGGCCAGGAACTTGAAGAACGCGGTCACGCCCTTGTAGGTTTCCGGCTTCTTGTTGGCGAAGACCCACAGCGAAGCGCCGCCGATGATGGTGTTCTGCGGGGCGCCTTGCACGTCGGCGTAGTAGGGCACGGTGGAAGTGCCGAATTCGAACTTGGCGTTCTTGGCGATGTTGGCGCGCAGGCCCGACGAACCGGTGATCATGGCGCACTTGCCGCTGATGAACAGCGAGTTCGGCTCGTCGCCGCGACCGCCGTACATGAAGATGCCTTCCTTGCCCAGCTTGGCCAGGTTTTCCAGATGGCGCACGTGCAGCGGGGTGTTGATCGCGATGCGGGCGTCCAGGCCACCGAAACCGTTGTCCTTGGTGGCGTACGGCACGTTATGCCAGGCCGAGAACGTTTCCAGCTGAACCCACGACGGCCACGACGTGGTGTAGCCACATTCCTGGCCGGCGGCCTTGAGCTTCTGACCGGCGGCGGCCAGCTCTTCCCAGGTCTTGGGCGGCTTGTCGGCGTCCAGGCCGGCCTTCTTGAAGGCGTCCTTGTTGTAGTAGAAGACAACGGTCGAGCTGTTGAAGGGCATCGACACCAGCTTGCCGTCGGCCGACGAGTAGTAGCCGGCCACGGCGCCGATGAATTCCTTCGGATCGATCGGGTTGCCGACTTCTTCCGACATCTGTTGGACCGGCTTGATGGCGCCCTTGGCGTACATCATCGTGGCGGTGCCGACTTCGAACACTTGGAGGATGTCCGGCGCATTGCCGGCGCGGAACGCGGCGATGCCGGCATTCATGGATTCGCCGTAGTTGCCCTTGTAGATCGCCTTGACCTGGTAGTCAGGGTTCTTCTTGTTGAACTCGTCAACCAGACCGTTGACGCGGTCGCCCAGGGCGCCTTCCATCGAGTGCCAGAACTGGATCTCGGTGGCGGCATGCGCGGACGCGCCCGCGAACGCAGCCATGACGGCGGCGAAGGTTAAAGCAATACGGTGTGATCGCATGGTGAAGTTCCTCCTGATGGGCGTGTTGTGACCGGGTTGTCCGGACACGGAAAACACGACACCTTATGAATTGTTTGTGACAAAACCGTGACTTTCACATCACTCCAAACGCCTGTCAAATTGCGCGTTTCAGGCGCGAACGAACATTTTCTTTTTTTTCCCCAACGTAGTTGACCGATTACAATGCTGCGCTATGAAAAACGAACTTTCGATTGCGTTCATTGGCGGCGGCAATATGGCGGCCGCTTTGGCCTCCGGTCTGGCCGGCAAAGTATGCCCCGCCGGGAACATCCATGTCATTGACATTAATAAGGATAGCCACGCGGCGTGGCAGGCGCGCGGCATGACCACGGCGGTGGCTCCCGACGAGGCCCTGGCGCGGTGCCGCGTTTGGGTGTTCGCGGTCAAGCCACAGAACATGAAAGATGTTGTGGCTTCCACACGTCAGTGGCTTCGGGACGACACCTTGGTGGTAAGCGTTGCCGCTGGCATTCGCGCCGACACGCTGGCCGGCTGGCTCGGCACGCCCGACGCGCCGTTCAAGCGGCTGGTGCGCTGCATGCCCAATACGCCCGCGCTGGTGGGCGCCGGCATGACGGGCCTGGCCGCGCTGGACGGCGTGGGTGAGGCCGACCGCGAACTGGCTGCGCAGTTGCTGTCCAGCGTGGGGCAGGTGGTGTGGGTGGCCGACGACGCCGCGCTGGACGGCGTGACCGCGTTGTCGGGCAGCGGGCCGGCCTATGTGTTCCTGTTCCTGGAAGCCCTGGTGTCCGGCGGCTTGAAGGTCGGTCTGACCGAAGCGCAAGCCAAGCAGTTGGCCTTGGGCACGCTGGCCGGCGCTACCAAGCTTGCGGCGGAATCTGACGAACCCTTGTCCGTGCTGCGCGAGCGCGTTACGTCCAAGGGCGGCACCACGGCGGCGGCGCTGGCGGCATTCGGCGCGGCGGGGTTTACCGGCATCGTTGAAGACGCCATGGCCGCCGCGGCCCGCCGGTCGGGCGAGCTGGCAGAGGAATTTGGGAAATGATCAAGGCAAGCCGGGGCTTTCCCGCCATGAGCCGCACGCAATTCGGCATCGCCGTGTTGTGCATGCTGCTGGTGGTGGTGGGCTCCAACATTCTGGTGCAGGTGCCGCTAAACGATTGGTTGACGTGGGGCGGGCTGTCGTACCCCATCGCCTTCCTGGTGACCGACGTACTGAACCGCCGTTTTGGCCCGGGCGCCGCGCGGCGCGTGGTCTGGTTCGGCTTTGCGGCCGCATTGGTGGTGTCGTTCTGGGTGGCCTCGCCGCGCATTGCGCTGGCGTCCGGCCTGGCTTACATCTGCGCGCAGCTGGTTGACATCCAGGTGTTTGACCGCCTGCGCGACCAACGCTGGTGGCGCGCGCCGCTGGTGTCGGGCGTGTTGGGCGCCATTCTGGATACGGTGGTGTTCTTCAGCGTGGCGTTCGCCGCCACGGGGGCGCCCTGGACGACCTGGCTGATGGGCGATCTGGCCATCAAGCTGGTGGTCAATATCAGCATGTTGGCGCCGTTCCGTGCGCTGATGTGGAACCTGGCCCGGCCGGCCAACGCCTGAAGGTAACGGGCCCGGATCGCAACGTCGGTTCGCAGTGCCAAAAAAAGCGCGTATGGACAGCGGTTTCTCCGCTTGCCATACGCGCTTTTTTATTAACCGGATAATGATTATTCGTAAGTCCGGCGTAAGCAGTGTATTTAAATGCGAGACCCCGCCTGATTCGAACGCTGTATTAATGATTATTCATATATCCGCAGGTGGCAGCGGTGGCGCGAAGCAGGCCCTGTCCCGCCTGTAAATTCCGCGATTTTCCCAGCGATTTCATGGGCTTGCAAAACTGATCCGTCACGATTAAACGTTTGGCGCTAAATATTGGGGATTACACGCAGTGACAGTATGGCGGCTTGCTTCCAGAATACCGCCCACACCGTGTTTTTGCCCAAGAAGCCGGCGACGCGCGATACGGATTGCGGGGTATCCACCCGACTAACCGTTTCGATCAGAGCCGCTCAAAACCTCGCTGGAGAACTCCGCATGAAGTTTCTGAATCGCCTTACCCCGGTTGCCATGGCGCTTGGGGCACTTGCCTTGGCTGGCGCCGCGCACGCCGCCGACACGATCAAGATTGGCATTCCCCAGCCTATGACCGGCCCCAACACCCAATACGGTGACCAGATCCAGGCCGGCGCCCTGACCGCCATTGAAACCATCAACGCCAAGGGCGGGGTCAAGGGCAAGAAGCTTGAACCCATCCTGATCGACGACGGTTGCGAACCCAAGCAGGCCGTTCCGGCCGCCAACCGCGTGGTCAACTCCGGCGCCAAGTTCGCCGTGGCCCACGCTTGCTCGGGCGTGACCGTGGCCGCCGTGAAGGTCTACGAGGAAGAGGGCATTGTCGGCATCACCCCGGGCGCCACGTCGCCGCTGGTTACCGACACCATCAAGCCGCATTTCTTCTTCCGCACGATCGGCCGCGACGACCAGCAAGGCCCGTACGCCGCCGCGTACATCGCCAAGACGCTGAAGCCGCAGAAGGTTGCCGTGCTGCACGACAAGCAGACGTACGGCTCGGGCGTGGCCACGCAAGTGAAGGACGCGCTGGCCAAGCAGAACGTCAACGTGGCGCTGTTCGAAGGTATCAACGTTGGCGACAGCGACTACTCGGCCATCATCACCAAGCTGAAGTCGGCGGGCGTGGACCTGGTCTACTTCGGCGGCTATCACCCTGAACTGGGCCTGCTGCTGCGCCAGTCGCGTGAACAAGGCCTGAAGGTTCAGTACATGGGTCCGGAAGGCACGGCCAACCAGGATCTGGTGGCGATTGCCGGCCCGGCCATCGACGGCCTCTTGGTCACGCTGCCGGCTGACTTCACCAAGCTGCCCGGCAACGAAAGCATCGTCAAGGCCTTCAAGGACGCCAAGCGCGATCCGGACGGCGCCTTCCAGATGCCCGCGTACGCCGCCGTGCAGATCCTGGCCGACAGCATCAACGCCGTGGGCGAAGATCCCGCCAAGGTCGCGGACTACATGCACAAGACCACGTTCAATACCGGCATCGGCAAGGTCGAATACGACGCCAAGGGCGATTTGAAGAACTTCGAATTCGCCGTCTACAAGTGGGACAAGGACGGAAAGAAGACCCAGCTGTAAACTCGCGATCCCGCCGGCACGGTGCCGGCGTGTAGGGCCTGTCGTCTTCGTTGTGCCGTAATCCGCGTAGCGATGCGCCAAAAGCGCTGTGCGGCCGGCAAGCGGTGACCACAGGCCCTTATAAAATACGCCCAGGTTTCCGGCTCCGGGTCTTCTCACCGGGGCCGGAACCATTTGGAGCAAGAGAATAATGTCTGACCTCATACCCCAACTTACCCAGCAATTCTTCAACGGATTGTCTCTGGGCGCGATCTACGCGTTGATCGCCATCGGCTACACAATGGTCTACGGCATCATCGGTATGATCAACTTCGCCCACGGCGAAATCTATATGATCGGCGCCTATGTCGGCCTGGTCACCTTGACGTCCATCGGCACCAATAGCGGGCTGCCGGTGCCGTTCATCATTGCCGCCATGCTGCTTGTGGCCATTACCGTGACCGGCATCTACGGCTTCTCGGTCGAACGCGTGGCGTACCGCCCCGTACGAGGCAGCCCCCGCCTGGTGGCGCTGATCTCGGCAATCGGGATGTCGATCTTCCTGCAGAACTGGGTGGCCCTGGGCCAAGGCGCGCGCGACATGGCCGTGCCGTCGCTGGTATCCGGCGCCGTGCAGTTCCACATGGGATCCGACTTCGACGTGACGGTGCCGTATTCGCGCATCATGATCATCGTCGTGACGGTGGTGCTGATGATCGGCCTGACGCTGTTCATTAAGTATTCGCGCATGGGCCGCGCTTCGCGCGCCTGCTCGCAAGACATGCACATGGCCAATCTGCTGGGCATCGACACCAACCGCGTGATCTCGTTCACGTTCGTGATGGGCGCGATCCTGGCGGCGGTGGGCGGTGTGCTGATCGCCATCACCATCGGCAAGCTCAACCCGTTCATCGGCTTTCTGGCCGGCATCAAGGCCTTTACGGCGGCGGTGCTGGGCGGCATCGGCAGCATCCCCGGCGCGATGCTGGGCGGCGTGCTGCTGGGCCTGGCCGAGACCTTCGCGGCTGCCTATATCTCGTCACAGTACAAGGACATCGTGGCGTTTTCGCTGCTGGTCCTGATTCTGTTGTTCCGTCCCACCGGGCTGTTGGGCAAACCTGAGGTGGAAAAAGTCTGATGTCCAAAAACAATATTAAAAACGCCACGATGGCGGCCGTGCTGACGGCGGTCATCGTTACCCCGGTGTTTGGCCTGCAACTGATTCGTCAGGGTGCGCGCACGTCGATGGAATCGCACTGGGGCCTGGTGGCCCTTGCCGCGGCCGTGGTGTTTGTGTTCCAGATGCTGCGCCCGTGGATCGCCATTCCGTTCCAGAAGCTCAAGACGGGCCTGCCGACACTGCCGTCGGCGCCCGCCAAGAGCCACAAGGGGCTGGCGCTGTTGCTGCTTGCCATCGCGGTCATCTGGCCATTCTTCGCGGGACGCAGCTCGGTCGACATCGCGACCCTGGTGCTGATCTACGTGATGTTGGGCCTGGGTCTGAACATCGTGGTGGGCTTTGCGGGGCTGCTGGATCTGGGCTTCGTGGGCTTTTATGCCGTGGGCGCGTACACCTACGCCTTGCTGTATCACTGGGGCGGCTGGAGCTTCTGGGAAGCGCTGCCGTTCTCGGGCGCGATGGCGGCCTTGTTCGGCTTCGTGCTGGGCTTTCCGGTGCTGCGGTTGCGGGGCGATTACCTGGCCATCGTGACGCTGGGTTTCGGCGAAATGATCCGCCTGCTGCTCATCAACCTGAACACGCTGACCGGCGGCCCGGACGGCATTTCCGGCATTCCGAAGCCCACGGTGTTCGGCCTGGAAATGACCCGTCGCGCCAGCACCGAAGGCGGCACCACGTTCCACGACTTTTTCGGCCTGACGTTCCAGAACCAGCACATGGTCATCTATCTGTACATGATGGCGCTGCTGCTGGCCCTGATTACGTTGTTCGTTTCCACGCGTTTGATCCGCATGCCGGTCGGACGCGCCTGGGAAGCGCTGCGCGAAGACGAAATCGCGTGCCGCTCGCTGGGGCTCAACCCCACGCGCATCAAGCTGTCTGCCTTCACGCTGGGCGCGACGTTCGCCGGTTTTGGCGGGGCGTTTTTTGCCGCTCGCCAGGGCATGGTGAACCCGGAATCCTTCACCTTCATCGAATCCGCGTTGATCCTGGCCATTGTGGTGCTGGGCGGCATGGGCTCGCAGGTGGGTGTGATTCTGGCGGCCATCCTGCTGACCGTGCTGCCCGAGCTGGCGCGCGAGTTCGCCGAGTACCGGATGCTGATGTTCGGCTTGGTGATGGTGTTGATGATGATGTGGCGTCCGCAGGGGTTGTTGCCCATGAAGCGTCCCCACGTGGAGCTGTCTAAATGAGCGAGGCATTGCTGAAAGTATCCGGGCTCACCATGCGGTTCGGCGGCCTGTTGGCCGTGGACAGCGTGGGGTTTGAAGTCCAATCCGACGAGGTCTTCGCCATCATCGGCCCCAACGGGGCCGGCAAGACCACCGTGTTCAACTGCGTGGGCGGCTTCTATGCGCCCACGGCCGGCGACATCATCATGGACGGCAAGCCGATCACCGGTTTGCCCAGCCACAAGGTGGCGCGCCATGGCCTGGTGCGCACGTTTCAGAACGTGCGCCTGTTCAAGCAGCTGACCGTGCTGGAAAACCTGCTGGTGGCGCAGCACACGCAGGTGGAATCGCGGCTGCTGCCGGGCTTGTTGAAGCTCAAGGGCTATCGACAGTCGGAAGCCGAAGCGCTGTCGCGCGCGGCGCAGTGGCTGGATTTCATGGGTTTGCGCGAATTCGCCAACCGCGAAGCGGGCAACCTGGCCTATGGCCACCAGCGCCGTCTGGAAATCGCGCGCTGCATGATCACCAAGCCACGTCTGTTGATGCTGGATGAACCGGCAGCCGGCCTGAATCCGCAGGAAAAGCGCGATCTGCAATCGCTGATCGACCAGCTGCGCCGCGAGTTCGGCGTGGCGGTGCTGCTGATCGAGCACGACATGAGCCTGATCATGGGCATTTCCGACCGTATCCTGGTCATGGAACACGGCAAGCCGATCACCACCGGCACCCCCGAGCAGGTGCGCAACGACGAGCGCGTCATCAAAGCGTACCTGGGGGAGGAATGATGCTTAAGCTGGAAAACATACACACCTTTTACGGGGCCATCCAGGCGTTGAACGGCGTGTCGGTAGAGGTCAACAAGGGCGAAATCGTCACCTTGATCGGCGCTAACGGTGCCGGCAAGACGACGCTGTTGATGACGGTCTGCGGCAACCCGCGCGCGCGTGAAGGCAAGATCACGTTCGAAGGAGAGGACATCACCCACAAGGACACGCACCACATCATGCGCAATGGCATCGCCATTTCGCCTGAAGGCCGGCGCGTGTTCAAGGACCTGACCGTTGCTGAAAACCTGATGATGGGCGGCTTTTTTTCCAAGCGCGCTGAAATCGAAGAGGGCATCGATCACGTCTACGGCCTGTTCCCGCGTTTGAAAGAGCGTTCGGCCCAGCGCGCGGGGCTGATGTCGGGCGGCGAGCAGCAGATGCTGGCGATCGGCCGCGCGCTGATGACGCGCCCGCGCCTGCTGCTGCTGGACGAGCCCACGCTGGGGCTCGCGCCGCTGGTGATTGCGCAGATTTTCGACATCATCCGCGAAATCCGCGAGCAGGGCGTGACGGTATTCCTGGTGGAGCAGAACGCGAACAAGGCGCTGGGCGTGGCCGATCGCGGTTATGTGCTTGAAAACGGCCGCGTCGTGTTGCAAGACACGGGCGCCAATTTGCTGGTCAACGATCAAGTCCGCAAGTCGTACCTGGGCGGATAAGAACCGCGTTGACACATTCCCCGCGAAGGGAAATTCGGGCGCATCGAAAGATGCGCTTTTTTTTTCCGCCCGTTCCGGTCAGGCCGCGATCAGCTGCTTGGCCAGATCCGCTTCATAGTGCGCGATGGCGGCGCGGGCCAAGGCGTCGATGGAGTCCGTCAGCGTCACGCCCAGACTGGCGCGCAGCGCGTGCGGCACGGCCAGCGGCAGTTCAGTGCAGCCCAGCACCACGGCGTCGGCGCCGCGCGCTTTCAGGCGGGCGATGTATTCCGCGGCGGGCGCGAACGCGTCTTCCAGGCGGTTGCCTTTGACGGCGCGAATCGAACCCATGCAATAGCGTTCGACCTCGTCGTCATCCGGCACGATGCACTCGTAGCCTTGCGCCAGCAGGTGCTTCTGGTACAAGCCCAGCTTCAACGTAGCAGCCGTGCCCATCAGGCCGATACGCCCGCCCGGCAAGCCCAGGCGGCGCAGGTCGTCAATGACGGCCTGGATGATGTGCAGCACCGGTACGCCGGTGGCGGCCGCGATGTCGTGGTACCAGAGATGCGCCGTGTTGCAGGGGATGGCGATCAGTTGCGCGCCCGCCTGTTCCAGAAAGCGCACGCCTTCGACCATATGGGGCAGGGGGCTTTCGCCGCCGGCCATGTAGGCGCTGGACCGGTCGGGAATGCGGGGATCGTTGCGCAGCAGCGTGGGGATGTGCTGCTGGTCAATCGCGGCGGGCGTCAGCGCCGCCAGGCGTAGGGCAAAGGCCGCGCCGGCCATGGGACCCATACCGCCCAATACACCCAGGTAGCATCCCTGGGAAAACGTCTTCACTTTATACACTCCGGGCTAAGGCATCACCGGGCGTCAAAACCTGGCCCGGGCGTTGCGTGGTGGTCCGTTCCCCATCCCACACCTGGCGGCCATTGACCCACACCGCGTGGATGCCCTGGCTTGCCTGAATGGGAGCTGAAAAAGTGGCCACATCCGTTACCGTGGCAGGATCGAACAGCACCAGGTCAGCATGATACCCCTGGCGCAGCAGACCGCGTTCGGCGATGCCATATTGGTCAGCCGCCAGGCCGGTCATCTTGTGGATGGCGGCTTCCAGCGACAGTAGCTGCTGTTCGCGCACCATCGTGCGCAGCACATTGGTGAAGGTGCCCCATTGGCGGGGGTGCGGGTGCGGATCGAACGGCAGGCCGTCCGAACCGACCATCGTCAGCGGATGCGCAAAAATGCGGTTGACGTCGGCGGGGTCCATCAAAAAGTAGATGGCGCCAGCGGGAGCCAGGCGCGCCACGGCGGCCTCGTCGTCCAGGCCCAGCTCTTGCATGACGTCGCTGAAGTCACGGCCCGTGGCGTCGGGGTAGCCTTTGGACCACGTGATCATCGTGCGGCTGGCCAGCCGCGCGCGGTCCAGGCGCAGCATCGTGGACGTGGCGGGGTAGGGATGGCAGTCCAGGCAAACGGGCTGATTGGCGGCGGCGCGGTTGATCAGGTCCAGCGTTTCGCGCGTGCGGCCATGGTTGCGTTCGCCGGCCAGCTTGTGATGCGAGAAGACCACGCGGCAGTCCAGTTCACGGCCGATCAGCAGCGCCTCTTGCATGGCGGGCACGATATGGTCGGCCTCGTCGCGCAGGTGGGTGGCGTACAGGCCGCGCCGGCCCGCGTTATGCGCGGGAAGCAAAGGCCGGCACACGTCGATGATTTCGTCGGTGGGCGCGGCGCTGGCGGGCGGATAGAACGTTCCCGTCGACACGCCGAAGGCGCCCGCGTCCAGCGCTTCTTGCAGCAGCGCCCGCATGGCGGCACGCTCAGCGTCGTCGGCGGGGCGCGAGGTGTCGTCCATGACGGCCACGCGCAAGGTGGTGTGGCCCACCAGCGCAATGACGTTCACGGCGGCGGGCGTGTCGCGCAAGGCGTCCATCCACGCGCGAAACGTACCAAAGCGGAACAGCTCGGGCGGCCCCAGCAGGTCCAGCGGTTGGGGAATGCTGTCGCATTCCAACGGCGCCAGGCTGATGCCGCAGTTGCCGGTCACCACCGTGGTGATGCCCTGCGACACCTTGGGCAGCATGTCGGGGTGCGCCAGCAGGTAGCCGTCATCGTGGGTGTGGGAATCGATGAAGCCGGGCGCCAGCACCTGGCCCCGGCCATCGATGACCGGCACCCCCGCGGGGTGCGCAAAACTGCCCACGGCCACGATGCGTTTGCCCAGCACGGCCACGTCGCCCTGGCGGGCGGGCGCGCCCGAACCGTCGATAAGCGTGGCGCCGGCCACGATGAAGTCTGCCTGCAAGGTGTGCTGCGTCATGAAGGCTTAGTCCAGTTTCTCGATGCCGGCAGTGTCGATGATCTTCTGCCACTTGGCGGTTTCACGGTCGATCAACTGCTTGAACTCTTCCGGCGAGCCCGTTGCCGGTTCGGCGCCCAGCGTGGCCAGGCCGGTGCGCACGTCCGGTGCGGCCAGGGCTTTCTGGATGGCGGCGTTCAGCTTGGTAACGACGTCGGCCGGCGTACCCTTGGGCGCGACCACGCCGCCCCAGGCCACCGTTTCATAGCCCTTCAGGCCGGATTCGTCCAGCGTGGGCACATCAGGCATCAGCGCCAGGCGCTTCAGGCTGCTGACCCCGATGGCTCGCACCTTGCCGCTCTTGACCAGCGGTGCGGCTTCGGACGTGTTGACGAACAGGTAGTCCAGGCGACCGCCCAGCAAGTCCTGAATGGCGGCGGGGCCGCCGTTGTACGGGATGAACATGACGTCCAGCTTGGCCATGCTCTTGAACAGTTCGCCGCCCATGTGGCCGGTGGTGCCCACGCCCGACGCGCCATACGACAAGCGGCCCGGTTCCTTGCGGGCGCGGTCGATCAGGTCTTGCACGCTTTTGACGGGCGATTCGGCCGGCACGATCAGCGCGTTGTACAGGTCGAACATATGCGCGACCGGCGTCAGGTCCTGGTCGACGTCGTAGGGCAGGCGCTTGAACAGCGAGCGGTTAACCGCCAGCGTGTTGATGTTGCCGTAGCCCACCGTGTAGCCGTCCGGGGCGGCGCGCTTGACCAGCGCAATGCCGATGTTGCCGGCCGCGCCGGGACGGTTTTCGATCACCATCGTGGCGCCGGTGTCCTTGGCGATCTGGGTGGTGATCAGGCGCGACAGCACATCGGGCGAACCGCCGGCGGCGGACGGCACGACGAACGTGATGGGCTTGTCGGGATAGCCGTTGGCGGCCGATGCGGTGGCCACCAGTGTGGCGCTGACGGCCAGCGCGCAAAGGCTGCGGATAAATTGACGATGCATGGTGGTATTCCCCTTGTTTTGTTGTGGTGACGGGCGCAGATTACACCCGCGTTGCGGCGCTGCATCATCGAAAAATGTGGCAATCCTATAATCCGCCGTTATCGATAAGGGGAAGAAAAAATGGTTGCGGACGGCTATGCGGACGAGGTCGGACCCAGCGCGGGACGGCCGTTGAACCTGCGTCAGATCGAGGTCTTCCGGGCGATCATGATGGCCGGCTCGATCAGTGGCGCGGGCCGCATGCTGCATGTGTCGCAGCCGGCCGTCAGCCGCGTGCTGGCGCTGACGGAAAGCCGGCTGGGCTATCGCTTGTTTGAACGCGTCAAAAGCCGCTTGTCGCCCACGGCTGAAGCGCGGCGGCTGTATGCGGAAGTAGAGCAGGTGTATGGCGGCATCCAGCGCGTGAACGACCTTGCCGCCAGCCTGGGTCAATCCGGCGCGGGCATGCTGAAGATCGTGGCCAGCGCCAGCTTTGGGCAGCGGCTGATTCCGATGGCGCTTGAGCGCTTTCGCGGCCGTAATGCGGACGCCCGGGTGGACTACCGCAGCGTGACGTTCGACGAACTGGCGGCGTACTTTTTGTCGGGCCAGGCGGACATCGGCATTTCCATGCAGCCGCCCGATCATCCCAATTTGACGTCGGTGCGGCTGGCGCGTGTTCCCGTGGTGTGCGTGATGCCCGCTGCGCACCCGCTGGCCAGCCACAAGGTGGTGCATCCCGAGGATTTTTCATCCGCCGCGTGGATCGGCTATCCGCGCGACACGCCGCTGGGCCGAGCGCTGGTCACTTTTTTTGGCGCAGGGCCACGCCATGCCGCCGCCATAGAAGTGCATTCGCCGGTGACGGCGTGTTCGTTCGTACAGCAGGGGTTGGGGCCGGCGCTGGTGGACGCGTGGTGCGTATCGCCCGAGCAGTCCGCAAACATGGTGCTGCGGCCGATCGCGCCCGAGGCCAGCGTTGAAATCTGGGCCACGCATTCGAACCTGAGCGCGCCGCCGCTGCTGGCGCGCAGGTTTTTGGCGGCGGTGAAAAAAACGCTGGAGCTGGAAAGCGCCGCCGACACGCAGTGAATGCGTCCGTTGTCGGCGGGTTAAGAGCAAGCGCGGAGTGTTTCCGGCGCGGTGCGCGGTGCGGGGCTCGCAGGGCGCGGTACGCAGGACGCCGGACGCAGGACCGCGGACTTGGGATTACGCCAGCCCTTCGGCCTTCAAGGCGGCCTGGACGCCCTTGTCGGCTTCCATGCGCTTTTCAAACGCCGCCAGATTGTCCTGGCCGACCAGGTCGATTTCCTTGGCGCGCGCCCAGCGCAGCACCACGTACAGATAGGCATCGGCGATGGAAGGCGCGTCGCCCGCCAGATACGGCTTGCCGGCCAATTGTGCATCCAGCTGCGCGAACAGCTTGGTCAGTAGCTTGGACGCCGAACCCGCCAGCTCTTTCTGCGCGGCTTCATCGCCCAGGAAGCGAGACGCGCCAAAGATCATCGAGAAGGTCTTGTGGATGTCGGAATTGATGAAGCCCAGCCAACGGCGGACATCGGCGCGCGAGCGCGCGCTGCCGTCGCCCAGCAACTTGGCCTGCGGGGCCTGCTCGGCGATGTATTCCAGGATGGCTACGTTCTGCGTAAGGGTCCAGTCACCGTCGCTCAATGCGGGCACGGCGCCAAGCGGATTCACCTTCAGAAAGTCGGGCCCCTTGAGCGCTTCGCGGCTCAATTGATGCGTTTCATAGGGCTTGCCCACCCACTCCAGAACAATATGGGAAGCGAGCGAACACGCGCCGGGCATGTAGTAAAGTTTCATGTGATCGGGTCTCCTGAACGAAAGAACGGGCGGGCCCCCGTCCTTGGGCGCTATGGTACGCCACCTCCGGCGCGCTTGGCGCCAACTTGTCATGCCACCCGCGCCCGCATTCCCACTCGTTGCCGCCGGAGATGTCCATGCAGTCACGCACCGCCGCAAGCTCGCGCGCGATTCCCCGTTTTGCTTTCTCCACGTTGATACTGGCCGGCGCCATCTGGGCCGCAACGCCGGCTCGCGCCGCGCAGGAGCCCGCGTCGGTGCCGGCGAACGTGACGGCGGTTGTCGGGGGGCTGGATCATCCTTGGGCATTGGCTTTCCTGCCCGATGGCGGCGGTGTGCTGATCACCGAACGACCCGGCAATCTGCGTCTGTTGCGCACGCCGGGCGGGTTGTCCAAGCCGCTGGCGGGCGTGCCCAACGTGGCGGCGCGCGGGCAGGGTGGTTTGCTGGACGTGGCGCTGTCGCCCGACTTCGCTAAGGATCGCTACGTGTACTTGTCGTATGCCGAGTCCGACGGTGATAAAAGCGGCACCGCCGTGGGCCGTGGCCGGCTGTCCGACGATGCGACCGCGCTGGAAGACTTCAAAGTGCTGTTCCGGCAGGCGCCCAAGCTATCCTCGGGTCTGCATTTTGGGTCGCGCCTGGTGTTTGACGGCAAAGGCCACCTGTTCATCTCGCTGGGCGAGAACAACCAGCGCCCCACGGCGCAGGACCTGGACAAGCTGCAAGGCAAGATCGTGCGCCTCAAGCTGGATGGTTCGGTGCCCGACGACAACCCCTTCGTGGGCAAGACCGGTGCGCGGCCGGAAATCTGGTCGTATGGGCATCGCAACCCGCAGGGCATGGCGATGAACCCCTGGACCGGCGAGCTTTGGGAAAACGAACACGGCCCGCGCGGCGGCGATGAAATCAATGTGGTGCAGCCGGGCAAGAACTATGGCTGGCCGCTGGCGACTTACGGCATCAACTATTCGGGCCAGCCCATCCCCGAGGCCAAGGGCGAGACCGCGCCGGGCACCGAGCCGCCGCTGTTCTGGTGGGCCAAGTCACCCGCTATCAGCGGCATGGCGTTCTACAACGCCGACCGCTTTCCGGCCTGGAAGCATTCCGTCTTTATCGGCGCGCTGGGCAATCAGAATTTGATCCGCCTGACGCTGGACGGCAAGCGCGTCGTGGGCCAGGAATGGCTGCTGGTGGATCGCAAGAGCCGCATACGTGACGTGCGGCAAGGGCCGGACGGTTATGTGTATGTGTTGACGGACGCATCGCCGGGGCAACTGCTGCGGGTAGCGCCAGCGCAATCAGGAGGGTAAGCGATGAAGACGTACGAATTGATCGGGTCAGCCGGCTGCGGGTCGGCCATTGTGGAAATGGCGCTGGTGCTGGCCAATGTGCCGCACAGGCTGACGGACGTGCCGTACCTGAAGCCCGGCCCCGAGCGCGACCGCTTGCTTGCCCTGAACCCGCTGGGACAGGTGCCTACGCTGATCACGCCCGAAGGCGAGGTCATGACGGAAAGCGCCGCGATGATCCTGCATCTGCAGGATGTGGCGCCGCAAGCGGGCCTGGTGCCGGCCGCCGACAAGCCCGAGCGAGCGCATTTCCTGAATCTGCTGTTGCGGCTGGTCGCCGCGGTATACCCGACGTTCACCTATGGCGACATTCCCGCGCAATGGGCGGGCGAAGGCGCCGGGGCGGATCTGCTGCGGGAACGCATCCATACGCGGCGCGCCGAGTTGTGGAAAGAGCTGGAGCAGCAGGCCGGTGCGCCGCATATGCTGGGGCGGCGCTTCTCGGCGCTGGACCTGTATGTGACGGTCATGACGCACTGGCGGCCGGGGCAGGCATGGTTCCAGGCCGAATGCCCGGCGTTGACGTCCGTGGCGCGACAGGCCGCGCAGGAACCCAATGTGGCGCGGGTGCTGCGGCGGCATTTCCCGGCGCCGACCGAATAGCGCGTCGCATCGCTGGGTTGGTGGCCGGGTGGCGGGCCGCTGGATCTTGAAGAACGCGCGGCGCCGGGCCTATCAGGCCTTGCCGCGCCGCCGGCTCTTGGCGCGGGCTTCGCGCACTGCGATGTACACGCCGCTGCCGGCGATGATCAGCGCGCCCAGATAAGCGTAGGCGTCGGGGG
The DNA here is from genome assembly GCF_059760425.1 of Achromobacter sp. RT286_PF. Lineage (NCBI taxonomy): Bacteria > Pseudomonadati > Pseudomonadota > Betaproteobacteria > Burkholderiales > Alcaligenaceae > Achromobacter > Achromobacter sp. RT286_PF. The sequence continues at coordinate 78,683 of NZ_JCBAMR010000018.1, forward strand.
CTTCGCGCCAGAAGATCCACCCCAGGATCGTGGCCCAGATCAGACCGGTGTAGTCGAACGGCGCAACGACCGATGCCGGCCCGATCCGGAAACCCTGCGTGATCAATGCCAGCCCCAATGTGCTGAAAAGCGCGATGCCGCCGAAGTAGGGCAGGTGTTCGGCGGCCGGCGTCTGCCACACCCACGGCAAGCCCACCGCGCTACAAATCAATTGCCCAAGCACGATATAGAACGTGGTTGTCAACATGCCTTCGGCGCGGCTGATGCCGCGCGCGGTAATCATCATGACGGCGTATAGCAAGGCTGTGGTCAGCGGATACAGCGTGGCCGCCTGAAAGGCATCCGAGCCCGGGCGCACCACGATCAGCACGCCCACGAACCCGGCCAGCACCGCCAGCCAGCGCTTGCCGTCGACGCGCTCTTTCAGGATCAGCACGGACAGCGCCGTCACGAACAAGGGTGCGGCAAATGCGATGGCGGTGGCTTCGGCCAGGGGCAGTGCGCGCAAGCCCAGGTAGAAACAACAGGCCGACACGACGTTGATTGCGCCGCGCAGCAGATGCAAGCCGGGATGCGCGGTGCGCATGACGCGGCGCCCACCCAGCCACAAAGCCAGCGCGGTGACGAAGGGCAGCGCGATCAGGGCGCGCAGGAACAGGATCTGAAGCGGGTTGTAGTGGGCGCCCAGCCATTTGGCGTTGGCGTCGCTGAGGGTAAGAAAGAAGATGCCGCCCACCACGCAGGCGATGCCTGCAAAGGCGGAGTGTTCCCGGGCGGCGGGCAATACAGTCGAGGAAGACATCGGAAACCTGCAAAGGCGGCGCTTCCTGCCGCCGTTAGAGAAAAAACGGGTAAAAACCGGGGTAAAAAACGGCGCCGCTTAAAAACGCGATAAACCCGGGCGCGCAGCGAAATGACTTGGCGTGTTCAGCCCTGGGCGCGATAGGCGGCCAGGGCCACCATGGCCCATGCGGCCAGGAACGCGGTGCCGCCCAGCGGCGTGACGGCCCCCAGCCAGTGGATGCCCGTCAGCGACAGCGTGTAGAGGCTGCCCGAAAACAGCACGATGCCCACGAACATCACCAACCCCGCAGCAGATAGCAGCGGCGACCCAAAGCGTGCGCCCAGCAGCGCGATAACGAACAAGCCCAGCGCATGCACCAGGTGATACAGCACACCGGTCTGCCAGACGGACAGCAGCTCGGGCGTCAGCATCCGCTTCAGACCATGCGCGCCAAACGCGCCCGCGCCCACCGCCACCATGAGATTAAGCGCCGCAAGTATCGTCAACTGCCGGTCCGTCATTGCCAATCCTTATCGTTGTTCGTGTGTAACGCCGCCTATGATATGCCCAAATACGGTGCATGCCCGGCAGAACAGCGGCGCATTTGGCCCTTGCGACACGAATTCCAAATGAGATATTATAAATTCTGTTTGGAACATCCCTGTTTGACTTTGAGCGGCGCCCGCTGTCCGCCCAGCCGCCAACCGGAGCGCAACATGACCCTGTCCATTACCGGAAAATCCGCCGAAAAGCGTGACGCCTCGTCGGCCCGGCCGCCGCGCCGCGCCGTGCCGCGCGCCAAGCAGTTGTTCCAGGAATTGGTGGATAGCCCGCTGAGCGATATGGCGCGCGATGTGCGGCGCGGCCTGCCCGCGCAGATGGTGGACGACGCGGCCGATTTCCTTCAGGTGCCCAAGTCCGAAATCATGGCCATTACCGAAGTCAAAGCGGCGTCGCTGTCGCGTTGGACCCGCGAAGGGCAGATGCTGCCGTTGGGGGAATCCGACCGCCTGGCGCGCGTGGCCCGGGTGGCGCGTGTGGCGCGACAGGTGCTGGGCAGCGATGAAGAAGCGGTGCAATGGCTGAACACGCCGGTGCCCGCGTTGGGCAACGTCAAGCCCTTGTCGCTGCTGACGTCCGACGCCAGCAGCCGGATCGTGGAGGACACCCTGGCCCGGGCGGCGGCGGGCGTGTACGCATGAGCGACTTCATTTCGCTGTGGCGCATTGGCACCACGGCGGGAAAATACCGCGCTGACGACCTGAGCGGCGCGGGGGCGGCAGCGGTGGGCGGGCGCTACAACAGCCCCGGCACGGCGGTGGTTTACACGTCGGCCAGCGTGGCGCTGGCGGTGCTGGAAACCGTGGTGCATTTTGCCGCGCGCGCATCCGAGCAGGCCAACCGTTACCTGATTGAAGTGGCGGTGCCACGCGCCGTGCATGAAGCGCGCCAGGTGCTCACGGTGGATCAGTTGCAGCGCAACTATCCGTTCTGGGAAGCGGTGCCGTTTGCCGAGGCCTCGCAGACGGTGGGCGATAACTGGGTCGCGTCCGGCGTGTCCGCAGTGCTGGAACTGCCCAGCGCGATCGTGCCGTATCGCGGGGTGCCCGACTGCAATCTGCTGATCAACCCGGCGCACCCGGACGCGGAGAACATCGTGGTGGTGCGTCGCGAACGTTTCGTTTATGACCCACGCCTGAAAGCGGCGTGAACGGTGCCTAACGGCAAAAAAAGGGAGCCCTGGGGCTCCCTTTTTCATGGCGCGGCCAGCCCGTCAATCGTTGGTCAATACCGCGCGGCCGACCACCTTGCCGGCCCGCAGCGCGGCCAGCACGCTGTCGGCCTCGGCCAAGGCGTGGCGGTGCACCGGCATCGGCGGCACCTTGCCCGCGCGCACCAGTTCCATCAGCTCTTGCAATTCGGCCAGGTTGCCGACGTAGCTGCCGATGATGGACATGGCCTTCATTGGAATCAGCGCGATGGGCCACGACGACGCGCCGCCGAACAGGCCCACGATGATCAGCTTGCCGCCCTTGGTCAGGAAGTCGAATGCCAGCGACGTCGTGGCGGGCGCGCCAACCAAATCGATAGCGGCCTGCACCGGCTTGCCGCCGGCGGCCTTGATGATTTGCTGCGCGGCGTCGGGCGCGGCGCCATCAATGGCGGCCAGCGCGCCGGCGTCCAGGGCTGCCTGGCGCTTGGCCGGGTCGATATCGACCACGATGGCGCCGGCGCCGCCCAGGGCCTTGATCAGTGTCAGGCTCATCAAGCCCAGGCCGCCCGCGCCGAAGATCACCACGGGGTGCTCGCGGTATACGTCCGCGCCGATTTTCTTCAGCGCGGAATAAGTGGTCAGGCCCGAGCAGGCATAGGGGGCGATCTGTGCCGGTTCCAGGTCGCCGATGTCGATCAGGTATTTGGGGTGCGGCACCAGGATGTGGTCGGCGTAGCCGCCGGCGCGATGCACGCCCAGGCAGGCCGGCGCGCTGCAATGGTTTTCCATGCCCGCCTGGCACGGTGCGCATTGTCCGCAGCCGATCCACGGGTACACCAGGTAATTCTTGTCGCTGGACAGGCCCTGCGCGTCGGGTCCGGCGGCCGCCACGCTACCCACGGTTTCATGGCCCATGGTCAGCGGCAGCGACACGCCGCGATCTTTCAGCGCCAGGGTGCGCCCCTGGCCCAGGTCGTAGCCGCCTTCCCACAAGTGGATATCGCTGTGGCACACCCCCGCGGCGCGAACCTTCAACAGCACCTGCGTGCCTTGCGGGGTCGGCGTGGGTGCGTCCATTTCCTGCAAGGGTTCGCGAAAGTTCACAACGCAATAGCACTTCATGGAAAGGTCTCCTTCGTGGTTTTTTATAGCCAGCAGACTACACCCGGCCGCGGGGGAACGATATTCACTTTTTTACCAGGGGGCATTCGCTGTCGGCCAGCGATACGAATACCTTGTTGCCCGGCACGGTGGACAGGATGCGGTAGAAGTCGCCGGGGTACTTGGATTCGGCGGGCTTTTTCACTTCGACCAGATACAGGTCCATGATGACGCGCCCGTCTTCGGGGCGGATGCGGGCGTTTTTGATGAGCTTGGTGGTGATGGGCAATTCGCGCATCTTCTTGTTGACCGCGGCGCCTTCGAAGGTGCCCGCCGCCTGGGCGGCCTGCAAATAGTGGGTGGTGGCCACGTAGCTCAGCGCCTGCACGATGGAAGGCGGGCGCGTCACGCCCATCTTTTTCTGCCAGCGCTGCGTCCAGGCGCGGGTGTCGTCGTCGGCGTCCCAATAAAAGCCGGTGGGAAAGGTCAGCCCTTGCGCTACCGGCAAGCCCATGGCTTGCACGTCGTTGATGAAGGTCAGGAACGTCAGCAGGCGCTGCTTGCCGCCTGTCAGCCCAAATTCCTGCGCCTGCTTGATCAGGTTGACCAGGTCGCCGCCCGCGCTAGCCAGCCCCACGACGTCCGCCTTCGATGCCTGCGCCTGCACCAGGAACGATGCAAAATCCATGGCCCCCAGCGGGTGGCGCGTACTGCCGATCACCTTGCCGCCCGCGTCCTGCACGAAGCGGCTGGCGTTGCTTTCCAGGGACTTGCCGAATACGTAGTCGGTGGTGATGAAGTACCAGGACTTGCCGCCGCCTTCGACCACGCTTTTGACCACGGCGTTGGCAAGCGCGTAGGTGTCTGGCGCCCATTGCGTGCTGAGGTTGCTGCATTGCTTGCCGCTGAAGTCTCCGGCAAACCCGCCGCTGATCAGCGCCGTGCCGCCTTTTTCGCGAGCCACGCCCTGGGCCGCCAAGCCGGCCGAGCTGGCGCCGCCGTCCACCACGGCAACCAGACCCTGGGTGTCAAACCAGCGCCGCACCAGTGCCGAGGCCACATCGGCCTTGTTCTGATTGTCCGCACCCACGACTTCGACGGTCTTGCCGGCGACCTTGCCGTTGAAATCCTCGACCGCCATTCGCACGGCCATTTCGGAACCCAGCCCGCCAAGGTCAGAATAAATGCCCGAACGGTCATTGGACACGCCAAGGCGCACGACATCCGACTGGGCATGGGCCGCGCACGCGGCCATCGTGGCGGCCAGGGCCGCCAACAGGGGTTTGATACGCATCTGTCTGTCTCCCCGACCCTTTGCCGGGCCGTATGGTTTGAATTTTCTGGTGTTGACGCGGTACCGCTGACGGGCAGCCGGACCTCTGGCCCGCTGAAAAGGAATTCCTATTGGTGAAAGATAATTCCTGTGCAAGAATTTAGGTTCGCCCATATGAAAAGTCAACATAGTGGAATACCTAGCAGATTTGCACTTTTTGCGACGGTAAATCCGCACAGGGGTCGCCACCATGGAAGTGAAACTTGTAGCCCGCACGCTGGACTTGATCGAGCTTTTTGCGCAGGCGCGCCGGCCCATGCCGCTAACCGAATTGGCACAAGGGCTGGGCGCGCCCATGTCCAGTTGCCTGGCGCTTGTGCGCACGTTGGTGGCGCGCGGCTATCTGTACGAAGTGCGGCGGCGCGGCGGCTATTACCCCACGGCGCGGCTGCAAGCGATGAGCGCGCTGATACAGGCGGGTGACCCCTGGCTGGCACAGGTCCGGCCGCATCTGCTGGCATTGCGCGACGCGGCCAATGAGACGGTCATGCTGGGCAAGATCCAGGATGGCGCCGTGGTGTTTCTGGACGTGGTGGAATCCACGCAACCGGTGCATTACGCCGCGCGCCCCGGCGAGCGCCGGCCGCTGCACACCAGCGCGGTGGCCAAGGCGGTGCTGGCGCGCCTGCCGCCCGCCGAGCGCGACAGCGTCTTGGCCAGCGTCAGCTACGCCCCCCACACGGAACGGACCTTGACCACGCGCGACGCCTTGCTGGCAGACATTCTGCAAGTGCAGACGCGCGGTTGGGCGGCCAACGTGGGTGAAAGCGTGGCTGACCTGACGGGGCTTGCCGTGGCGCTGGATCTAGGCGGGGAATGGTACGCGCTGTGCATGGCCGGCCCGACCCCGCGCGTGTGGGAACGGCGGGATCAGAACCTGGCCTATCTGACGGACGCGGCCGACGCCATCAGGCGGGCGCGCGCGGGGTAGGGGGTGTTAGCAGCGGGGGGTGTACATCCGGGCTGTCGGCAGCGGGCGCACCAGCAGCGGGGCACCAGCATCGGGGCAGCAGCAGCGGCGCACCAGCAGGGATGCTTCAGGCGGCGGGCCTCAGCTGCCCCGGCGCATCAACGTCGATTTGCCGAACAGGCTTTCGATCAAGTCCACCGCGACTTCGGCCGTCTTGTTGCGCACGTCCAGCGCGGGGTTCAGCTCCACCACGTCCAGCGAGCGCATCAGGCCGGTGTCGGCAATCATTTCCATGCACAGCTGCGCTTCGCGGTAGGTGGGGCCGCCGGGCACCGTCGTGCCCACGCCGGGCGCGATGTCGGGGTCAAGAAAGTCCACGTCAAAGCTCACGTGCAGATGGGTGTCGGCATCCAGCCCGGCCAGCGCGGTTTCCATGGTGGCGCGCATGCCCATTTCGTCCAGATAGCGCATGTCGAACACTTCCAGGCCGGCTTCGTGCACCAGGCGCTTCTCGCCCTGGTCCACGCTGCGTATGCCGATCTGGCGGACCCAGCCGGCTTCGATATCGGGCGTCTGACCGGACATGCCCGTGATCTGCGCCGGTCCGTACCCACACAGGCAGGCCACCGGCATGCCGTGGATATTGCCTGTGGGCGTCAGCGCGTGTGTGTTGAAATCCGCGTGCGCATCCAGCCATAAAACGCGCAGCTTCTTGCCGGACTCGCGGCAATGGCGCGCCACGGCGCTGATGGACCCGATGCCTAAGCAGTGATCGCCGCCCAGCAGAATCGGCAGGCGGTTCAGCGTCAGTTCGGCATAGACGGCATCGTGTACCACCTGGTTCCAGGCCGCCACTTCCTCCAGATGCCGATAGCCGTTTTCCGGAGGCAGCCACGGGTTGGCCGGGCCGTAAAGGTTGCCGCGATCGATCACTTCAAAACCCTGTGCCTCGATCACGGGGCCCAGGTTGGCAACCCGCAGGGCCTCGGGGCCCATCGACGCGCCGCGTGCGCCCGCGCCGATGTCGGTAGGCGCGCCGATCAGGGTGATTTGGGTGGGCAAGCTGGCGGGGGTGTGCAAGTGGTGGACTCCGGTGGGGTTCATCATGGGCGGATAGTAACGCGCGCGTTGGCAGGCTGCTGCACAATAGCGCCTGCGCCGTCACGTCGATACCAATCACGCCGGCCGATTCTTCATGACTTCTGGATGGCTCTCATGCTTTTGCATTCCTTGCTTTCAACGTTGACGCGCGGCGCCACCGTGGCGGCCTTGTCCGTGGTGCTGTGCGCCACCGCCGCTGCCCAGGAAAAGCCCTTGCGCATCGGCGTCATTCCCAGCGTGGCTAACGAAGCCACCGAAATTGCCATTGCCCAGGCCAAGAAAGAAGGCCTGGACGTGAAGCTGGTCGAATTCAACGACTGGGTGTTGCCCAACATTGCCGTGGCCGACGGCTCGGTGGATGCAAACTTCTTTCAGCACGAGCCATTCCTGCAACTGTTCAACCAGCGACGGGGCGCCAACCTGACGCCGATTGCCTATGGCTATTCGACCACCATCGGCCTGTTCTCGAAGAAGCTGAAAAAGGGCGACACGGTGCCCGACGGCGCCACCATTGCCGTGCCCAACGACCCCGTCAATACCGGCCGCGCCTTATTGCTGCTGGAGTCGATCGGGCTGATCAAGCTGACCCCGGGCGTGGCGCACCAGGCCACCTTGCAAGACGTGGTGGCCAACCCCAAGCGCTTGAAGTTCGTGCAGATTGAAGGCTCGCAGTCGGCCCGCACCTTTGACGACGTGACAGCGTCGGTGACGTACACCACGTTTGCCAAGCAGGCCGGGCTGAACGAAAAGGACGGGCTGGCGTTCGACAATACGGACCCGGCCAGCATCCGCCGCTACGCGATCCGCTGGGTGACCACGCCCGACAAGGCGCAGGACCCGCGCCTGTTGAAATTCATTTCGATCTACCAGAACTCGCCCGAGGTCAAAACGACCCTGAAGCGTCTTTACGGCGACCTGATCAGCTTCCCCTGGTAAGGTGGCCTGCGCGGCTGCCCGGGGGCGCTTGTGTGGCTTGTGTGGCTTGTGTGGCTTGTGCGGCTTGTGCGGCCCCTTGTGTCGCAGACCGCGTGGCAGCCCGTATGCCGCCTACGCCGCAGCCTCGCGCCGACCTGCGCGCCGCCCGTTCAGGCGCCAGTGCAAACCCAGCGCTGCCACGCCCACGGCGGCCGCTGCGCACAGGCCCAGCGCTTCAAAGCCCATATGCGTGTACAGCGTGCCGGCCACCGCCGTCCCCACGCTGGCGCCCAGGTAGGTGGTGCAGGTGTTCAAGCCCAGCACGGCGCCGCGCTCTTCCGGCCGGGCGCGAGACAGCAGCAACACCAGCAGGTTCAGGCTGATCTGCGACGCCGCGCCCCACAGCACGGCAAGCGCCAACACCGCCGCCAACGCGTGAGCGGCGGGCAGCAACACCAGATACACCAAGGCAATCGTGGCCAGCGCCAGCGGCAATGCGCGGCGCGGCCCCAACCTTTCGATCAGCGGCGCGCCGGCAAAACCCGCCAGCATGAAGCCCGCGCCATAGGCGAAGGCAATGAAGCCGACCTGGCCGGCCGACAGCGCCAGCAACGCCCGGACGTGGTCGGCCAGAAACGCGTACACGCCATAGAACGCGGACGAGAACGCCAGGCAGGCCAACAACAGCACCGGCACATCGCGATAGGACAGCGGCGCCAGCAGCCGCGACAAGCGTAGCGGCGTGGCGTTCTGCACGCGACGCTCGGGCAGCTTGCGCAGGCCAAGCAGCGCAATCGTGGCGCACAGCGCCAACGTGCCATAGGTGGCGCGCCAGCCGACGGCATCCGAGATCAGCGCGGACAAGGGCACGCCCGCCACCAGCGACACCGACCACCCCGCGATCACGCGGCCCAAGGTGCGCGCCTCTTGGCCCGCGGGCGCCACCAGCGACGCCGACCCGTAGGCGGCGGGCAGAATCACCCCGGCGGCGGCGCCGGCCAAGGCTTGCGCGGCGGTCAGCACCAGCCAGTGCGGCGCCGTGGCGGAAAGCAGCAGGGCGGCAATCAGCACCAGCATTGCGCCCAGCAGCGAACGGCGGATGCCGATGCGGTCGATGCGACCCGCCAGGAAGAAGGCGCTGGCAGCGGTGGCTGCGCCGTAGGCCGAAATGGCGGTGCTGATGGTTAACGCCGAAGTTGAAAAGGACTGCGCCACATCGGTCAGTATCGGACTGAGCGCCAGGCCGTTAGACCCGACCACGCTGACGGCGAACATCAGTGCGGGTACGGGCGACGCCTGCTTCGAAGTTTGATTGCCAGGATTTTGCATGTGCCGAATTTTATTGGAATAATATAAGGGTTTACGCCGATAACTCCTTATTCCATAAAAGTTCGAATGCCGTAAGGCAGAACTTGATTCCGATGCCAGACCTAGACGATCGCGACAGAAAACTATTAACGCTGCTGGCTGGCGACGCTACCCCCAGTTACGCCGAACTGGGCAAGTTATTGAACCTTTCCGCCCCGGCCGTGCATGAACGCGTCAAGCGCTTGAAGCGCGACGGGCTGATCAAAGGCATCGCGGCCCGCCTGGACGGCGCGCGTATTGGCCGACCATTGCTGGCTTTCGTGCATGTGGACACCGCCAACTGGAGCATTACGCAGCAGGTGCTGGGCCTGGCCGAACTGACCGAAGTGGAAGAGATCCACACCATCACCGGCAAGAGCGCCATGCTGTTGAAAGTGCGGGTGCGCGACACGCAGGCGCTGGAATTACTGCTGGCGCGCATCCATCAGATAGACGGCATCACTAACACCACCAGCGATATCGCCCTGACCAGCTATCTGGAACGCGGGCCGCTGCCCGACAACGCGGCGGAAGTGGCGGACTAGGAAGCACCGGGAGAGGGCGGCGTGTAGGGGGGGTGGACCGAGCGGCTGGCAGAACGTGAAGGCGGGACGGGACGGCGGAACGGAGCGGCCAAACGTGATGGCCGAAGCTGACGGCCGAACCTGACGGCCGAGGCTTACTACGCCGGTCGCGCCACCCGCAGCCGCAGCCGCGTGATTTCGGACGGCGCGCCCAGCCGCTTGGGCGGGCCCCAGTATCCCGTGCCCCGGCTGGTGTACACCCACATCTTGCCCAGGCGATGCAGGCCCGCCGTGTAGGGTTGCTGAAAGCGCACGAAAAACCCCCACGGAAAGAACTGGCCGCCATGGGTGTGTCCCGACAACTGCAAGTGATAGCCCAGCGGTTGCGCGGCGGCGGCGCTGCGCGGTTGATGCGCCAACAGGATGCGGGCGCAGGCATCGGGCGGCGCGCCTGCCAGCGCGGCCTTGGGGTTGCTGCGCTGCTGCGGATCGAACGCACCGGCGCTGTAATCCGTCACGCCCGCCACCACCACGGGCAGGCCCGAGGGGTGAATAACAGCATGCTCGTTCAACAACACCCGCAGTCCCATGCGCCGGAATTCGGCAATCCAGGCCGTGGCGCCTGAATAATATTCATGGTTTCCGGTCACCAGGTATACGCCGTAAGGGGCGCGCAAGGTTCCTAGCGGGCTGGCCTGATCGGACAGATGCTCGACGCTGCCGTCCACCACATCGCCGGTGATGGCGACCATGTCCGGCAGCAATTCGTTGACGCCATCCACGATGGCTTGCACATAGCGTTTCTTGATGGTGGGCCCGACGTGGACATCGCTGATCTGCACGATGGTGAACCCGTCCAGGTCTTGCGGCAGGCCGTCGATGGGGACGTCCACATCGACCACCCGCGCCCGGCTGCGCGCGTTGTAGAAGCCGACAAGCGTGCCCGCCAATGCCAGCCCGGCCACCGCCCACGCACTGTAGCGCCGCACGTCGGGCCAGGGCAGGTCGGCATTAGCCAGCCACGCCACACCCCAGGTCACCAGCAATGCCGCGTCGCGAATGACGGTCAGCACGAACAGGGACGAAAACAGCCCCATCGCCAAGAGGCCGACCCATGCAATGCGGTCGCCCCAGGGCGGGTTGATGGAAGAGCGGGCCAGCATGCCCAACGGAATCAGGATGCACGACAGCAGCAAGCCGATGATGGCGGCGGCGCCGGCGGCGGACAGTTGCGCGTCGGGAATCAGGCGCGCGCCCACATAGACGTGGGCCAGGGCGCCCAGGGTCAAAAAGCGCAGGAAGAACGAGGATTGGCGTAGGGACACGGCGGGCGCGGGGCGGGCAAGGGAAACGCCATTCTATGCCGGGCCGTGGGTTTAAGACGCGCCGGCAACCGTTGCGTCGCGCCACAGCAAGCCCGCGTTCATCTCGTGCACGCTATTGATGCCCAGCATTGCCATGTTGCGGTCCACTTCGGCCCGCAAAAGATTGATGGCATGGGCGACACCCGCCTGGCCGCCCACGGCCGCCGCGTAGTTGAACGGCCTGCCCACGAACACAAAGCGCGCGCCCAGCGCCAGGGCCTTGAGCACATCGCCGCCGCGCCGCACGCCGCTGTCCATCATCACGGTCATGTCACCCGCCGCGTCCACCACGCCGGGCAGCGCGCGCAGCGGCGAGATCGCGCCATCCAGTTGGCGTCCGCCATGGTTGGACACGATCACGCCGTCCACGCCATGCTGCCGGGCCAGCGCCGCATCTTGCGGATGCAGGATGCCCTTGATGATCAAGGTGCCCGGCCATTGCCGCCGGATGCGGGCCACGTGCTGCCAGCTGAGGTGATCGCGCGCGGTGAAGTCGCGCAACACCGACGCGGATACGATCGGCGCGCCGCGCGTGGCGAACGAGTTTTCAAAGTGCGGCATGCCGTGCGCCATCAGCGTGCGCAGGAACGTGCCCGCCAGCCAGCGCGGCCGGGTCAGGCCGTCCCACGCCAATCGCAAGCTGGGCTTGAGCGGCGTAGAGAAGCCGGTGCGCACATTGTTTTCTCGGTTCGCGGACACCGGAATATCCACAGTCAGCACCAAGGTCTCGTAGCCGGCGCGCCGGGCGCGTTCGACCAGCGCGTCGATCTTGGCCGGATCGCCCGGCAGATAGGCCTGGAACCAGGTGCCCGGCGCTTGCTGGATGACCTCTTCCAAGGGGATCAGCGAGGTGCCGCTGAGAATGGCCGGAATACCGGCGTCGCGCGCGGCGCGGGCCAGCACCACGTCGCCGCGATAGGCCGACAGCGCGCTGATGCCCATCGGCGCAATGCCGAAAGGCGAGTCGTAGCTGCGTCCGAACAACTCGGTGCGCTGCGTGCGCTTGGACACGTCGACCAACACACGTGGCGCAAAACCGTATTGCGCGAACGCGCGTCGGTTGTCTTGCAGGGATTGGTTGTCTTCCGCCGCGCCCGCCACGTAGCCGAAGATGGGGCGGGGCAGGCGTCGGCGCGCAGCGGCTTCAAAATCGTCCAACGACAGCATTCGCGCCAGCGCGCGCGGCAGCGGCTGTGCGGCAGTAGCCGCCGAGGGGGCGGGCGGAGCGGCCGAGGTCGTGGCTGCGTTGCCCGCCGAGGTATCGGCAGGAGGCGTGGTCAGCGTGGATGTCGTCATGGCAGAGGGCGTCAGAAGAAGACTGGACCTGGGAAAGTCCGTAATCTACCGACGCAGCATGACTGCGAAAAGCGAATAAATGGCGACGAACTTATTCGCTTTTAATGAAAGACCCGGCCAGGGTCAGCGCATTCAACGATGCTTGGGCAGAGCCAGCAGTTCGCCCATGCGCACCGGGCCCAGCACCGACGGCGTGTCGGCCCACCGGATCTTGTCCGGGCCGAACAAAACGATGGCGGTGGACCCCAGCTTGAACCGGCCCATTTCCGCGCCTTTTTCCAGATGAATCGGCGCGCGCGCGGCGGCGTCATAGCGCACCGCTTTCACGCGGCGCTTGAAGGGCGTGACCAGGCCGGCCCACACGGTTTCGATCGACGCAACGATCATCGCACCCACCAGCACCAGCGCCATCGGACCATGCTCGGTATCAAAGATGCAGACCACGCGTTCGTTGCGCGCGAACAGGCGCGGCACGTTGCGCGCCGTCAGCGGGTTGACCGAGAACAAGCGGCCTGGCACATGGATCATTTCGCGCAGCGTGCCGGCCACCGGCATGTGCACGCGGTGATAGTCCTTGGGCGACAGGTAGACCGTGGCAAATTCGCCACCTTGAAACGGCGCGGCACGCTCAACGTCGCCGCCCAGCAGGTCAACCAGCCCGTAGCTGTGGCCCTTGGCCTGGAAAATGCGGCCTTGCTCGATGGCGCCCAACTGGCTGATCGCGCCGTCGGCCGGACAGAGCACCGAACCGGGTTCGTCGTCCAGCGGGCGAGCGTCGTCTTTCAGCGCGCGCGTGAAGAAGTCATTGAAGCAGTCGTAGGCCAACGGGTCTTCTTGCAGCGCTTCGCGCATGTCGACGCCGTACTTGCGGACAAAGCGCGAAATCATCCAGTTCTTGACCGCGGGTTCCCGGCAGTCTGAGGCGTATCCGAAGAAGCGCGACACCAGGTGATGGGGCGCAAGATACTGGCTGGCGAGAAATAGTTGGTCTTTGATCGTCATCTACGAGCGCTGAAAAAACGCGTCCCGCGGACAGCGGGACGTGGTTGAAGGCCGCCTCGCAAACGACGCATCAAGGACGCGTGCGGGCAATTCGCGGGATTGTATCGCGATCAGGCGGCTTTGGCGGCCAGTTTGGTTTTGTAGAGCCAGTCCTTGTAGTCGTCCAGGTCGCCATCGAACGGACGCACGGCGCCGTCGGCCACGATGATGAACTCGTCGGTGGTGGCGCGCAGCAGGTGGCGGTCGTGGGATACGAGCATCAAGGTGCCTTCGAATTGCGCCAGCGCGGTAGTCAGTGCTTCACGCGTTTCCAGGTCCAGGTGGTTGGTGGGCTCGTCAAGCAGCAAGAGGTTGGGGCGCTGCCAGACGATCAGCGCCAACGCCAGGCGCGCCTTTTCACCGCCGGAGAACGGCGCGATCGAGCTGGTGGCCATGTTGCCGTTGAAGTTGAAGCTGCCCAGGAAGTTGCGCAGTTCCTGTTCGCGCACCGTGGGCGCCAGCTTCGTCATGTGCCACAGCGGCGATTCGTCGTGGCGCAGCATTTCGACCTGGTGCTGGGCAAAGTAGCCGATGGACAGGCCCTTGTTGAATTGCGTGTCGCCGGCCAACGTGGTCAGGTCGCCGGCGATGGTCTTGATGAACGTGGACTTGCCCGCGCCGTTGATGCCCAGCAAGCCGATGCGTTGCCCGGCTTGCAGCGAAAAGTTGATGCCGGACACGATGATCTTGTCGGACACGGCCTGCGTGTCTTCGCATTCCACGCGGTAGCCCGCGCTGACCTTGTCCATGGTCAGCAAGGGGTTGGGCGCGCGCAGCGGCTCGCGGAATTCGAACGAGAATTCGGCGGCGGCACGCAGGGGCGCCATCTCTTCCATGCGGGCCAGCGCCTTGATGCGGCTTTGCGCCTGGCGCGCCTTGCTGGCCTGGGCCTTGAAGCGGTCGATAAAGGATTGCAGGTGCGAGCGTTGGCGCATCTGCTTTTCCATCATGCCTTGCGCCAGTTCCAGTTGCGCGGCGCGCTGGCGTTCAAACGACGAATAGTTGCCCGAGTAGCGGCGGAGCTTGCGTTCGTCGATATGGACGATGACGTTGACCACGCCGTCCAGGAAGTCGCGATCGTGCGAGATGACGATCAGCGTGCCGGCATAGCGCTTGAGCCAGTCTTCCAGCCAGATGATGGCGTCCAGGTCCAAGTGGTTGGTGGGCTCGTCCAGCAACAGCAGGTCGGACGGGCACATCAGCGCTTGCGCCAGATTCAGGCGCATGCGCCAGCCGCCGGAAAAACTGGTCAGCGGCAGGTGCATCTGTTCTTGCGTGAAGCCCAGTCCGGTCAGCAGTTGTTCGGCGCGCGAGTGCACGGTGTAGGCATCGGCGTCGGCCAGCGCGGCATAAATGTCGCCCATGCGCAGGCCATTTTCGGCGCTTTCCGGTTCGGCTTCCAAGGCGGCAAGTTCGGCTTCCAGCTTGCGCAAGGTGACGTCGCCGTCAATCGCGTATTCGATGGCGGGGCGGTCCAACGCGGGGGTTTCCTGCGCCACGTAGGCCATGCGCCAGCTGGACGGGTAGTCCAGGTCGCCCTGGTCCGCGTGCAGCGTGCCGCGCAAAAGGCCGAACAGGCTGGACTTGCCGGCGCCGTTGGCGCCGATCAGGCCGATCTTGTCGCCGGGGTTCAAGAGCAGGTCGACCTTGTCGAGCAAGGGCTTGACGCCGCGCATGAGTGAAACTTGTTGGAAGCGGATCATGAATCTTGGGGCAGGGGGGTGGCGCGGCAAGCGCGCGGCGTGGCTCCCGCCACAAGGGGCGGCGCAAAAAAGGGAACCGGGCGAGTTCGCGCGCAAATGCCTGGGTGGCCGGCGCCGCGGCCAAAGGCAGCGACAAAACATCGGCAAGACAATAACCAAACAGCGGCAGGACAGCGGGCGCGAATAGAAAAAAGACACGCCCCAGGGGTAGGGGCGTCGTCCAATCGTGGGCGCTATTGTACCGGGCCGCGCGCCTTGGCGCAGCCGGCGCTGTGCCGTGGGCAGGATTCGAGTGGGATCCTGGCAGGATTCAGACGTGTTTTGCTCTGATTGTTGCGGCAAAACAGCAGCATATTGCCCGCGTGCTGGCTTCGGGTCACCAGAATCGGGCTACGCGCCCGCGATGGCGGCAGCCAAAGCCAAGACGCGCTCGGCCTCTTGCGCATGCAGGTTTTCAACCAGCGCCCCGTCCACCACGGCCACGCCCAAGCCTTCGGCCTGGGCCGCCCGCCACGCGTCCAGGCGCTTGCGGGCAAGCGCCACTTCATCGTCGGTCGGTGCAAACGCTGCGTTGGCGGCCGCGATCTGCTTGGGATGAATCAGCGTCTTGCCGTCGAACCCCTGGTCGCGCCCCTGGCGGCAGGTGGCGGCGTAACCGGCGTCGTCGTGTAAGTCCAGATGCACGCCGTCCAGCACCGCCAGGCCGTGGGCCCGCGCGGCCATGACGGCCATCGACCGCGCCAGCAATGTTTCTTCGCGGCCCGGGGTATGGCGCGCGTGCAGGTCCTTGACCAGGTCCGACGTACCGACCACGATGGCGCGCAACCTGGGGTGGCCGCCCGCAATGGCGTCCAGGCGCAGAAAGCCCAGCGGCGTCTCGGCCATGGCCCACAGCGGCAGATCCGGCGGCGCGCCGGCGGCATCCAGCGCGTCGGCCAGGGCGTGCAACTGCGCGGAGGATTGCACCTTGGGCAGCAGCACGGCGTCAGCGCCCGCTCGCGCAATGGCTGCTACATCGTCCAGCCCCCAGGGCGTGTCCAGCGCGTTGATGCGCACGATGCGCTCGCGCCGGCCATAGCCGCCCGCCGTCAGCGCCGCGGCCACTTGCACGCGCGCCTGGGCCTTGGCATCGGGCGCGACGGCGTCTTCCAGGTCAAGAATCAACGCGTCGGCGTCCAGGCTGCGGGCCTTGTCCAGCGCACGCGCGTTGGCGCCGGGCATGTAGAGGACGGAGCGGCGGGGGCGGATGGCAGAAGTCATGAAATCGGGAAGGATCGGCTCAGGGTTTGGAATTGCCCACGACCTGCACGGGCGTGGTGCAGACATAGCCTACGCCGTACACGGTGCGGATGCCCATGTCGCCGCCCGCCAGCGCGCGCAGTTTGCGGCGCAGGCGATGCATGTGGGCGTCCAGCCTGTGGGTGTCGTAGGCGTCGACGCTGGCGCCCAGCGCTTCCACCAGCCGCCCGCGTGATAGCGGCAGCGGCGCGGCCTGGATCAGCGCGCCGATCAAGCGGCATTCGGTGTCGGTGATGTCCACGCAGACGCGCTCGGGCGAAACCAGCGTACGGCGCGAGGGATCAAAACGCCACGCATCGGATTCGGCATCGTGCATGCCTGTCGCGGGCACCACGCGCAGCCGCCGCGACAACGACACCAGGGTAGCGCCCAGCTCAGCCAGGTTGACGGGCTTGGTCAGGTAATGGTCGGCGCCCAGGCTCAGGCCGGACACCTTGTCTTCGCTGAGCAGGCGGCCGGTCAGCATGATGATGCCCATCGATGGATAGCAGGTCCGCAGATGCGCAATGCGGGTGAAGGCGTCGCCGTCGGGCAGCATGGCGTCCAGCACGAGGATGCCCGGCGTGACGGTCAGCAGCAGTTGGTCCAGTTCGGCCAGCGATCCCGCGGTCAGGATGGCTTTGTCCAGCCCCAGGTCCTGGATGGTCTCGACGATGGTGTCGCGCCAGTCACCGTGATCGTCGACAACGATGATGGTCACGGCGGGGTACGCGCCGGCGTACGCACGTGACGCGATCCAAGGGCAAGCACGCGGGTGGCTGCTGACATGCTGTGGCTATCTGTTTTGGGAAGAGAGTCCGCTTGCGCGGGCACGTGGCCGGCCAGATACGTTTCGTATCGTGGCGCCTGCGGAGAATATCACCAACGACGTTGCGGCGGCGCGGCAAACGTGGCGGATGCCATCCGGGCGGCGCCAAAACCGTGCCTGATCAAACTTTGCGCAGCCCGTTGCGCATCCCCCAAAAGGCCGCCCACCTTGCATCGGCGGCTGCCTTATCCACAGAAATTGTGGATAAGGCGCTACCGGCTGGCGCCATCCGATTTATGTAGGCAGGTATTCGATCGGCACGCCCGCCGGCACCTTGCGCATGCGGTCACGCTCGATGCGCGCCGAGGCGAAACGGGTCTTGCGGGCGGCGGCATTTTGCAGCAACACCGACAACACCGATCCCTTGTCCTGGATCCATTGCGTTTTGCCCCGCAGCAATTTCATCGCGCTCTCGGCGCTGCCCAGGCGGTACGACATGGCGTTGATCTGCACCGAGGTCTTGCCGTCGAACGCCGCGGGCTCGTGTTCCGTAATGGCGGCGGCGTCCAGATTGCTGCTTTCGTGATCCACACGGTAGATGAACTTCAAGCCGCTGTGCGGGTCCTGCACCACCAGCAGTTTTTCGGAGCCGGAAATATCGGACAGCATGCCGATAACCGGGGATTCAACCAGCTGGTTGCCGCGCTGTTCTTCGGTGTAGATGAATACGCTGTGGCGCGATACGGAAAGGGCGGCGGGAATAAGGGGAGAGCTGTCCATACCTGACTTGAAAGTGGCGGCCCGGACAACGGCGTCCGGCAATCTGAAGAGGCTGGCGCGTACGGTCAACGCGGCCATGCCGACGCGCATGATACCAATTGTTTCAGATGTTTGCCGAAGCAGCGTGAATTTGATGAGGGGGCCGACGAGCGCGATTCTACGATGCGCGTCGCTTGCCGAACATGGGGCGCAAGCGCAGAATTCGGCGCATGAAAACAGACGTTGTGGTTCTGGGCGCGGGCATAGTCGGCGTCAGTACGGCCCTGCATCTCTTGGCGCGCGGCCGCTCGGTGGTGCTGTTGGACCGAAAGGGGCCTGGCGAAGAAACCAGCTATGGCAACGCGGGCCTGATTGAACGGGCCAGCGTGATTCCGTACGCCTTTCCCCGGGATTGGCGCAGCCTGTGGCGCTATGCCCGCAACAACACGCCCGACGTCAGCTACCATGTGCGCTTTCTGCCGCGCATTGCGCCATGGCTGCTGCGTTATTGGTGGCATTCGTCGCCAACGCGGCTGGCGCGTGCGGCCGAGGCGATGCTGCCGCTGATCGAGCGCAGCGTGGCCGAGCACGACGCGCTGAAAGACGACGCGAATCTGGCGCCGCTGTTTCGCCGCAATGGCTGGATTGACGCCGCGCGCACCGAAGCCGGCCTGGCGCAGGCAATCGCCGACGCCGAGGCACTGGCGCCGTATGCGCTGAATTACCGGGTGTTGGACCGGCAGGCCTTGACGGCGCTGGAGCCGTCCCTGTCGGAGCGGGCGGTGGGTGCCGTGCATTGGCTGGACCCCGTCAACGTGTCGGACCCCGGCGCCGTCACGCGCGGCTACGCGGCGCTGTTTCAACAACGGGGCGGGCAACTGGTACGCGGCGACGCCCGCACCCTTCAGGACTCGGGCGCCGGGCGTTGGCAGGTGCAGGCCGACGGCGGCCGGATCGAGGCGCGCGATGTAGTGGTGGCGATGGGCCCGTGGTCGCTGGATATCCTGCGGCCGTTGGGCTACCGCATTCCCATGGCGGTCAAGCGCGGCTATCACCAGCACTTTGCGCTGGACGCGGGCGCGACCTTGTCGCATCCGGTGGCGGACATCGACAGCGGTTTTGTGGTGACGCCGATGACGCGGGGCGTGCGACTGACCACGGGGGCCGAGTTTGCGCATCGGGATGCGCCGCCGTCGCCCATCCAGATCCAGCGTACGCGGGCATTGGCGGGGCAATTGCTGCCCCTGGGCGCGGCGGTGGAGCAGGAACCGTGGATGGGTTGCCGGCCTTGCATGCCGGACATGCGGCCGGTGATCGGCCCCGCGCCTGGGCATAAGGGGTTGTGGATGGCCTTCGGCCACGCGCATCATGGCTTCACGTTGGGCCCGGTGACCGGCAAGCTGCTTGCCAGCCTGATCACCGGCCAGACGCCGGACATGGACCCCGCGCCTTACGCATTGCGCCGCTAAGCAAGCGGCAGGGGTGGCGGTGGCGCTGGGGCAGGGCAGTCGCGTTGACGGCCCCCCCGTGGGCGTGTGGTTACGCCGTACCGGCCACTTTCAAGCGGCGCTGGCGCACCGCCTGTGCCAGCGTTTCCAGCACCGGTTCGGTCTGGCTCCAGCCCAGGCAGGCGTCGGTGATCGACACGCCACGGCGCAGCGGTTGGCCGGGCTTCAGGTCCTGGCGGCCTTCTTCCAGATGGCTTTCGATCATGACGCCGGTGATGCGCGCATCGCCTTGCGCCAGCTGCGCGGCGATGTCGTTGGCCACGTCGATCTGGCGCAGGTGCGACTTGTTGGAGTTGGCGTGCGAGCAGTCGATCATGACCTGTTCGCGCTGGCCGGCGGCGCGCAGGGCGGCGCAACAGGCGTCGACGCTGGCTGCGTCATAGTTGGGGCCCTGCTTGCCGCCGCGCAGAATCACATGCGTGTCCTGGTTGCCGCGCGTCTCGAAAATGGCGGCCATGCCCATCTTGGTCATGCCCATGAACGCGTGCTTGGCACTGGCGGCAACCATGGCGTCGGCTGCGATCTGCACGCCGCCGTCGGTACCGTTCTTGAACCCCAGCGGGCAGCTCAGGCCCGAGCTCAGCTGGCGGTGGCTGGGGCTTTCGGTGGTGCGCGCGCCGATGGCGCCCCAGGCGATCAGGTCAGCGATGTACTGCGGGCTGAGCAAGTCCAGGAATTCGGTGGCAATCGGCAGACCCAGGCCGCTGATGTCCAGCAACAGTTCGCGCGCGCGGCGCAGGCCTTCGTTGATGCGGAAGCTGCCGTCCAGGCGCGGATCGTTGATGTAACCCTTCCAGCCCACCGTGGTGCGCGGCTTTTCAAAGTACACGCGCATGACGATCAGCAGGTCTTTCTTGTGCTGATCGACGGCGGCGCGCAATTGGCGCGCGTAGTCCATGGCCTGGCCATGGTCGTGAATGGAGCAGGGACCCACGACGATCAGCAGGCGGTCGTCGCGGCCGTGCAGCACGTTGGCGATCTGCGCGCGGCTTTCCTCGACCAGCGTCTGGATAGCGGTGGATACGGGCAGTTCGTCCTGCAGGAGCGCGGGCGAAATCAGGGGACGAACGGCGCTGATGCGGGTGTCGTCGGTGCGCGTGTTGTCCTGGGTCGAGTCGGCCGTGCCGACCTCGCGGTCGTGCTGGGGGTCGTCAATGCGGGTCAAGGGAAGCTCCGTGCCGTGGTTGCGCAAGCTGCGCAAGATGCGTAAAGGCGGCCATTATCGCACCCGCGCGCCCACCCCCGGGCGGCGGGGCGGCGTCCGTCTGGACGAGCCGGTGCGTTGTGCGTGGACAACGGGACGAGGCAATTGCGGCCAGGGTGTTCTTAAACCTACGCCTATCGGCCCGGAAATTGCCTTAGCCCTTTGCCGTCGACGACAGATCGCAAGTGAATGCCGTAGCATGGGAACCCGAACAGAACCAGCGGCCGCCTGCCAGGGCTCGACCTATAAGCTAGGACGAAAACGAATGCCAAAAACCGACGCCGGAGCCGCTCGACGAATTCTTCTCGTTGAAGATCACCCCGTTGAACGTGCTTATCTGCAGAACATGCTGCTGGCGTTGGGATATCGGCGGGTTGCCGGGTTGGGCAGCAGCACGGAAGCGGTCAGCGCGTTAAGCCGGCAGTACTACGACCTGGTGATCAGCGACATCGTGATGAGCGACGGCGACGGCACCCACATGCCCAACGAATTGCGGCGCCTGGTGGATGTGGGCCGGCTAAAAAGCATGCCTCCCATCATCTGGATCAGCAGCCTGAGCGAAGAGCTGTTGCAGTCACATGTACGGCTGGCGCTGCAAGCCGGCTGTCCGTCGGCGCAGGCGCTGTCCAAGCCGGTATCCCGCACGGCCATGCACCAGGCCATCAAGGCCGGGCTTGCCGCCGAGGACGTGACCACGCCCCAACATCCATCCATCCGCCGCGAAGTGGTCGAGGCCGAACTTGGCCGGGCCTTGATCACGGGCGTGGGCATGAGCGTGGTGTTGCAACCGCAAATGAGCCTGTCCACCGGCAAGGTGCTGGCCGCCGAAGCGCTGTCGCGTTGGGATCATCCCGAGCTGGGCGCCATATCCGCCGTGGATTTTGTGCCGGCCGCGCATCGCCTGGGCATGGATCGCATGCTGTTTCTGCGCGTGACGGATCGCGTGCTGGAGGTGCAGAAAACGCTGCACGCCGAAGGCATCGCCGTGCCCATCGCCATTAACGCATCGGCGTCCACGCTGTGTTCTCGCGATATGCCGGCCGTGCTGGAAAAGCGGGTGGCGCAGGCGGGACTGCCGGCGCGCCTGATCAAGATTGAACTGACCGAGGACGAGCCCGTCAACGATTGGCTGGCGCTGTCTTCCGCGTTGAACCTGCTGCGCGTGCGCGGCTTTGAACTGGCCATGGACGACTTCGGCGCGGGCATCGCCTCGATGCGGCTGTTTTCCGCCATGCCTTTTACAGAACTCAAGATCGACCGGGACTTTATCGTCCACATGCACCGCGAAGCCGCCTCACGCGCGGTGGTGGCCGCGGCCATCGAAATGGGCCGGGTGCTGGGCCGGCGCGTGGTCGCCGAAGGGGTCGAGCAGGAACGCGACCTGCAACTGCTGCGCGAGCTGGGTTGCGACGTGGCCCAGGGCTATGGCCTGTCCATCCCCCTGGAGCCGCAAGCGTTCATCGAATTCTGCCGCCAGCACTGAAGCGGCCGGCGGCAGGCGGGGCAATCAGATGCCGGACACGTCGATGTCGCCGGGATAGTCGATCGAGAACTTCAGAACGGTCTCGCGCGATTTGCCCGGTTCAAGGTCCCAATTCCAGACCAGCTTGCCGTCTTCTTCGCGCTTGATGTCGCGGTCGGCGGGCGAGAGCAGCTTGACGACGATTTTCTCGTTGCGCGAGACCGGCAGGCGGTCCTTGAACGACACCTGTTCCTTGGTGGCCTTGTTGTTCTTGACCGTGATCTTGTATTCGTACGTCACCCGCTTGCCGCTGCCCGAAAAACCCGTGCTTTCGGTGTAGCGGTTGACCAGCTGGCGCTTGATCGAGATGCCGTCGTCGGCGCCCATCGCCAGTTCGACCTTTTCGCCCGGCATCACCGCCTTCATGGCGCTGGACGCGACGAATGCGTCGTCCAGGAAGGTGTTGAGCGGGCCGGCCAGGAACGGAAAATCGGTGTTGTTGCTGGCCTGCGCCGTCAGGAATACCGCTTCGCGCAGCGCGGGCGTGGATTGATATTGCAGCGTGGCCGGCAGCTTGGCGGTTGCGATCGCCACACGCTGGGTAGAGTTGTCCGAGGGCAGCGTGGCCGGGTTCTGGATCTGGAACGACGCGCTGGTGGCCTCGTTTTGTACCTGCGCGGTGCGCACGTCGATCGGTTCCGGCATGACGTCGGCCTGCGCGCTTTCGGCATAGGCCTGGCTGGCGCCGCGCGGCGCGCGCTTCATGGCCATTTCGCTGGATACGGCAGGCGCGGGCGCGGCGATGGGGCGCGGCGGCGGAGGCGGTGGGGCGGCCACATCGATGATCCACGGTTGCAAGGTCGGCGCGCCACCGCCCAAGGCGGGCCGGGCAGTGGACAACGTCAACTTGACGTTGTTCCAGTCTTCGCCGGAATTCTGGCGAATGACGCCGAAGTAACCCAGATCCACGCTGCGGTCGGCGGGACGCAGGCGGGCGTCATAGGCAGGCGTCCAGCGCGCGCCGCCGACGGCGTACGACACTGCCAGGTCGACCTTGCCCGCACGCGCCAGGTTGACCCGTAACGTAACGGTCTTGGTGCGGCGGCTCATCTGGCCTTGCACCACGTTCAGCTGGTTTTGCAATGCGGCAAGCTCGCGTTCCAGCGCTTCTTTGCGCGTTGCGACCTGACGCAATCCGGCCAGTGCCTTGGCCAGGCTGTCCGCGCTAAGCGTCTGGATGGCCTTGAGTTCTTCCAAGGTCAGCCGGGCGCTGTCCTTGGAGGGCTCGGTGGCGCCGCGCTGCATCATCAAGACCAGCTCGCGCTGGTTGTCCAGGACGGCGGCCTCGTCATCCAGCTGGGCCATCTGACCTTCCAGCTTGCGCACCTGCTCCTGCAAGGCGCGAACGCGTTCGTTGGCCGTGTCGGCGTTGAAGGCGTCGCGCACCTTGACGTCCAGCAACGAGGCCTGGCCGGTGCTTTTGGCCGACACTTGCAGGGAATTCTCCTGCAATGATGCGGGCAGGTTTTCCAGGGTCAGCTCATGCTCGCCCGCCGCCAACTCGCTGGTGGCCGAGCGCGTGACGACCGCGCGGTCCTGATAGACCGTCACCGCGCCGATGGCGGAGGTCAGCGCGGCGGCTGCGCCCAAGCCGGGAATCGTTGCAAGGGCCAAGGCCAAGAGAGTACGTCGCACGGGTTCACCTTTGAAAAGGTTGATATCTGAAGCTGCGTCCCGGCTCAGGGACGGATCAGCGGTAGCGCAATTTACTCTGGTGTCCCAGGCGCGGGCTTTACAGAAGATGACAAACGCGACAGGGCACTACGGCGGCGATGCGGCCGGCTGCGCGCGTTCGGGATGGGCCAGTTGGCGCAGCAACGACACGGCGTTGCCTGCGGCCATGGACCGGTCATGGCGGCGGTAGGCCATGTCCAGTAAAGCGTGCGGGGCGTCGCCCTTGATGGGGCGATACTCAATGCCCTGCGCGCCCATGTGGCGCATGGCGGCGGGCACGATGGAAATGCCGACGCCGGCTGCCACCAAGCTGACGATGGACGCCATTTGCGGCGCCTCTTGAATGACGCGCGGTGCAAAGCCCGCGCGCTGGCAGGCGGACTGGATGGCGTCGTACAGGCCGGCGCCGATGGGGCGCGGGTACAGCACGAAGTCCTCATCGGCCAGCGCCGCAATCGGTACGCTGCGGCGGCGGCTTAAGGCGTGATCGGGGGGCAGGGCGACCAGCATGGGTTCGTCCAGGACGCGTTCGGATTCAAATTCCGCGTCCAGCAAGTAGGGCGGCCGTACAAAGGCGATGTCTACCTCGCCCACGCGCAGCCCGCGCAGCAGTGAAATGGTGTTGCTTTCCGTCAAGGTGATGCGCACGTCGGGATAGCGGTCGCGATAAGCGCGAATGGCGCGAGGCAGGTACGGGTGGAATACGGCCGATGCCGTGAAGCCCACGGTGATCGCGCCGCGCTCGCCTCGTCCCAGCCGCCGGGCCGTGTCTATCGCGCGGTCGGCGCTGGCCAGGATGGCGCGGGCGTCTTCCAGGAACTGGGCGCCGGCTTCGGTCATCTCGATGCCGCGGGGAAGCCGGAGAAATAGCGGTGTGCCGATTTCGCGTTCCAGCTGCTGAATCTGCTGGCTCAACGGCGGCTGGCCAATTCCCAGGCGCGCCGCTGCCCGCGTGAAATGCAATTCTTCGGCCACCGCAGTGAAATAGCGCAGATGTCGTAATTCCATCGTTTTAAAGTATGGACGGTAGGGGTTTCATATATTGGACATATCAAGGCGAAAAGTCTACTTTTGATCTGCGGGCGCGTCGCCCGCTTGTCTTTCAGAGATTTCCCATGTCTGCCCCTAGCGCCAGTTCTCCCACCCCCACGCCCGCCCCTTATCTGGCGCGCGGCACGCCAGAACTGCATCGCGCGCAATGGGCCTTGTTCGCTGCGGGCTTTTCCACGTTTTCGCTGTTGTATTGCGTGCAGCCACTGATGCCGCTGTTCACTGGCGCCTTCGGCGTGTCGCCCGCGCAAAGCAGCCTGGTCCTGTCCTTGTGCACCGGCTTGCTGGCGATCGCGATCTTCTTTGTCGGCCTGTTCTCCCAAGCATTGCCGCGCAAGCGCGTCATGGCCTGGTCGTTGCTGGCTTCCGCCGCGCTGGGCACCATCGCGGCCGTGGCGCCCGACTGGCACAGCCTGTTGGCGCTGCGCGCGCTGCAAGGCGTGGCGATGGGCGGCGTCCCCGCCGTCGCCATGGCCTACCTGGCCGAGGAAGTCGAACCGGACACGCTGGGCTTCGTGATGGGCCTGTATATCAGCGGAAGCGCGTTTGGCGGGCTGTCCGGCCGCGTCATCACCGGGCTGGTCTCGGATCACTTTGGCTGGCGCGCCGCGATGGGCACGCTGGGGGTCGTGGGCATCGTGGCCGCGGCGCTGTTCATGTGGTTGCTGCCCGCCTCGCGCCGCTTCACGCCGCAACGCGGGCGTGGCTGGGCCGGTGTGCTGGGCGATGTGCGGGCCGGTGTCGGCGCGCACCTGAAGAACGGGCCCTTATGCGCGTTGTTCGCCATGGGCGGCCTGCTGATGGGCGCGTTTGTCACGGTCTACAACTACGTGGGATTCCGCCTGCTGCTGCCGCCGTTTTCGCTAAGCCAGACCTTCATCGGCTTCATCTTCGTCGTGTATCTGGTCGGCATCTTTGCCTCGACGTTTTTCGGCCGCCTTGCCGACCGTCACGGCCGGGGCGCCATGCTGTCCGCCGCCACAGGCTTGGCCCTGGCGGGGTTGCTGCTGACCTTGTCCGACTCCTTGCCCATCCTGATCGCCGGTATCGTGGTGTTTACCTTCGGCTTTTTCGCGGCGCATGCGGTCGCCAGCGGCTGGGTGGGCCAGATGGCCCGAGGCTACAAGGCACTGGCCGCATCGCTGTACCTGCTGGTGTATTACGTGGGGTCCAGCGTGCTGGGCGCCTGGGGCGGCCACTTCTGGGCGGCCCAGCAATGGCCGGGCGTGGCCGCGATGGCCGGCGGTTTGTTGGCATTGGCATTGGCCATCAGCGCCGGCCTGGCCTGGCGCACCAGCGGCGCACGTCGCGGGGACGCAGGTCAACCGGCTTGATTGCGCGGCTGAACCTGCCGCCCCTTGTGGTCGACAAAGATCACACCCTTGTCCATTCCAGCGTAGCGATAGAAGTAGCGGGCGCTGGACTTGACGGGGCGCGTGTCGTAGGCGGATAGATCAGCGCCCGGGGTGCATAGGCGTTCGACTTCTTCTGGCCAGCGAAAGGTGCTGGCTTTGTGTTTGATCCAGCGGTCGAGAAGAGGCTTGAGGGTGAAGAGGTTGAAGAGGATGTCGTAGATGTTGAAGATATCGCTCCATCCGCCCGTTCTGGTGACGTTGTTGTCACCGGTGGGTTTACGGACAAGGCCTTGCTCGACAAATTTTGGGTCGGCTTGAATTGCCTTCAGCCCGTGCTCCATATAGCGGCGGATGAACTCCAGCCGGTGAAGGTTCTTGTCGAAGAACGTCTGATCATGCACGTCAAAGTCGCCTTCAACGATCAACGGCCATTTGCTTTTTCTAATGCTCTCGGGATCCTGGGACGGCAGTTGCATCAATTCTAGGTAGGGTCTAGGGAAACATAAACGTAGCGCGTATCCATGCCCGAATTCTGTGTAGGGCCGCACATCGCGCCATGGCAGGTGTAGCACCGTATTCCCATAACAGACGTGCACCAATTGCGCTTGCCGGTTAAACCGTACCGGCGACATGGCCGCATCGGCTCCCAACCACAAACCCGCCGCAGCCATCAGTAAAAACGGAATACAGATGAGGGCGCCCTTGTGCTGGTACTCCCCGAACAGGGGGGCCAGAATGAACACGATGGTCACGGACATGGACACGCCAAGCGTCGACAGTTGCAGCAAAAACGTAATCTGCCCTTCCGTACGCGGCTCAATATATTGCTCATTGAATTGCTCGGGGTCGGACACGTCTTCGGTCAGCCATAGCTGCTCGGGATCCATGGCGTAGCGTATGTCGGGCAGGGCGGCGAAATCCATGCTCTCGTCAAGACGTGCGCATTGACGCTTGAACTCGACTGCGGCGTCCGGGATTGTTGAGGGGTCGATGATGCGAAGCTGTTTGCTTGCCATGTCTTCTCTTACTACTCCGAGCTACGCAAATGAACTTGCCTGCCTTTGTGATCCACAAAGATCACACCCTTGTCCATTCCAGCGTAACGATAGAAGTAGCGGGCGCTGGACTTGACGGGGCGCGTGTCGTAGGCGGATAGATCGGCGCCCGGCGTGCATAGGCGTTCGACTTCTTCCGGCCAGCGAAAGGTGCTGGCTTTGTGCTTGATCCAGCGGTCGAGAAGAGGCTTGAGGGTGAAGAGGTTGAAGAAGAAAAGGAAGACGACTGCGATATTGTTCAGCCCGTTCAACCATTCCAACTTGTCGTCGCCGGTCGGCTTGCGAACCAGGCCTTGCTCGACAAACTTTGGGTCGGCTTGAATTGCCTTCAGCCCGTGCTCCATATAGCGGCGGATGAACTCCAGCCGGTGAAGGTTTTTGTCGAAGAACGTCTTATCATGCACGTCAAAGTCGCCTTCAACGATCAACGGCCATTTGCTTTTTCTAATGCTCTCGGGATCCTGGGACGGCAGTTGCATCATTTCTAGGTAGGGCCTAGGGAAACATAAACGTAGCGCGTATCCATGGCCGAATTCTGTGTAGGGCCGCACATCGCGCCATGGCAGGTGTAGCACCGTATTCCCATAACAGACGTGCACCAATTGCGCTTGCCGGTTAAACCGTACCGGCGACATGGCCGCATCGGCTCCCAACCACAAACCCGCCGCAGCCATCAGTAAAAACGGAATACAGATGAGGGCGCCCTTGTGCTGGTACTCCCCGAACAGGGGGGCCAGAATGAATACGATGGTCACGGACATGGACACGCCAAGCGTCGACAGTTGCAGCAAAAACGTAAGCTGCCCTTCCGTACGCGGCTCAATATATTGCTCATTGAACTGCTCTGGATCGGACACGTCTTCGGTCAGCCATAGTTGCTCGGGATCCATGGCGTAGCGAATGTCGGGCAAGGCGGCGAAATCCACGCTCTCGTCAAGACGTGCGCATTGACGCTTGAATTCGACTGCGGCGTCCGGGATGGTGGCGGGGTCGATGGCGCGGAGCTTTTTCACCATGACGAGCTGGCCTCCATCTCGTAATCGGCATCCGTGAAACCATTTGGGCGATAGTTCACTGTCGTCGTACCGAACAGGGCGTTCGTGGCAATTTTGACGACGCCGACGCCGTTTATCACGGTGACTCGGTCCGGGTCGTCGTAGCGCACCTCGCGGCCTGAAAACTCGCCCAAGCGCGGGGCCTGTTGCTGGCTGATCGAGTACTGGCTGATTTGCGACCGCCATCCTGGCAAGAAAACGGAAACGGTTCGGACATCGTTCGGCAATCCTGCCACCCTCGCTAGCTTCGCTTTCAGGGAAGAAGCCAATACCTCGGATACCGCGATGTCGCTTTGCATGCTTGGAGCTTGGAACAACCGATGGAATTCTTGCAGCTCTTCTTCATCGCTCGCAAAAGGCTCCAGGCCGCCCGGCATGCCCCACACACTACGTCGGATCCATGTCTCGACCCTTGCCTCGTCGACTGCGGCTTGGTGGAGATGGCGAAGGCCAA
Source organism: Achromobacter sp. RT286_PF (assembly GCF_059760425.1). Classification (NCBI taxonomy): domain Bacteria; kingdom Pseudomonadati; phylum Pseudomonadota; class Betaproteobacteria; order Burkholderiales; family Alcaligenaceae; genus Achromobacter; species Achromobacter sp. RT286_PF. The sequence continues at coordinate 107,499 of NZ_JCBAMR010000018.1, forward strand.
GATAAAGGGCCTCGATTCCGAGAAGGATCCACCCGATCGTGCCGGCGCTAAGTCGAGCCACTCCGGGTGTGCCTTTTATCAGTAAAGAGCTTGATTCGGCCGCGCTAATGGCGCTCAGAGGACGTAGCCTACTCCACAGGTGAAAAAGGCCCAGCCCCCCTGCGGCAAATTGCACTGAACCACTGACGAAGCTGATTGCCGCGACTTGGCCGCTCTCTTGCATGGCGGCCTGCCACCAGTCCTTTGCGCCAATCGCGATCGCGGCCACAGCGGCCGTCCCGATCGCCACCATCTCCCATTTCTTGGCCGCCCCATCAAACGCAGCAGCCGCCCCCGTCTCCCCCCGCACCTTCGCCAAGTCGCGCTGTTTCTCAAACCAAAACCTCGTCATCGTCGCCCCAGCCGCGCCCACCCCCAAAACCTTGCCAGTCGCATTCAGCGCATTCCCCAAAGTCAATCCATCCTCACGCCCCAGCGCCTTGAATGCTTCGCCCGCGCTGTACACCGTGGCGAACGCCGCGACGCCGCCTAGCGCCAGGCGGGCGTTGTGCCAGAAGCGCAAGCGTCCGGGCAATTTTCGGCATTGCTCCAGCCGCTCCTGCACGTCCTCGGTGTCATACAAGGTGACAAGGGTCTGCACGGCGCGGTCGACGGTCTGTGGACGAAAGCCGTTGACGCCGGTGAGGCCCATGCTGTTTCGCACCCAATTACCCACTTCGGGCAGCGGTACGTCGTGGGCGCGCGCCAGGGTGCCGTCCAGCACTTCCATGATCGGGCGGTACACACTGGTCCAGAATGCGCCGGGCGATTTCAATTGGCCGTGCGCGACCAAGGCGCCCAGCATCACGCTCAGCTGATTGGATGCGCCGTCCGCCGGTAGCGTCTCCAGCACTTTTTGCAGCGCGGCCAAGGACGCATTGACCGCTGCCTGGCGGACGGTGCCGCTGGCCAGCTTGGCGTAGCTGACGACTTCCGGCGCGCCCAGCACGGCTTTTTGCAATAAGCCCACCGGGCCGTCGGGTTCGACTTGCGCCAGCAAGAAGTCCTTGCCGGCTGTGCAGTGGATCAGGGCGGGCAGGGTGTGCCCCGCAAGGCAGCGCAGGTCCAGATAGCCCTGGGTGTCGGGCGCGTGCACGTCGACGATGGCGTCGTAGGCTTTGCGCTGGCTGTTGAACAACGCCCAAAGATCGGCGGCGGCACGGACGACGTCATCGGCGTGCGCTTGCAGCTGCTTGGGGTGGTGTTCGGCGAAGTGGGCGCGTGCGACATTTCGAGCGTGCATAGTGCGCTTGCGGTACGCGGCCAGGCGCGCCTGGTTGGCGCGGTCGCGAGAGGCCAGGACGTCCGGGCCGGTGACACCCGGCCCCATGGCGCTGCCGATAGGGTCATTTCGTAGGGTTTGGTGTCCGGCCTCATCGCCGGCCAGATTGCCCAACTGATCGATCATCTGGGACACCCGCAGCTTGTGAGCCGCGTCGGCGCCGTAGGTCTGCAAATCCGCCAGCCTGCTGCCCACGAACATGTTCAATTCACTTAGCATCCCGGCCAGATCCTGCACGACAACGGCTTGGGGTTGGATGTCCGTGCGGGGCCGCGTCGCGGCCGTCATGGCGTTCTGGGTGGACAGGACGCCGTCGGTGTGTGGCCGGCTTTCACTCCAGGGATACTGGCGCAGCACGGTCTGGGACAGCTCGCGGACTTCTGGCAGCAAGGTAGCGGGAAAGACGTGCGCTTGCTTGCCGCCCGCAATTTTTACGGGGGTGGCCAGCAGGCTGCGCCAACTTTCTTTGTTGTTTTCAATGGCCCATAGCGCGGCGTGGCTCAGTAGCGTGTCGCTGACCATGACATGCACGGTCTCGTCTTGCAGGTCAGGAGGCGCAAGCAGGTAGCGCGCTGCGCCCGTTTCATCCGGTACGGCCGCGCGGCCCGGCACGTCGCCTTTGTAGTCGGCTTCGGTCCACCAGATAGGCGCGAAGCGGATGTTGTCGGTGACCTGATAGTGGATCGTCCACATGCGTCCGCTCTGGCGCACGAACAGGTAGACATAGCTGCGTGGCCGCAGTACCCGCAAGCCGTAGGCTTTGCCGTCGCTCAACGCCGGATAGCCGACGGTACTCAGCGTAGGGAACACCTTGGCATCAAAGGGCTTGTCCGTGATGCCATAGCGCAGGGGATACAAGGGGATGCCACGCTGGCAAGGCGGCGGGGATATCGCCTTGCCCAGTATCTTGGCGCTAGGGTGGGGCGGTTGCAGCGCCTTGGGACATTGCAGATGAATCATGATTGCGTTCCTGATGCCATCGCGGCGGTGATCGTGTTCAAGCGGTGTTCAGCGTGGTTCAGGCGCAACAGCCCGGATTCGTCGCGGCGGGCCAGATTGGCGCGCAATTCGGCATCTTTCTCGAATGGCAATTGCGGAAAGTAGAGGCGCAATTCGATGTAGTGATGAATGTCGCGTTCGAGCCGCAGGTTGATCAGCCCGGCTTCGTCGGTAAACAACGCGATCTGATGCAGCAGCTTGGCGTGGGCGGCCGGGTGCTTGGTCGCCATATCGGCAGGCACGTGGCGGCGCACGGCCTCGCGCATGAAGCAGGCAAAGCTGGCGCGGTTGACCGCGTCTACCTCAGCCGCCGACAACGCAAAGCCCCTAGGGTCGGGCGCGGTTTCATTCGGAACAGGAACATCGGCTTGCAGCCATAGCGCGCCCGCGTCGTCGGCGGTGCGCCAGATCAGCCTTTGTATCGGCCCCAGCAATTGCGCCAGGCGATCGGCAGGCAGACCTTCGCAAAGCTCTTCCAATTGGCGCGTGGCCGTCAGGTTGAATCGCATGGGCGCGCCATCGGGCGCCCGCATCAGACGCAGGTGCTTCAGGTGTGCACTTGCCGGCGCGTCATCGCCGGCAAACAACAGCACACCCATTTGCCGGGGTGCCCAATCGTCAATAAAGGCTTGCAGCAGCGGCGCGGTGACGGGCGTCAGCAACGGACCATGGCGATATCCCGGCGGCTGGTATTCCCAATCGGTGCCGCGCCATAACCAGTGACGATCCACGCCGGACTGCAATGACGACACCTCGTGTTCCAGCGTGGCAGACCGTGCGCCATCCAACCAAAGCCAGGCAGAGGCAGAGCCGTAGCCAGGGCAAGAATTCGTATCCGCGCTCGCGCGATCGTCGGCCAGGCTGTCCATGCTGGGGGCTTGCACGACGCGGACGGTTTGACGGGGCCAGCCGGCATGTTCCGGGAAGGACATCGTCAGGCTCCTTGCATGCCGCAAGGGCAGGGCACACGGGGGCAGGTGCCGTCGGCGCGCAATGCGCAAAGCAGGTCCATGGCAAGCCCTGGGGTAGCGGCGCCCGCCATCGACGGGCCGCTGGCCGCGCCGGATTGCTGATTGATGGGCCCTTTGAATACAAGGGCGCCTGCGTCCAGCGTGATGCCCGAATCGTCGATGTTGATGGTGCCGCCCGGCCCCTTGATGACCACGCTTTGCGCGGCCTGCAATTCCAGCGTCACCGTCTTGCCCTCGATGCGCTCGCCCGCATGCACCTGGAAATGCCCCTGCACCTTATGTTCCACATGGCCGCCCGTTTCAATCCAGTGATTGGCCACCGTCTTGTCGCGCCGGTTGTTGCCCACGTCTTCCGTGCGGTCGCGGCCGGTGGCGATGGTGTGGTTGCGGTCGATGGTCAGGAAGTCGTCCTGGCCGATGGTGTGGCGGCGGTCCTGGCCGATGTGGACCTTTTCATCGCTGCCCACCGATTCGCTGCGGTCGTGGCCGATGGTGATGGTTTCGTCATGCTCGACCTGTTCGCTGCGGTCGTTGCCGACGAAGGTGGTCTCGTTGTGATTGACGTGGATGTTCTGGTCTTTCTGCGCGTGGATGTAGATCTCTTCCTGGTCCCGTTCGTCTTCAAAGCGCAGCTCGTTATAGCCCTCGCCCTTATGCGTCTGGCTTTTGATCGTCATGCGCGTTTTGTGGCGCGGCAGCTCGTAGGGCGGCGGGTTGATCGACCGGTGCGTTCTGCCCGTGACGATCGGCTGCGAGCTATCGCCATCCAGAAAGCTGACGATGACTTCCTGGCCGATGCGCGGGATGGCCATGTGGCCCCAGCCCGCACCCGCCCAGTTCTGCGACACGCGGATCCAGCACGAACTGTGTTCGTTGTTCTGCCCCAGCCGGTCCCACGGAAACTGCACCTTGATGCGGCCGAATTCGTCGCAGTAGATTTCTTCATTGGGCGGGCCGACCACGCTGGCGATCTGCGGGCCGTCCACTAGCGGCTTGCGGCTGGGCGCGGGTTTCCAGTCGACCT